>JAKLKS010000460.1 GCA_023150535.1 Planctomycetota bacterium
GGGTGGTCCGCTTCATCCGCAGGAGCTGGGCCGCCTGGTTCTTGTTCCACCCGCAACGGTCCAGGGCCCCCAGCAGCAGCCGGGTCTCGAAGCGGTCCCGGGCGCCGTAGAAGTCGAGCCCTTCGCTGGGGATCCGGAAGTCCTCGGGGAGGGACGCCCCCCGGGACGGCCGCGGCTCCCGGAGCTGCCAGGGGATGTCGGAGACCTGGATCACCGAGCCCGCAGCCAGGGTCATGACGTGCTCCAGCTTGTTGTGGAGCTCCCGGATGTTCCCGGGCCACCCGTAGCTCCGCAGCGCCGCCAGCCCCTCCCTCCCGATCCCGCGGACGGCGAGGCCGTTGCGGGCGGCGATCTGCCGGCCAAAGTGGCGGACGAGGTCGTCGAAGTCCTCGGCCCTCGCCCGCAGGGGCGGCACCTCGATGGGGATCACGTTGAGGCGGAAGTAGAGGTCCTCGCGGAACCGGCCCGCCGCCACCTCGGCCTTGAGGTCCCGGTGGGTCATGGCGACGATCCGCACGTCCACGGGCACGGGGCGGCTCGCGCCAACGGGCTCGATCACCCCCTCCTGGAGGGCCCGCAGGAGCTTGACCTGCATCGCCATGGGCATCTCGCCGATCTCGTCCAGCACCAGGGTGCCCTTGTCTGCGAGGGCGAACCGCCCCTGGCGGGCGGCGTGGGCGCTGGTGAACGCCCCCTTCACGTGCCCGAACAGCTCCGACTCCAGCAGCTCCG
>JAKLKS010000461.1 GCA_023150535.1 Planctomycetota bacterium
GGACGCCCCCAGGCCCGGCGCGGACCGGACCTCCAGACCCCCGCCGCTCTGCTCGACGATGCCATACACCGTCGAGAGCCCGAGGCCCGTGCCCTTGCCCGGCGCTTTCGTCGTGAAGAAGGGCTCGAAGATCCGGCTCTGGAGCTCTTCACTCATGCCGCAGCCGTCGTCGGACACGGCGAGCGAAGCATACGCGCCGGGGGCCATCCCGCTCGCGCATCGCGCGTCGTCCGCGGCGACCTCGACGCGGGCGACGCGGAGCTCGATCTTCCCGCGCACGCCGACGGCGTCCCGCGCGTTGACGACGAGGTTCACGATCACCTGCTCGAGCTGACCCGGATCGGCCATCACCGGGACTGCGTCGTTCTCGAGGGAGAGGCGCAGCGAGATGTTCTCGGGCAACAACCGCCGCAGCAGCTTCTCGAGGTCGAGCGCGAGGCGGCGAACGTCGACGACCTCCACCTCCAACACCTGCCGCCGGCTGAACGCGAGGAGCTGGCGCGTGAGGAGCGCGGCGCGCTGGCTCGCGAGCTTGATCTGCTGGAGGTCGTCGAGCAGCGGCACCTTGCCCGCCTCGGCGTCGCGCAGCGCCAGCTCGGCCGACGTGCCGATGACGCTGAGCAGGTTGTTGAAGTCGTGGGCGACGCCGCTCGCGAGCTGTCCGATCGCCTCGAGCTTCTGCGCCTGTGCGAGCGCCGCCTCGGCGCGCTCCCGCGCCTCGTGCGCCGCG
>JAKLKS010000462.1 GCA_023150535.1 Planctomycetota bacterium
CTCCTCGATCGTGGTGGCGAGGCTCACGCCGTGGACGAGTTGGAGTTCTCCGGCCGAGGTGATGTTGCCTCCGCCGACGTTGAGGTTGTTGTTCGCGACGGCGTCGAGGACGTCCTTGAGCATCACACCCGCCGCTCGCATTTTGGTGGAGGAGACCTCGATTTGGTACTGCTTCACGAAACCGCCGAGACTGGCGACTTCGGCGACCCCGGCGACGGATTGGAGTTGGTACCGGATGAACCAGTCCTGGAGCGCCCGCAATTCGCCGAGGTCGTACCCGCCCTGGGTGGATCGCTCCGGATCGACCTCGAGGTAATACTGGTAGACCCATCCCAGCCCGGTGGCGTCGGGACCCAGCAACGGAATGACACCCTCGGGCATGAGGCTGCCGAGGTAATTGAGTCGCTCAAGGACGCGGGCGCGCGCGAAGTAGTTGTCGATCCGGTCCTCGAAGATGACGGTGACCAGAGAGAAGCCGAACATCGAGAGGGCGCGCACGGTTTTGACACCGGCGAGGCCCTGGAGATTGACGGAGAGCGGGTAGGTGACCTGGTCCTCCACCTCCTGGGGCGAGCGTCCAGGCCAATCGGCGAAGACGATGACTTGATTCTCGGAGAGATCGGGAATGGCGTCGACCGGCGTGGTGTAGAGAGCCTTGGTGCCCCAGGCGATCGCCAGGAGAAGTCCGCAGAACACCAGGAACCGGTTGGCCAGCGACCAGTCAATAA
>JAKLKS010000463.1 GCA_023150535.1 Planctomycetota bacterium
ACTCGCTGTTCGAGGACAACGCCGAGTTCGGCCTGGGCATGCGCCTCGCCGCCGACCAGCTGATGCGCTACGCCCAGACCCTGGTCAAGGAGATGAGTGACGAGATCGGCGCCGACTTCGCCACCGCCCTCGTCAGCGCCGATCAGCGCGCCGAAACCGGCATCCGCGCCCAGCGCGAGCGGGTCGCGCTGCTGCTGCAGAAGCTCGCCGGCAGCCGCCACGCCCGGGCCCAGGAGCTCGCCTCGCTGGCCGAATGGCTGATCCGCCGCTCGGTGTGGATCATCGGCGGCGACGGCTGGGCCTACGACATCGGCTACGGCGGCCTCGACCACGTGCTGGCCCTGTCCTACGACGTGAACATCCTGGTGCTCGACACCGAGGTGTATTCCAACACCGGCGGCCAGACTTCCAAAGCAACCCCGGTGGGCGCGGTGGCCAAGTTCTCGGCGGGCGGCAAGACCACCGCCAAGAAAGACCTGGCCCGCATCGCCTCCGACTACGGCCACGTGTATGTGGCCACGGTGGCCTACGGCGCCAAGGACGTGCATACCCTCAGGGCCTTCCACGAGGCCGAGAGCCACGACGGCCCCTCGCTGATCGTCGCCTACAGCCCGTGCATCGCCCACGGCGTCGACATGCTCTACAACCAGCGCCAGCAGGAGATGGCAGTCAAGACCGGCCACTGGCCGCTGTTCCGCTTCGACCCGCGGCTGGCCGACAGCGGC
>JAKLKS010000464.1 GCA_023150535.1 Planctomycetota bacterium
GTCGAAGACCAGCTTCGCCCCGGCCCGGTCGCACAGCTCCCGCAGCCCGCGGTAGAAGGCGGGTGGGGCGGCCACCACGCCCGCCATGGACTGGATCGGCTCCAGGATCACCGCCGCCACGTCGCCGTCGATGGCGGAGGCGGCGGCGTCCAGGTCACCGAAGGGCACGAACCGGGCGTGCCCGAGGCCGGGGGGGAAGGCGTCCCGGTAGCGGGGGATCCCGGTGACCGACAGGGCCCCGGCGGTCCGGCCGTGGAAGCCGCCGTCCATCGCCACCACCAGGGTCCGCCCGGTGGCGCCCCGGGCCAGCTTCAGGGCGACCTCGTTGGCCTCCGCGCCGGAGTTGCAGAAGAACACCCGGCGCAGGTGGGAGGGGGCGAACGACACGATGGCCTTCGCCGCCGCGGCACGCACCGGGCAGTAGACCTGGTTCGAGTAGAAGGTGAGGGCCCGGGCGATGGCCTCCACCAGCCGGGGGTGCCCGTGGCCCAGCAGGGCGACGGCGTGCCCTCCGTAGAAGTCCCAGTAGGCGCGGCCCGCCACGTCCCAGACCCGGGATCCCTCGCCCCGGACCAGGACCAGGGGCAGGTGGGCGTACGTGGGGAGCTGGTAGCGGTCCTCGGCGGCGACGGGATCGGCCAGGACCTCGGGATCGGAGACGAGGGGGATCGGGGTGTCCATCGGGGGGCTCAGGGGACCAGCGCGATGGCGTCGATGCCG
>JAKLKS010000465.1 GCA_023150535.1 Planctomycetota bacterium
GTACACCTGGGGCAGGCTGGGGTCGTAGTGCTTGACCACGGTGCACTTGTACTTGAGCTCGTTCCAGATGATGTTGAGGGTGGAATCCAGGCAGGCGTGGAGGTCGGCCCAGCCGAAGCCGGACTCGCCGACCCGCGAGAAGTCCTTGAGGTTCTGGACGATGTCCTGGACGCGGGTCAGGCCGTCCTGGGATTCGGCCAGCAGCTGGAAGATGTCTTCGTGGAGGAAGTCGAAGTCTTCGCGCTGCTTGATGGCGGCGACCGCGGCGCGGGCTTCCGGCGGCATGGTGTCGGCGGCCTGCTGGTCGTAGGCCTGGATGATGCCGAACAGGCTGTCGAGGTAGCCCTTCAGCGTCGACACGTTGGAACGCACGAAGCCGATGGGGTTGTTGAGCTCGTGGGCGACGCCGGCGGCGAGCTGGCCGAGGGAGGCCATCTTCTCGGACTGGAGGAGCTGGTTCTGGGCTTCCTCGAGTTTGCGGTTGAGCTCCCGCTGGTGGGCGAGGGAGGCGGCGAGCTGCTCGCGCTCGTTGCGCAGCATGGCATCGGCGGCCACCTTGTCGGTCACGTCGCTGGCGTACACCACGACCCGCGGTGGCTCGCCGGGCACCGGGTAAACGGTGACGTGGAAGATGCGCGCGTCCCGGGCGGCGTCGATCTCGTTGCTGCGACCGGTGTTCATCACCTCTGCGATCTGGT
The DNA here is from genome assembly GCA_023150535.1 of Planctomycetota bacterium. Taxonomy (GTDB): domain Bacteria; phylum Planctomycetota; class JAJSAM01; order JAJSAM01; family JAKLKS01; genus JAKLKS01. The sequence continues at coordinate 699 of JAKLKS010000465.1, forward strand.
CGGCCAGTGGGATG
>JAKLKS010000466.1 GCA_023150535.1 Planctomycetota bacterium
GGGGTCTGGTTCGTGAAGACGGTGTGGCGGTCCGGCCCCGGGGTCAGGCGGGCGCCCGCGAGGAAGCGGCGCCATCGGCACCGGCGCTGGGAGCGGGACGACCCCTACGATGACCAGGACTCGTAGTCCTGGATCGTCCGGTAGAGGCCGGTCTCCGCTTCAAACTCCCACCGTTCAGCGAGAAGGAACACGCCCTGGACGGCGAGGCCCGCCGCAGCACTGGAGTGCCCCGAGAGCGCCGCGCGGACGGCGAGGCCGAGGGCGGTCGCCTCCTCGCGCTTCGCGGCCCAGGAGTCCACCTGGAAGCGGAGGGTGCGGACGCCCGTGGGGCCGTCGAGTGCGTAGTCCTCCTCCGCGGAGACTTCGGTGAACACGACGGCAGGGAGCCGACCGCCGGCACCTTCGGCGCCTGCGGGAGGACCTCCGTGTAGACCCGCCCCGCGGCGAGCGCCGCGACGCCCGGGTCCTCGACGAGAAGCCGCCGCAGGTACTGGCCGAGCGTGGTCACGGGAGGAGCGCCTCGCGGGCCCGGTTCGTCAGTGTGCCCCTCTCCGCCTGCCGAGAGAGGCGGCGCGCGGCCGCGGCGAGGCTCTTCCAGAGTTCCTCGCCGATGAGCCGGACCGCGTCCTCCTTCCGGATCTCAAAGGCCGGCGTCAGGAATCGCCGGGGCGGCTGGCGGCTCGTCCCGAACTCGAGGAACATCCCGT
>JAKLKS010000467.1 GCA_023150535.1 Planctomycetota bacterium
TCGGCCACCTTCAGGTCCAGCTCGGGGAGCTGGATCGTCACCGGGTTCTGCGCGGCGCCGAGCGCGATGGCCGCGCCGAGGAGGGTCTGGAAGGTCTCGATCGGCGTGACGACGTCCGCGATCGTCGGCCGCAGCTCCAGCGTGATGAACTGGCGGTCGTTGCTGACCGTCGGCCGCACGTCGAGCGTGAGGCCGTCCTGGATGACGCCGATCACCGGGTCGGCGATGAACGCGGTCTGCGCGACCTCGACGTCGAAGTCCTCGATGAAGCTGATCTGGTTGACGACCGTGATGTTCGCGCGCTGGGTGTTGTAGACCGTGAGGCTCGGGGCCGTCAGCTCGCGGGCCCGCGCCGTCTTCTCCGTCGCGCGGACGATGACGGTCAGCGCGATGTCGTCGAGGTAGGTCATCGCGAACGTGCCGCCGCCGAGGGCCGAGAGCACGTTGCCGAGCGGGTTCGTGAAGATGTTCTCCGTGCGGCCGCGGAAGTCGCCGTCGCTGCCGTCGTTGAAGTAGATGCCGCTCGAGGGGGACAGCGCCGCGCCGCCGCCGCCGACGCCGGGGCCGCTGTTGTCGAACCCGGCCGACGCGTTGTTCACGAGGCCGTTCGTCACGTCGTCGAGCACGGCCAGCGGGCCGCCGTTCGAGCCGCCCGTTCCGCGGATGTCGACGCCGAGGTCGCGCAGGAAGTTG
>JAKLKS010000468.1:0-279 GCA_023150535.1 Planctomycetota bacterium
CGAGCGTGCGCGCGACGTCGACGGTGTCGACGCCGTGGAGCGCGGCCTTCTCCTTGTCGAGGCGGTACTCGAGCCGGTCGTGCGGCTCGTCCGCCATCGTGTCGGTGTCGACGACGCCCTCCTCGGAGGCGAGGCGGCGCTCGAGCTCGCGCGCGGCGGCGACGAGGTCCCCGTAGGAGGTCGACGCGCTGCCGCGGACCTCAGCGACCAGCGTGGCGAGAACAGGGGGGCCGGGGGGGACTTCGACGATCTTCAGCCGCGCGCCCGCGCCCGCCGCGA
>JAKLKS010000468.1:289-686 GCA_023150535.1 Planctomycetota bacterium
GGCGCCCCTTCTTCACGAGGTTCACCCGGATGTCGGCGAGGTTCTCCGCCCTGCGGAAGGAATAGTGGCGCACGAGGCCGTTGAAGTCGATCGGGCTCGGGACGCCGACGTAGGATTCGTAGTCGGTCACCTCGGGCACCGTGGCGAGGTAGCGCTCGAAACCGGCGACCGCCTTGTCCGTGGCCTCGAGCGTCGATCCCTCGGGGAGGTCGAGGACCAGCTGCAGCTCGCTCTTGTTGTCGTACGGGAGCATCTTGAGCGGCACGGCTCCCGTGAGCGCGATCCCGCCCGAGAGCCCGAGGCCCGCGAGGATCGCCCCGAGCAGCGCCCAGCGCGCCCACCGCCGGTCGAGGAAGAACCCCATGCCCCGCCGGTACGCGCGCGCGACGGCGCCCTC
>JAKLKS010000469.1:0-254 GCA_023150535.1 Planctomycetota bacterium
AGCTGTTCGGCCACGTGAAGGGGGCCTTCACCGGCGCGGCCAGCGCCCGGGCGGGGCGGTTCCAGCTCGCCAACGGGGGCACCCTGCTCCTGGACGAGGTGGGGGAGCTGCCCCTGGAGCTCCAGGCCAAGCTGCTGCGGGTCCTGCAGGAGGGGCGGCTGGAGCCGGTGGGGAGCGACCGCGAGGTGAAGGTGGACGTGCGGGTGGTGGCGGCGACCCACGTGGACCTGGAGAGGGCCGTCAAGGACGGCCGC
>JAKLKS010000469.1:264-678 GCA_023150535.1 Planctomycetota bacterium
GAGGTGCGCCGCGTCGGCGGGACCGACCGGATCCCGGTGGACGTGCGGATCCTCGCCGCGACGCACCGGGACCTCGAGGCCATGGTCGCGCGCGGCGCCTTCCGCGCGGACCTCTACTACCGGCTCGGGGTGTTCCCCCTGCGCCTCCCCCCGCTGCGGGAGCGCCTGTCGGACCTCCCCCTGCTGTGCGCCGCCCTGCTGGAGGAGAGGGCGCGGGGCACGGGGCGGCGGGCCTTCGTCACCGACGAGGGGCTCCGGCACCTCGGCACCTACGACTGGCCCGGCAACATCCGGGAGCTCTCCAACGTGTTGGAACGCGCGGCGATCCTCTCCCCCGGACCGGCCCTGGGCCCCAGCGTGCTGGACCTGCCCCGTCGTCCGCCTCCCGCCCGCCCCCCCGGCGCGCCTCCCCCG
>JAKLKS010000046.1 GCA_023150535.1 Planctomycetota bacterium
CCGGCCTCGACCCCGAGGGGGCGGCGGCGCGGAAGCCGGCCGCCGATCCCGCCCAGGTCGCGGAGTTCAAGCGCCTGCGGGACCAGTTCTTCAGGAACGAGCTCGACGGGGAGGACCAGCAGAGGTTCTGGGAGTACGCGAAGAGGGAGGGCTTCCTCGACTCCGTCATCGCGGAGATGGAGGCCGCCGTCGCGGGCTCCCCGGAGGACATCCCGGGCCGCATGGAGCTCTCGCGCAACTACATCGCGCGGCTCTTCACCGTCCCCCCCGGCCCCGAGATGGGGGTCTGGGCCTCCAAGGCCGAGGTGCAGTGGAAGGAGGTCCTCGCCCGGGACGACCGCCACTGGGAGGCGAGGAACTCGCTGGCCTCCTCCTGGGCCCGCTACCCCGACTTCCTGAACAAGGGCCCCGACGCGATCCGGGAGTTCGAGACCCTGCGCCGCCAGCAGGAGGCCGGGCCCGTGGAGGCCCGCCAGTCCCAGGTCTACCTGGAGCTCTCCGGCCTCTACAAGAGGGCCGGGAACCCGGAGAAGCAGCGCGCGGCGCTGGAGGACGGGATCCGCCGCCACCCGGAGGACGAGGGGCTCCGCAAGGCGCTGGAGGTCCTCAACCCCCGGTAGCCGCCCCGCGCCGGCCCCTCAGCGCCCCGGCTTCCCCGCCAGCACCTCGTCCACGAAGGCGAGGACCTGCTCCCGGAGGGGGGAGTGGCCCGCCCCCTTCACCATGGTGCGGCGGAGGTTCGTGAAGCCCTTCCCCTCCAGCGCCGCGACGGCGGCGTCGGTCTGGGGCTCGATGCCGGGGGAGTCCCTCCTCCCGAAGGTGAAGTCGCGGTGCTCGTCCTTCTCCCCCGTGAGGATGTGGACGGGCGGCCCTCCCCCCTCCCCGGCCCCCGGCGACTCCTGGACGCCGTAGCCCGCGAAGTTGGCGCAGGCGGGGGCCGCGCCGCGGACGCCGGCGGGGTCGGTGAGGACCTTGTAGTAGCACCAGTTCCCCCCGCCGCTGAAGCCGGTGACGAAGACCCTCTCCTCGCCGCCGAACTTCCGCCGCACCTCGGCCAGGAGCGCGTCCATCCCCTTCCCGTCGAACTCGATGCGCCTCCCCGCCCACTCCCGGAGGAGGGCGGGGTCGTAGGCGGGGTACTTCGCCGGGTCGAGATCGTTGGTGTTGGACAGCGTCATCGGAGAGACGACGATGAGCGGGCGCGACCCCCTCGCCGCGGCGAAGCCCCGGGCGCAGCCGAGGAACCCGCACCCCGCGCCGTCCACCGCCACGAGGACCGGGTGCTCCCTCCCCTTCCTCCACTCCCTCGGGAGGGAGACGAAGGCCATGAGCGGGTGGGTGGGGGAGCCGAGGAGGAGGACGTCCTTCTGCGCGAGGCGCGCCTCCAGCGCGTCGAAGCGGCCCTTCGCGGCGCCCTCCGGGTCGGCCGCCTTCACCGCCCTCAGGAGGATGCCGGCCTCCTCGGGCCGGGCGGTCCCCGCCTCCTCGACCGCCGCCAGCGCCCGCTTCACCCGCGCCTCGGAGGGCTCCCACCGCAGGGCCCGGGCCCCGTACTCCCGGAACCGGGCATCGTCGGCGGCCTCGTGCTTCATCGCCGCGAGGCGGTCGTAGACCCTCGCGATCCCCTTGCCGGCCTCCTCCCGCCGCTTCGCCGCCGCGGCCCCGCCGGGCCCCTCCCCGGGCAGCGCCGCCAGGGCCCGCTCCAGCCCGGGGATGTCCCCGTGCAGGCGGTCGAGGTCGCGGGCCTCCTCCAGGGCGGCGGTCCCCGCCGCCTTGGCGCCGTTCGCCGAGCACCAGGAGGCGAACTCCAGGACCAGGGCGGCGGCCTCCCGCCGGGCCTTCTCCTCGGCGGGGGAGGGGGCCCCGGCCGCCCGGGCGGGGCCGGGGGGGAGGAGGGCGGAGGGGAGGAGCGCGAGGAGGAGGAGGACCGCCCGCACCCTAGACCTCCGGCGCGGGCATCCCGAAGCCGGCCCACTCCTCGCGGGCCGGGCCGTAGACCCCCGGCACCCGCAGCCCCGCCTGGCGCATGAGGACGGTCATCTGGCCCCTGTGGTGGATCTCGTGGGCGATGAGGCCGCCGACGGTCATGCCCCGCTTCCACCGCATCCCGTACATGTCGTCCTCGAGGAGGAGGTCGGCGTCCTTCCAGGCCCCCTCCACGGCCGTCGCGAGCCCCTCGGCCGCCTTCCGCTGGGCCGCCGCGATGGCGGCGGCGGAGGCGGGCACCTTCTCCGGGAGGACCTCCACCGGGAGGCCGGTCCTCGACATCATCTCCCCCACGGTGTGGACGACGTGCCAGGCGATGCGGCCGAGGGTCCGATCCTCGGGGCCCACCCGCCGCTCCAGGGAGGCGTCCGTGAGGGCCGCCATCACGAGGGCGGTCTTCGCCGACTCGTCCCTCCAGTCCGCGACGAACTCCTTCACCGACGCGTAGGTCACCTTTCCCCCCTTCCCCGCCCGCGGGCGGACGTCACTTCGGGAGCGACTTGTCCGGGGCCACCGCCCGCAGCGCCTGCGCGAGCGCCGCCGGCGTGATCCTCCCCTGGAGGACCTTCACGGCCTCCCCCTTCCGATCGTAGACCACGACGGCGGGGACCTCCTTCACCTTCGCCGCCGCCATGGCCTCCGCGGCCCCCTCCGCTTCCGCGTCCCTCTTCCAGGCGGCGCACTGCCGCCCGAAGCGCTGGACGAGGGGGTCGAGGAGGGTCTCGTTCTGGAGGGCCCGGGCCGCGGCGTCCCCCGCGGACTTCGCCGACCACCAGTACTCGAGGGCCCCCGTCTTCCTCTCCTTCGCCGCCGCCGCGCCCGCGGCTGGATCCTCGACCCAGTCGAAGGGGAGGCAGCGGCCCGGCTCGAAGCGGCCCTCCTGGACCTCGAGCCACCAGCCGTAGAAGGGCATGAGGGCGTCGGGCCACTCGTGGCCCTTCCCGGGCTGGAGGCGGCACATCGCCGAGCGGACCTTCCCCTCGAGGAGGTCCGGCGTCTTCTCCGCGTGGGGGCGGTTCCCGTCCTCCTCGCCGGCCAGCGCGAGGACGCCCATGCCACTCTTCGCGTGCTTCGGCACGGAGCCCCCCTTGTAGCCCGCGGCGATCCAGCAGGCGGAGGTGAAGACCAGGGCCTCGTCGAAGGCGAGGGGGGCGAGGTTCCATCCGCCGTTGGAGAAGCCGGCGGCGTGGAGGCGCGCGGGGCCCACCTTCAGCCGCTTCTTCAGGTCCGCCGTGATCCGCCTCACGGCCTCCACGTCCTTCGCGTCCCATCCCAGCCCGCGGGACTTCGGCGCCACCACCACGAACTCCCGCTCCGCGAGGAACTGCAGGGACCCGGCCATGCCGGTCTCCGTCCCCCCGTTCCCGTGGAGGATGACGACGAGGGAGCGCTCCTTCGCCGGGTCCCACTCCGGGGGCATGACGACGGAGCAGCGGAGGCCCTCGAGCGTGGCGGAGGACATGCCCGGGGGGAAGGGGGCCTCCGCCGCGGCGGGAGGCGGCGCCGCGGGAGGGGGCGCGGCGGGAGGGGAGGGGGCCGCCGCGGCGGCGGCCAGGGCCAGGAGGAGGAGGGCGGCGTTGGGGTGGACCATGGTCCGATTCTAGGGCGCGGGGGCCCTCCCCGACAGCCCCCCCGGCGCGGCGGGGGTGACCCCCGCCTACTCCCAGCGCCCCACGAGGGCGGCGAGTCGGTTCACGCGCTCGAAGTCCCCGATGACGACGAGCCGGTCCCCGGCCTCGAGGCGCACGCTCCCGCCGGGGTTGCAGGTGAACTCCCCCTCGGGCCCGTGGCAGAGGGCGATGACCTGGAGGCCGGAGTGCCGGAAGACGTCGAGGTCGGTGAGGGTCCTGCCCACCGCCCGCTTCTCCTCCGTCACCACCACCGCCTCGACCCGGATCGGCTTCTCCGAGGGGGCGGTCAGCATCTCGTTCAGGAAGACTGTCGTCTCCGTGTGGATCATGGCGGCCGCGAGGCGGCGCCCGCCGATGTGGGAGGAGGAGACCACGACGGCCCCGGCCCGGCGCAGGCGCGGCCACTGGAGCGGGTCGTTCCCCCGGGCGATGACCCGGATCCCGGGCCGGATCTGGCGGGCCGTCACCGTCACCACGAGGTTGAGCTTGTCGTCCTGCAGCGTGGCGAGCACCGCCCGGGCGTCGGCGGTCCCGGCCCGCCGCAGCGCCTCCTCCTCCGTGGCGTCGGCCTCGAGGATGCACTCCGGCGGGAGGAGATCGCGGAGGGACGCGCAGGCCTCGGGGCGGCTCTCCACCACGGTGCAGCGCCGCCCCGTGCGGAGGATCTCGTCGAGGATGACCCGGGCCGTGGTCCCCCCGCCGGCCAGGACGTAGTGGTCCCGGGGCCCGGGCCCGGAGGGGGCGGCGCCGCTCACGCCGTCCTCCCCTCGAGGAGCTCCCGCGCGCGGGCGAGGCCCTCCTCGTCGGCCACGAGCCCGACCTCGCAGCCGACCTCGAGCACCTCGTCGGGGGAGGGGTTGTAGAGGAAGGAGCGCTGGCCGGGGAGGCGGAGGGCCAGCACCCGGAGCCCCGTCGTCTCCCCGAACCGGGTCTCGTCGAGGGTGCGCCCCCGCAGCGGGGAGGCGGGGCCCACCCGGATCCCGGCGAACCGGAACCCGTGGCGCTCCTCCTCCTGCCCGAGGAAGCCGTCCAGGAAGCGGACCACCGTGGGCCGGATGGCCTCGCTGGCCATGCGCATGCCCCCGATGAAGGAGGGCGCCACGACCTCCTCCGCCCCGGCCCTCCGGAGGCGCTCCGCGGATTCCCGGCTCTCGGCCCGGCTCATGACCCGGAGCGAGGGGTTCTCCTGGCGGGCCGTGACCACGACGACCAGGTTGTCCCGGTCGTCGGGGAGGCAGGAGACGAGGCCCGCCGCGCGCGCGAGCCCGGCGTCGTGCAGGACCTCCATGTCCGTGGGGTCCCCGCGGACCCAGAGGACGCCGGGGTGCAGGCGCCGCAGCTCCGCCAGGTGGTCGGGGTCCTGCTCCACCACCACGGGAGGCCTCGCCGCGTCGAAGAACCTCTCCGCCGCCTGGGTGCCCGTGGGGCCCGCGCCGCAGATGATGACGTGCCCCTCCATGCGGGCCACCTGGGCGCGGATCCTCTGGAGGGCCTGGAGCTCCACGTGCTGGCCCTCCACGAAGAAGGCGGTCACCGCGGAGACGGCGTAGACGAGCACCCCCATGCCGACCACCGCGATGAACACGGTCGCGAGGGTCGTGAGGAGGGAGTAGTCGCGCACGAGGGTCAGGTGCGCCAGCGGGGCCGGGTAGTCCCCCGGCGGGGGGACGAGCCCGTCGTGGGAGTTGTAGACGTGGTGGCGCCCCGTGGCCGGGTGGACGTAGACCTTCACCTCGTCCGTCCCGAGCTCGTCCTCGTACCCGATGGTGGTGAAGGTGATCCCGGCGGCGTAGATGCAGTGCTGCAGGGTCCAGACGTCGTCGTCGAGGTCGGCCAGGTCCCTGCCGTAGCGGGCGTTCATCCCGGTGAGGCAGCCCACGGCGTAGTAGGCCGTCACCCCGAGGATGTAGGCCGCCAGCCCCAGGCGGAAGGCGGGCCAGATCCGCTCCAGGAGGCCCCCGTAGAGTCCCTTGTCCTTTGGCATGGCGCTCCCGGCGGCGGGGGAGGTGCGAAGACCGCCCGATCATCATCGGGGGCGGGGGGGGGCCCGGCAACTTGTGCCGGGCGGGGTATCCTGACGGGATGCGGGGCAGGACACCCTTCGCCTTCGGCGCGATCCTCCTGGCCGCGGCGGGGGCCGCGGCCTACCAGTTCGTGGACGCCGGCGGGAAGCCGCAGCGGTGGCCCGGGGGCCGCGCCACCGTCTGGGTGGACGGGACCATGCTCCCGGACCGGGCGGCGGCCGTCCGGAACGCCACGCAGACCTGGTCCTCGGTCCCCGGCTCCGCCTTCCGGTTCGTCTACGGGGGGCCGAGCCCCTCCGCGAACGTGCAGGACCACGGGAACGGGAACAGCGACCTCTACTTCGATCCCTCCCTCCCCCCCTTCGGCTACGCGGTCACCTTCGCCTTCGAGTCCGGGGCGGACATCGTCGAGAGGGACGTCGCCTTCAACGGCTCCATCGCCTGGGGGACCTCGGGGTCGGGGCCCCACCCGGACGTGGAGACCGTCGCGCTCCACGAGCTCGGCCACGTCCTCGGGCTCCTCCACGAGGACGCCGTCCCCGCCGTGATGAACTCCGGGGGGGATCCGTCGGTGGTGCGGCGCGCGCTCCTCGACGACGACCGGGCCGGCGTCGTGTTCCTCTACCCGGCGGGCGGGGGGGGCGGCGGCGGCGGCGGCGGGCCGAAGGGGCCGGACCTCGCCGCGGGGCCCCTCCAGGTGACGCTGGGGACCCCGGGGGCGGGTGCGGCGGTGAACCTCCGGGCGAAGGTCCGCAACCTCTCCGCGCTGCCGGCCGGCCCCTTCCGCGTGGCCGCGGTCCTCGTCGCCTCCCTCCCGGCGAAGGCCGGGGACGGGGAGGTGGGGGCGGTCGAGGTCCCCTCCCTCGCGGGGAAGGCGGAGACGACGCTCGACATCGACGTCTTCATCCCGCTCTCCACGCCGCCCGGCTCCTGGCGCCTCGGGGTCTTCGTGGACCCGGCGGACGCGCTCCTCGATCCCGTGCGGGACAACAACGGGGCGGCGGCCGCCCCCTTCACGGTCTCCCTCCCTCCCGTGGACCTCGACCTCGGCGACGTCCTCGACGGGGGGCTGGGTCCGCTCGGCGTCGAGGGGGGGGAGTGCTTCGTCGGGGCGGGGACGGAGGTGCGCCTGAAGGCGAAGGGGGTGCGCGGGGTGCGCCCGACGCTGCGCGTCCTCGACGGTCCCGGCGGGGAGGTCCTCGCCTCGGCCGCCGGTCGGGGATCGGCGCGGCTCTCCTGGACCGCCCCCGGGGACGGGACCTACCTCCTCGAGGTGCGCAACGCGGCGGAGACCGTCGGGCGGTTCCGGCTCTCCACCGCCGGCCGCGTCCGCTGGAGGGGGGTCGCCGCCGAGGCCCCCGCGCTCCTGCCCTTCGCCGCCTGCGCGGGCGGCGTCGTGAAGGCCTCCGCCGTCTTCGAGGGCGAGGCGGCCCCCCTCCTCTGCCGCCCGCCGTCGGGGCCCGACCTGTCCTCGCCCGGCTCCGCGAGGGGGCGGCGGGCCCGCCTCGGCCCCCTCGTCCCCTCGGAGACCGGCGTCCACTCCCTGGTCCTCGGGGGGGAGGGCCCCGTCCGCGTCACGCTCGACGCCCGCTCCCCGAGGGAGGGTCGCCTCGTGGTGCGGTAGCCTCCCCGGGGCGACCGGCGCGGCTCCGCGGGGATGCGCCGCCCGCTCCCGGTTCCGGGAACTCATCCCCCGGACCTCCGCCGGTTCCGGTATCGTCTCGGGAAGGAGGACGCCATGGGTAGAGGGACCGCCGCCGTCGTCGCCGGGATCGCCGTCCTGGGGGCCGCCGCCGGCTTCCTCCTCCTGCGTGCGAAGGAGGAGAAGGCGAGGGTCCTGGAGCCCGCCTCCTTCGCCTCCCCCGACCTCTTCCCCCCGGACACCGTCCTCTTCGCCTCCCTCCACGACACCGAGGCGGATTTCGCGGAGATGGAATCCCTCTGGAGGAAGATCGAGCCGACGGCCGCCTGGGCCCTCCTGTCCGGCGGCCCCGATGCCGGGCCGGGGGGAGGCCCCGCCGCCTCCCTCGTCCGCGCCTGGGAGGAGACGGGCGCCTCCATCGGCGATCGCCTCGGCCGCCGGCCCGACGCGGCGGAGTTCTTCCGCACCTTCGGCAGGGACGCGACCCTCGGCTTCGTCCCCTCGGCGGCGGGGGGCACCCCCCAGGGCCTCCTCGTCGCGCGCCTCCCCGGGGAGGAGGAGGTGGCCCGCCTGCGGGAGCGCTTCGGCTCCCGGCCGGGGATGAAGCCCCGCCAGCCCACGCCCTCCCACGGGTACCCGGTCTTCCTCGAGGAGTTCGAGGGGCGCGGGACCCTCCACTACGGCGTCGGCGGCGGCCACCTCTTCCTCGCCGAGGACCCCACCGTCCTCGACGGGGCCCTCGACCGGCTCAAGGTCCTCGTCGCCGCCACGGCGGATTCCCCCCGCCCCCCCTCCCTCGCCTCGGAGAAGGCCTTCGCCGCCGGCGTCCCCGGCCCCTGGCCGGAGGTCCGGTTCGCCCTCTTCGCCCGCCGCGGCGCGAAGGTGGGGGCGAGGCTCGAGGAGTTGGCCCCCGGGGCGGAGGGAAGCGGGGGCGAGATGGACGCCCTCCTCGCCCGCGCCTTCGTCCCGGTGCCCGGGGAGGGCCCCATGGCGCTCTCCGCCTCCGGTCCCCCCGGGGAGCGCCGGTGGTCGGCCTCCTTCGGGGACTTCTCCTCCATGGGGCGCGCCTGGGAGCAGAGGCTCCCGGCCGGCCTCTGCCTGGCCTGGATCCCCCGGCCCGCCGCCCCCGGCGCCCGGGAGAAGGCCTTCGGGGCGGACTTCGAGGCGCTCCGGGCGAAGAGGCTCTGGAAGGAGATCGACGCCCTCGCCCGCGACGGGCCCCGCCTCCGCCGGCTGCTGGAGGAGGCGGGCGGCCCGGGAACGGCTCCTCCCGAGGAGATCCTCGCCCGCATCCCGAAGGACCTCGCCCTCCTCGGGGAGATGGGGGAATCCCTCCTGCGGTCCATGACCGTGGGCGGGGAGGCGCCGCTCGCGCTCGGGCAGAAGGCCTTCGGGAAGGAGAAGGTCGCCACCGAGACGGTCCTTGCCTTCGATCTCGATCCGCTCTCCTCGGTCCTCCTCGCCGCGCTCATGGAGACCGGGGTGCAGGAGACCGGTGGCGAGGCGCCCGTCTCCTGGCGCCGCGATCCGGGGGAGGGCCCGCCCGCCTGGCACCTCGACCTCGGCGGCCTCTTCGGGCGGGGCGGCCCGGGGGGGGATCCGAGCGAGGAGGCGTTCGCCGGGATGATGGAGGCCTGGGAGCCCGGGGTCGTCCTGGGGAACGGGACCCTCTACGTCACCTTCGGCCCCGCCATGCGGAGGGAGTGCCGGGACCTCGCCGCGGGGAGGGCCGCCCCGCTCTCCGCCGACCCGATCTTCGTCCGCGCCGCCGCCGCCGCCGAGCCCGGGGCCTCGGAGATCCTCTACGACCGGCCCGGGATCGTCCTGCGGGCGGCCGTCGCCTCCGTCCGCAGGCCCATGGAGCTGGCCGCGGATTCGGAGGGGATGGACCCCAAGGCGAGGGACGTCCTCCGCGCCCTCATGGACGCCATGGGGGAGGCCTCCGGCTGGGCGGACGCGGCGACCTTCCGCGTCACCTCCACCCTCGTGGAGGCGGAGCGACGCTCGGTCACGGTCGAATCCTTCGACGCCGCCGCCGCCGCGGCCCCCCCCGTGATCGAACTGGGGCCGGGGCCGATCCGCTCCCCCGCGGCGCTCCCGGGCTCGACCCTGCTCCTCCTCGCCGGGCGGTGGGATCTCGGGCCGGCCAGCGAGGCCTTCGCCGCCTCCTTCCTTAAGGCCCTCCCGGGAGGGAAGGAGCGGTGGCGGAGCCTCTTCACGCAGGAGTCCGGCGTCGATCCGGCCGACGTCGAGCGCCCCCTCGAGCTCCTCGTCGCCGGCATGAAGGGGGAGATGGGCTTCGCCGTCGTCACGCCGGAGAACCCGCCCGCCCCCGAGGGACCGCCGACCGCCGCGGCGGCGCTGGAGCGGCTCCCCTCCTTCGTCTCCTTCTCCGGGTACCGGGACGCGGGGGCGTCCTTCGAGGAGGCGGTCCGCCTGCTGGGGAAGATGGTGGAGGCCCTCGACACCGGCTCCTTCGAGGACGACGCCGCCGCCTTCGAGGCGGGGGAGGGGCCCCCGGCCTTCGGCTTCGCGCTGGAGCGGGAGGAGACCCCCGCCGGCCCCTCGGCGGCGGTCCGCGTCACGGCGGCGGTGGAGCCCGGCGCCCCCTACGTCGTCCACCGCCTCGGCGTCCTGCGGCGCGGGGAGACCCTCTGGTTCACCCTCTCGCCGCGGAAGCCCGCCGAGGTGGCGGGGCTCGCCGGCGGCCCGGGCACGCTGGAGGCCCGCATGAAGGGCGCGCTCCCCGCCTCCATGCACCCGGCGGACGCTTCCATGCTCCTCGTCTTCCGCGAGGACGGGGTCGCCGACGGTCTCGGGGCGCTGCTCGACCTCCTCGTCCCCGTGGGACCCTCGCTGACGCTCATGGGGCTCGAGGAGCCCCCGTCGCCCGAGCGCATGAAGGCCCACGAGGAGGGGTGGAGGCAGGGCGTCGATCTCGTGAAGGACGCGATGCGCACCTCCGGCTGGCAGGTGATGGCCCGGACCCGCGAGGGGGACCGGTGGATCACGGTCCGGAGGAGGGCGGTGGTCCGGTGAGGGCGGTGGTAGGCTTCCCCGCTTCCCCCAGGAGGACGCCATGAAGACCGCCACCATCGAGACCGACCGCGGCACCATCGTGCTGGAGCTGTTCGACAAGGACGCCCCCGGGACCGTCGCGAACTTCGAGAAGCTGGCGAAGAAGGGGTTCTACGACGGCCTCACCTTCCACCGGGTGATCGCCGACTTCATGATCCAGGGAGGCTGCCCCAAGGGGACGGGCACCGGCGGCCCCGGCTGGACCATCAAGTGCGAGACGGCGAAGAACCCGAGGAAGCACGGGAAGGGCGCCCTCTCCATGGCCCACGCCGGCAAGGACACCGGCGGGAGCCAGTTCTTCATCACCCACCGCGCCACCCCGCACCTCGACGGGGTGCACACGGTCTTCGGCCAGGTCACGAAGGGCCAGGAGGTCGTGGACGCCATCCGGGTCGGGGACAGGATGAAGAAGGTCGTCGTCGCCGACGCCTAGGAAAGGAGGCCCCGTGCCCGGATACGCCGACGGGTTCCTGCTCGCCGTCCGCAGGGGGAAGCTGCCCGCCTACAGGGCCATGGCCCGGAAGGCGGCGCGCATCTGGAAGGACCACGGGGCGCTCGAGTACCGGGAGTGCGCGGGGGACGACCTCGCGGTGAAGGGCGTGGCCCACTTCCCTCCCGCGGTGAAGGCCCGCAAGGGGGAGACCGTCGTCCTCGCCTGGATCCTCTACCGCTCCCGCGCCCACCGGGACCGCGTGAACGCGAGGGTGATGAAGGACCCCCGCATCGCCGCCATGTGCGGGATGAAGGATGTCCCCTTCGACATGAAGCGGATGTTCTACGGGGGGTTCCGGGTGATCGTGGAGGCCTGAGGGGACGGACTCCCGCCTCCCGGGGGCCCTCCCCGCGATCCGGTTGGGGCCCCCCGACGCACGGCGCCCGGCCCCTCCGGGGAATCCGCGGGAACCGGCGGGGAGCCTCCCCCTTGACGGCCGGCACCCCGGCCCTTCCCGGCGGCGGCGGGAAGGCCTAGGATCCCCGGACCGCCTCGACCGGCGCCCGGCGGACCGGAGCCCGACCCATGGCATGGTCCCGCCTGCGCACCCTCCCCCGCGCCGCCTCCGTCCTCCTCGGCCTCGCGGTCCTCGTCTCCCCCGCGATCCCCGCGGCGGACGCGCCCCCGTCGCGGCTCGTCGCCTGGAACGACCTCGGCATGCACTGCATGGACGCCGACTACTCCGTCTTCTCCATCCTCCCCCCCTTCAACACCGTGCGCGCGAACCTCCTGCGGGACGGCGCCCTGGTGAGGTCCGGGGAGGGGATCACGGTCACCTACGAGGCCGTCGCCGATCCCTCGGGCTCCATCACCACCACCTCGGCCGGGAGGACGGGTTTCTGGGACTTCGTCCTCCCCCTCTACGGGGCCGACCTCGCCCCGGACGAGGGGCTCGCCGGCTTCCCCATGCCGGGCCCCTCCAACACGCCCCGGGCGATGGACTTCGACCCCTCCCTGGAGACCTTCGTCGCGACGGGCATCCCCATCACCCCGCGGGACGACGCCGGGGCGAGGAACCCCTACCCGATGATGCGCCTCGTGGCGCGGGACGGGGCCGGCGTCCTGGCGGAGACCGTGGTCGTGCTCCCGGTCTCCGACGAGATGGACTGCCGGGCCTGCCACGCCTCGGGCTCCGGCAGCGCGGCCCGGCCGCTGGCCGGCTGGGTGGACGACCCCGACCCGGAGAGGGACTACCGCCTCAACATCCTCCGCCTCCACGACCAGCGCAACGCCGGGCGCGCCTCCTACGCCGCGGCGCTGGCGGCCCTGGGGATGGACCCCGCCGGCCTCCACCGCACCGTGACGGAGGAGGGCGGGCGCCCGATCCTCTGCGCCTCCTGCCACGCCTCCAACGCCCTCCCCGGCACCGGCCGCGAGGGGATCCCGGCCCTGACGGCCGCCGTCCACGGCCGGCACGCCTGGGTCCTCGACCCCGCCACGGGCGTCGCCCTCGGCGATTCCGCGAGCAGGGACGCCTGCTACCGCTGCCATCCCGGCTCGGCGACGAGGTGCCTCCGCGGCGCCATGGGCAGGGCCGTCGCCCCCGACGGCACCCGCTCCATGCAGTGCCAGTCCTGCCACGGGGGCATGGCGGCGGTCGGCGACCCGGCGCGCACCGGATGGCTCGACCAGCCCGGCTGCCAGGAGTGCCACACGGGGACCGCGCTCGTCAACGCCGGGCAGATCCGCTACACCTCCGCGCTCGACGGGTCGGGGAAGCGGCGCGTCGCGCCGGACCGGACCTTCGCGACCGAGGCCGACGTCCCGGGGCCGGGGCTCTCCCTCTACCGGTTCTCCCGCGGCCACGGCGGCCTCTCCTGCGAGGCCTGCCACGGGCCCACCCACGCCGAGGGTCCCTCCTCCCACGACGCGGACAACCTGCAGGCCGTCCGCGCCCAGGGCCACGCCGGCCCCCTCTCCGACTGCAGGGCCTGCCACGGCTCCGTCCCGGCCACCACCTCCGGCGGCCCCCACGGGCTCCATCCCGTGGGCTCGACCGGCTGGGTCGAGGAGCACGGGGACGCCGCGGAGCACGCCGGGGCGGCCGCCTGCCGCGCCTGCCACGGCACCGACTACCGCGGCACCGTCCTCTCCCGCGCCCAGGGGGATCGCACCTTCGCGACGGAGAACGGGTCGCGCTTCTTCTGGCGCGGCTTCCGGGTGGGCTGCTACGCCTGCCACGACGGGCCGGGCAGCGAGGAGCCGTCGAGGAACAGGCCGGCCGAGGTGGCCGGGGATTCGGCGGCCACGCTCCCGGGCAGGGCAGCGGTCGTGCCGATCCGGGCCTCCGATCCCGACGGGGATCCGCTGACGCTGCGGGTGGTGGACCAGCCGGCCCACGGCGCCGCGGGGCTCGCCGGCTCCGCCGCCACCTACCTCCCCGACCCGGGGTTCGAGGGGGCGGACTCCTTCACCGTCGCCGCCTGGGACGGGAAGACCGATTCCAACCTCGCCCGGATCTCCGTCCTCGTCTCCGACGCCGCGCCTCCGCCCGACCTCCCGGACCTCGCCCTCACCTGCACGAAGCTCGTGGTGAAGCCCGCCCCGTCGGCGAAGGGCCGGGCGCAGCTGAAGCCCTGCTTCCGCGTGGAGAACGTGGGGGCCGCGGGGGCGCCGGCGGGGAGGCTGCGGGTCCTCCTCTCGGCGGACGCCGTCGCGGACGCGGGGGACGCGGAACTGGGGATCCTCAAGGTGGCGGCCCTGGCGGCCGGGAAGCACAGGGAGGTCAAGGCGAAGCTCAAGGCCGGGAAGGGTGTCTCGACCTCGGGCATGTTCCTCCTCGCGGTGGTGAACCCCGACGCCGCCTTCGAGGAGGCCTTCCGCGGCGACAACACCTGCGTGGTCGGCCCCCTGGAGTGAAGCGGGGGAGGCGGGGGATTCCGCGGGGGCGGCGGAGGGTGAGTTCCGCGGCCCGCGGGGCGGGGGCGGTCCCGCCGGGGGCCGTCGTCAGCGGCTGACGCCCGTCACCCGGTCCTCCGGCGCCTCGATGGATGGGCCCGGCGGCGGCGCTAGCCTCGATTCCCTGCGGCCGGGGAGGAGCCCCGGCGGGTACCGAGCGAGGAGGAGTCTCCATGGCGAGAGGCATCTTCGTCGTCGCGAGTACGGCGCTGCTGGCGACCCTGGCCGGTGGAGCGGCGGCCTTCGCCGCGGAGTTCGTCGTCGGGCCGAAGGACGCGGTGCAGGCCGCACTGGACCTGGCGGCGGACGACGACGTCGTTCGGGTCAAGGGAGTCCACGAGGAGTCCATCGTCATCTCGAAGCGCATCTCCCTGGTCGGGGAAGGCGCCACGCTGCAGGGGGTCGGCCGCGGGACGACCGTGCTGGCGACCCTGGAGGCGGGCGCCGCGGGCTCCACCGTCAGCGGGTTCAACTTCCGGTTCGCCGAGGACGGGTCGAACGCCGTCGTCGTCCGGTCGGGGGCGGACGGCGTCTCCTTCAGGGACTGCCGTTTCAAGGCCGTGGACGGGACCGCCGTCGTCCTCGAAGGCGTCTCGGGCACCGTCTTCGAGGACTGCCGGTTCACCGGTAACGACGCCGACATCCTGGCTTCCTCCACGGGTTTCTCCGCCGCGGGGTCCGTCCACCGGAGGTGGCGCGACGTCGCCGTGGAGGCCCACGACACCGTCTCCCTGTCGGACTGCACCTTCACCCGCGGGCTGGGCCTGGCCCTGGACCTCCAGCGTCCCGTGGAGGACTCCCTGGTCCTCCGGGACTCGAAGGGGGTGGCCTCCGTGGCGCCCGCGGGCTCCCTCCTCCAGTTCTGCACCGTCTCCCGCTCCGGCGAAGGGATCCGGGCCCAGGACGCCGACTTCCTCGCGCTCTCCTTCGTCGCGGTCCAGGGCGTGAGGGAGAACGCCCTCGTCCTGGACGGCGCGGGGATCCGCGTGGAGGACTGCTCCGTCCGGGTCGACCGCGGGGAGGGCATCCGCGTCGAGGGCGACGACGCCCTGCTCACCCGCAACCGGATCTCCGGGGCCGTTCTCGGGATCCTGGTGAGGGGGGCCGCCCCCTCGGTGACGGGCAACACGGTGTCGAGGTGCGAGGCAGGCATCGTGGTCGACGGGTTCAGCACCGACTCCGGCGCGACGGTCTCAGGCAACACCGTGGCCGAGATCTCCGGCCCGGGCATCATGGTCGGCGGGTGCGAGGGGCCCGACGTCTCCTCGAACACCCTCCGCGGCGTCTCGGGCTACGACTTCGAGACCGGCGCCCCGTCCGGGGCCCTCTCCCTGTACGGCTGCCCGGACGCGGTGGTGAACGGCAACACCGTCGGCGACGTGGACGGCGGGTTCGGTGTCCTCCTCGAGGACTGCGCCTCGTTCGACGTCTCCTACAACACGGTCCGGGGCACGATGCTCTCCGGCATCGTCGCCGTCCCCGGGTACTCCTACTACCCGCTGGTCCTCCGGACCTCCCTCCTTCCTCCCGTTCCGGAGTACTACGCGGCCATCGAGTGGAACACCGTCTCCGACTGCGGCGACTCCGACGGCGCGGGGATCGCCCTGGGCGGGATGGACTCCGTCTCCGTCGCGGGGAACCTCGTGCTCTCCTCGGGGGGAGTGGGCATCCTCCTCGTCAACAGCACCGGGTGCGAAGTGGACGGCAACGACGTCCGCTCCACGGAGCGGGACGGCATCTGGCTGCTCGGGAACGGCAAGACGCCGCACGCGGTCACCGGGAACGTGATCGCCTCCGCCGGGGCCGAGGGGATCCAGAGCAGCACCTGCTCCCCCACGGTCATCGCGCGCAACATCGTCAAGTCCTCCGTCTTCCTGCCGCTCGCCAACGAGGGCTCCGTGGACGAGGATGCCTCCACGGGGAACGTGAACGGGAAGTCGGTCTCCATCGATCCCCCGGACTGGGACGCGGTCCTCCCCCGGGAGCGGGCGGGGTGGGGCGTGAAGTGCACCGATTAGACGGACCCCGGTCGCGGGGACGGAAGCCGTGCGCGGCGGCCCGGTGACGGGCCGCCGCGTCGAACCCGGGGCGGTGTCCCCCGGTGCGGCGCCGGAGCGCCGGGAAGGCCTGACGGGCCGCCCACCGCCGCCCGTCCGCCACGACCGGGGGAGGGCGAGGATGGGGGGCGCATCATCCCCAGGAGACCCCCCGTGAGGACCGTCCCCCTCCGCACCTTCGTCGGGCGCGTGCTGCTCCTCCGCGTGGCCGCCGCCGGGGCCGTCCTCTGCGCCGCCGCGGCCGCCCTCGCCTGGTTCACCGAGCGGGGGCGCATGGAGGACCGGGTGGAGGACTCGGCCCGGGCGGGGCTCGCCTCCCTCGTGAACCGCACCCGGGACCTCCTCGCCGCCGAGGGGGGGGACCCGGCGGAGGCGCTCCGCCGCGTCCTCGCCCGAGCCGCGGAGACCCCCGTGGTGTTCGACTCCGGGAGGTTCGTCCGCGTCGAGTTCCGCGACCGCGCGGGGGCGGTCCTGGCGGAGGCGCGGGTCGGCGGCCACCCCGGCATCGGCGGCGTGGAGGCCTTCCTCGCCGCGGCCCCCCCGGCCTTCCCGGCGGCGGGGGAGGTCACGGCCCGCACCGTGGACGCAGGGGAGGGATGGCACGTCCTCGTGGACGCCCCCTTCGAGGGCCGCGGGGGGGAGGTCCTCGCCGCGGCCCGGGCCGTTTTCGCCGTCTCGGAGGAGTCGGCCGCGCGGGCCCGCGCCACGGCGCTCCGGGCGGCGCTGCTGGCCGCGGCCGTGGTCCTCGCCGTGACGGCGGTCCTCTACCCCGTGGTCCTGGCACTGGCGGGGCGGCTCGCGGACTACTCGACCGCCCTCCTCGCCGCGAACCTGGAGACCCTCGCCGTCCTCGGGAGCGCCATCGCCCAGCGGGACCGCGCCACCGACGCCCACACCTACCGCGTGACGCTCTACTCGGTCCGCCTCGGGGAGGCGGCGGGGCTCGACGGCGCCTCGCTCCGCGCGCTGCTCAAGGGGGCCTTCCTCCACGACGTCGGCAAGATCGGGATCCCCGACGCGGTCCTGCTGAAGCCCGGGAAGCTGGACGAGAAGGAGTTCGAGGTGATGAAGACCCACGTCCCGCTGGGCGTGGAGATCGTCTCCCGGTCGGCCTGGCTCGCGGAATCGATCCGCGTGGTGGGGAGCCACCACGAGAAGTACCTGGGCAGGGGGTACCCGGCCGGCGTGGAGGCGTCCTCCATCCCCGTGGAGGCGCGCGTCTTCGCCATCGCCGACGTCTTCGACGCCCTCACCTCGGAGCGGCCCTACAAGGAGGCCTTCGGGTTCGACAGGGCCATGGGGATCCTCGAGGAGGGGCGGGGGGCGCACTTCGACCCGGCCCTCCTCGACCTCTTCCGCGGGATCGCCCCCGACCTCCACCGCCGCTACGCGGGGAAGGAGCGCGCGGACCTGGAGGGGGAGCTGCGGCAGGTCCTGGAGGCCCGGTTCTCGGAGGGGCCGGAGACGCTGCGCTGGTGAGCGGGGCGCGGAGGCGCCCCCCGCGGTCCCGCGCCGGCGGGAGGCCTTGCCGCCTTGACGCCCGTCAAGGTCGCGCGAGGGGGACCTGTGACGGGGGTCGTCCTTCTGCTCGAATGCCCCGCCCGGGAAGGGATGCCGGGTCACCCGAAGGAGGGATCCGATGCGCCGACTCCTCGCCGCCGCCTTCGCCGCCTGCCTGATCCTCGCCGGCGCCGCCCAGGGCACCGCCGCCGTTCCGGCCCGGGACTACGGGGCCGTCTTCTCCGACCTCGCCGACGCCATCGAGGCGCGCCGCCTCGAACTCCCCTCCCCCCCGGGGACGAAGGAGGAGAAGGCCGCGCTCAAGGCCTGGACCGCGGCGGGCAAGGCCGTGGACAAGGCCCTGGCGAAGCCGAGCGACAAGGGGTTCACGAAGGCGGCGGGCAAGGTGGAGAAGATCCTCGCGAAGGCCTTCCCCGACGACGCGGAGGTCGAGGCGCTCCTCGAGGCCCTGCGCTCGGACATGGTGGCGGCGACGGCGCTGGACCTCTCCGACCTCCGCGAGGCGCTGGAGGGGCTCCCCTCGGGCGGCGTCCGGGACGACCTCCTCGAGGCGGCGGCGGCCATCGAGGACACCCTGGACGCGGCGGGCTCGACGCTCGACCGCGCCGAGGCCCATCGGCTCTGCGCGGCGGCGACGAAGGCGCTCGCCTCCGTGGCGAAGAAGATGAAGAAGGCGGGGGGCTCGACGGGCGGGCCGAAGGGGATGGCGGCCGCCGTGGACGGGCCCTCCTTCACGGCGGGCCTCGTCGAGGGGGGAATCGTGGTGGACGCCCTCGGACGGCCGCGCTACCTCACGGTGGCGGGCGTCCGGCTGTCCGGGCTCACCCTCGAGACCCTCGCCGTCACCATCGACCTCCTGCCGGAGGAGGCCGCCGTCATCGCCCCGGGAGCCTGGACCGTCGGCGGGGACCACCTCGTGCAGGTGACCTGGTCGAAGTCCGTGGGCGCGGAGCTCGTCGAGGTCGTGGACTGCACGGCCGGCACCATCAACCTCACCTCCATCGACCCCGACGCGGGGACCGCCTCGGGCACCTTCCAGGCGAGCGGCACCGCGCTGGACGAGACCCCCTTCTCCATCACCGGGGGGACCTTCAACGCCTCGGGTCTCGTCGTGACGGAGGAGGAACTCTAGCCGCGGCCTCCGCTCCCGGTAGAGGGCGGGGAACGGAGCGCCGCCGCCAGGGCGAGGCCCTGGAGGCGGCGCTCCTCGCGATCCTGCACCTCCCCCTCCGGGTCGGGCATCCGGAACCGGTCCCCCGCCCGCCGCGGGACGACGTGGACGTGGAGGTGGGGGAGGACCTGGTCCGGGGCGTCCTCGTTGAGGAAGGTCGTCGTCCCCGTGGCGCCGAAGGCCGCGCGCTGGGCCAGGCCCACCCGCCCGGCCGTGCGGAGGATCTCCCCCAGGAGGGCGGGGTCCGCGTCGGCGGTCCGCGCGACGTGGTCCACGGGCAGGACGAGCGCGTGGCCGCGGTTGCGGCGGCGCTGCCTCAGGGCCGGGACGACGAGGACGCGGTCCGTCCGCAGGGCGACCAGGTCCGCGTCCTCGAGGCCCGCGGCGATCCGGCAGAAGGGGCAGGGGTCCACGGGCCCATTGTGCCCCCGCGGCGGGTCCGGCGGGAAGGGCCGGGCAGGTGTAGAATGGAAGGGTCCGGCATCGAGAGAGGGAGGCGGCCCGTGCAGCGTGCCATCCTCGCCGTCCTCGTGGCCTCGGCCCTCGTCCCGGCCGCGGGCTGCGCCACCGAGAGCCACCGTCCGCTGGAGCCCGCCTCCGTGGAATCCAGGGGAACCCCCTTCGCAGGGGAGAAGGAGGTCCTCGGGGTCGCCGGCTTCCACAACCGCTCCGGGTACATGACCGG
Source organism: Planctomycetota bacterium (assembly GCA_023150535.1). GTDB lineage: Bacteria > Planctomycetota > JAJSAM01 > JAJSAM01 > JAKLKS01 > JAKLKS01. The sequence goes on from JAKLKS010000046.1 coordinate 19,187, forward strand.
GGTCTTCTCCGACGGGGTCGATCGCCTGGGCAACCAGGCCCGGGTCCTCCTCAGGACCCACCTCTCCCAGTCGGGGAGGTTCTCCGTCCTCGACCGGGACAACGAGGAGGCCCTGGCGGCGGAGGCGGCCGCGGGCGGGAGCGACCGTGTCTCCCTCGGCGCGGCCTACGTCGTAGTGGGGGAGGTGACCTCCTTCGGGAGGAGGGAGACCGGGGACCACATCCTCTTCGGCCTCGCGGGACGGGGGAAGTCCCAGGTCGCCTACGCCCGGGTCTCCCTCAACGTCGTGGACGTGCGCACCTCGGAGGTCGTCCACGCCGTCCAGGGGGCCGGGGAGTACGAACTGGGCGACCGGGAGTTCCTCGGGACCGGCGGCTCCTCCGGCTACGACGCCACCCTCGGGGGGAAGGTCCTCGACCTCGCCGTCCGCGAGGCGGTGAACCGCCTCGTGGAGGGGAGGGAGAAGGGGGAGTGGGGCGGGGCCCGGCCGTGAGCGTCCGGGGGCGCTCCGCCCTCCTCCTCGCGGCCCTCCTGCTCCTCCCCGGCTGCTTCGCCCCCGTCCCGCCCTCCTTCCGGTGGGAGGTCTACGACGAGGTCGTCTACCGGGAGCTCTCGGGAGCGGGCGAGGACCCCGCGGAGCTCGCCCGGATCCTCGGCGAGGAGATGGAGCGGGCCGCGGGGCTCGGGGTGGTCCTGCCGCCGGGGGTGCGGGCCCACCTCGGCCATCTCCTCCTCCGGACCGGCGACGCGGCGGGGGCGCGCCTCCTCTTCCTCGAGGAGAAGGCCGCCTACCCGGAGAGCGCGGCCTTCATGGACCGCGTGGTGGCGGGGCTCGGCCCGTGAGGGCCCCGCGGCTCCTCCCCGCGTCCCTCCTCCTCGCCGCCGCCGCGGGCTGCGCGGCCCCGGAGGTCTACGACTACGGTCCCTGGCTCGACCACATGCCCCGGTCGGTCCTCGTCCTCCCCCCGCTCAACGAGAGCCCGGAGGTCACCGCGCCCTACGCCTACCTCTCCACGGTGACGGCCCCCGTCGTCCGCTGGGGCTACTACGTGTTCCCCGTGGCGATGGTGGACGCCTTCCTGAAGGAGAACGGGCACCCCACGCCCTGGGAGATGCACCAGGTCCCGCCGGAGCGGCTCCACGAGGTCTTCGGGGCGGACGCGGTGCTCTACCTCACGGTCCGGGAGTGGGGGAAGGAGTACCAGGTCTTCAACTGCCACTTCGGCGTCACGGTGGACGCGGTGCTCGTGGACTGCCGGACGGGGACGGTCCTGTGGAAGGGGGCCTCCTCGGGGTGCGCGGACACCTTCGGGACGCAGAACGACCCGACCCTGGGGATCCTGCCGGCGCTCATCGGGCAGCTGTTCTTCACGACGGACGGCACCTCGAGGGAGATCGCCGGGAAGGCCAACCAGATGATGGTCCCTCCTCCGCACGTCGGGCCCCGCCATCCGGGCTACGAGGAGGCGGTGAGGAGGACCCGGGAGGCGATGGAGAAGCGGAAGGCGGGGCGGCCGGAGGCGGAGGAGAAGGCGGAGGGCGCGGAGTAGGCGGGGTCGTCACCGCCCCCCGCGACGGCGCGCGGGGTCGCCCCGGTCCC
>JAKLKS010000470.1 GCA_023150535.1 Planctomycetota bacterium
GCGGGTCATGGCCTCCGTGGAGTTGATGACGCCCGCCGTATCGCTCGGGTCCGTCGACACACTCATCCAGCACCCGGCGGCGCTGACGCACCGGGTCGTCGAGGAGGGCGCGCGCCGGGAGAACGGAATCTCAGAGAGCCTCCTCCGCGTTTCCGTGGGCCTGGAGGACCCCGTGGATCTCTGGGCCGACCTCGAACAAGCTCTGGAACGCGTCTGAGAGTTGCTCTTGTGAGTGCGACAGTCACGCTGGATGGAAACGACGACGCCGCGCCGGTGGCCTACCGCGCAAACGAGGTCATCGCCATCTACCCGATCACCCCCTCGTCGAACATGGGTGAGTGGTGTCCGAGGGAGGGGCCGCATGGAAACGTGTCGTGGGCTCCGGCAGCAGCTAGCCGTGGATCCGGGCCACTGTCCCCTCTACCGGTACGACCCCCGCCGGAGAGAGCAGGGTCTCTCGCCCCTGCAACTCGACTCGATGGCCCCGAGGATCTCGCTGAAGGACTACGTGAGCCAGGAGACGCGCTACCGAATGGCGGAGAAGGCGCATCCGGAGGTCTCCGAGGACCTTATCGCGGAGGCTCACGCGCGTCTCGTGCATCTGTCCGGGATGGCGGCAAGGAGGATCTGACCTCATCACCCTCGAGAGAGATCACGGACGGGAGGCGTGGAAT
>JAKLKS010000471.1:0-346 GCA_023150535.1 Planctomycetota bacterium
AATATCCTGCAGGCCCGCGCGCGCGAATTGGGCGTGAAGATCCATTTCAACACCGACGTTCAGGACATCGAGAAACTTCGCGATGCCGACCTGTTGGTCGCCGCCGATGGTGTCAACAGCAAGATCCGCGAGAAGTATGCGGCCACCTTCAAGCCGTCCATCGATTGGCGCAAGTGCAAGTTCTGCTGGCTCGGCACGACACTGCCGCTGCCCTCGTTCACGTTCATTTTTCGTGAAAATGAGCACGGGCTCTTTCAAATCCACGCCTATCAGTTCGAAAAGGGCAAGAGCACCTTCATCGCCGAATGCCGCGAGGAAACATGGAAAGCTGCAGGCCTCGACAAAG
>JAKLKS010000471.1:356-672 GCA_023150535.1 Planctomycetota bacterium
GACAAAGCCGACGAAACGGGAACCGTCACATATCTCGAAAAACTCTTCGCCCCCGACCTCAAGGGTCACAAGCTGCTCACCAACCGCTCGATCTGGCGCACGTTCCCGACGATCAGCAACGAGAAGTGGCACCACGAGAACGTCGTTCTCGTCGGCGATGGATGCCATACCGCCCACTTTTCCATCGGCTCGGGCACCAAGCTCGCCATGGAGGACATCATCGCGCTCGTCGAGACTTTCCGCGAACACGGGACGGACAAGCTCCAACATTCGCTTGCCATTTACGAAGAACGCCGCAGACCCGACGTAATTCGCG
>JAKLKS010000472.1 GCA_023150535.1 Planctomycetota bacterium
GAGCAAACCCTCCACGACAGCGAGGAGCGGCTGCGCCGGGCCCAGGAGGGCGCCCATGTGGGGGTGTGGGACTGGGATCTGCAGACCAACCAGATCTATTTCTCGCCCGAATCCGCGCGGCTCCTTGGCCTGCCCTCGGAGGGTGTGTTTTCCAACGAGGCATGGCGCGCCCGGGTGTTCGACGAAGATCTGCCCGCGGTCGACGCGCGGGTGACGGGGGCGATCGTCCGGCGTGAGTCGCTCGAGGTGGAGTTCCGTGTCCGCGTCGGCCCGGATGAAACGCGCTGGCTGCTGGCGAAGGGCAAGGCCCAGTTCGACGGCACGGGCCAGGCGGTGCGGCTGCTGGGCGTCAACCTCGACATCACCGAGCGGAAGCAGACGGACGCAGCGCTCGACGCGTATCGCCAGCAGCTCGAGGCGATGGTCGAGGCGCGCACCGCCGAGTTGATCGACGCCACCCGCAAGGCCGAGGGGGCCAACGTGGCCAAGAGCACCTTCCTCGCCAACATGAGCCACGAGATCCGCACGCCGCTCAACGCCGTCATCGGCATGTCCCACCTGATCCGGCGCGCCGGGCTGGCGCTGGATCAGACGCTGCGGATGGAGAAGCTCGAAGCGGCCGCCGGGCACCTGCTGTCCATCATCAACGCGATCCTCGACCTCTCCAAG
>JAKLKS010000473.1 GCA_023150535.1 Planctomycetota bacterium
TCATCCTCGTGACCGAGGGGCAGGACGCGCCGCCGGGCGAGAGCTACTTCGGCGCGGAGAACCCGAAGGGCGAGCTCGGCTTCTACTTCCGGTCGAAGGGCGGCGGCTACCCGGACCGGATGTTCATCCGGTCGCCGAGCTTCGTGAACCTCCAGATCCTCCCGAAGATGGTCAAGGGCCGCTACATCTCCGACGTCGTCGCGATCCTCGGGTCGCTCGACTTCGTGATGGGGGAGTGCGACCGGTGACGGGTTCCCCCGTGCCCCCTCCCATCCTGCCGGAGGAACGCTGATGGCGGACTTCTCGCCCGAGCTCCTCGCCAAGGTCAAGGACCTCTGGAAGCGCTACCCGGAGAGGAAGGCGGCGCTTCTCCCCGCGATGCACCTGATCCAGAAGGAGCGCGGCGGCTGGTTCTCGCCGGAGACGATCCGGGACACGGCCGAGCTCTTTGAGGTGCCGGACATCCACGTGCAGGGCATCGTCGGCTTCTACGACATGTTCCACGACGAGCCGGTGGGCCGGCACGTGGTCCGCCTCTGCAAGACGCTCTCGTGCAAGCTGCGCGGCGCGGACGAGCTGCGCGCGCACATCAAGCGCACCTTCGGCGTGGACCACGGCGAGACGACGAAGGACGGCGCGTTCACGTTCCGCTGCTTCGAGTGCCT
>JAKLKS010000474.1:0-315 GCA_023150535.1 Planctomycetota bacterium
GATCCCCCAGGACGGCCGCATCCGGATTCGTATGGCCGGCCGCGAGGTAGACCTTCGTGTGTCCACCTTGCCCGTGCGCCACGGCGAGCGGGTGGTCATGCGTCTCTTGGAGAAGGGCTCGGTGTTCTCTCTGGACGCTGTGGGCATGGCCAAGGCCAACCTGGAGACCTTCCGCAGCTACATCCAGCGGCCCCACGGCATCATCCTCGTCACCGGCCCCACGGGCTCGGGCAAGACGACGACGCTTTATTCGGCGCTGGCCGAGATCAACGCGCCGGATCTCAACATCCTCACCATCGAGGATCCTATCGAGTA
>JAKLKS010000474.1:325-662 GCA_023150535.1 Planctomycetota bacterium
GTCAACCCCAAGATCGACCTCACCTTCGCTAGCGCGCTTCGCGCCCACCTCCGCCAAGACCCCGACGTCATCCTCGTCGGCGAGATCCGTGACAAGGAGACGGCGGACAACGCCGTGCAGGCGTCCCTCACCGGTCACCTCGTGTTCAGCACACTGCACACGAACGACGCCGCGGGCGCGTTCCCCCGGCTCACCGACATGGGCGTCGAGCCCTTCTTGGTGTCGTCGTCGCTGTTGATGGTGCTCGCCCAGCGCCTCGTGCGGCGGCTCTGCCCGAGCTGCAAAGAGGTCTACGACCCGAGCGACTTGGAGCTCCGTGAGCTGGGACTCAGCCGGG
>JAKLKS010000475.1:0-377 GCA_023150535.1 Planctomycetota bacterium
CGCCAAGGAGGGAGAGCCCGGTCCGGAGCCTGTGTCCGCGAAGGGCCCCGAACGCGAACGTCACGAGGTCCGTGAAGCTCACGCTCCCTCCGCGATCGCCCCATCACGGAGCCTGATGCACCGCCGGGCCCGCGAGCCGATCGCAGGGTCGTGAGTCACGACGATCACCGTCAGCCCCGAGGCGTTCATCTTCTCGATGAGAGCCACGACTTCCTTCCCCGAGGCGGCGTCGAGGTTGCCCGTGGGCTCGTCCGCCAGGAGGATCGAGGGCCCCATCACCACCGAGCGAGCGATGGCAACCCGCTGCCTCTCGCCTCCCGAGAGCTGATCGGGCCGGTGGTCCGCTCTCGCCTCCAGACCGACCGCGCGCAAGGCAT
>JAKLKS010000475.1:387-651 GCA_023150535.1 Planctomycetota bacterium
CGTGGGACGGCCGCGAAGATCATCGGAAGCTCGACATTACCGGCCGCCGAGAGCCTCGGAACGAGATGGAACGCCTGGAAGACGAACCCGATCTTCAGCTGCCGGATCCGGGCGAGCGACGCATCGGCAAGCCGGCCCGCGTCCTCGCCATCGAGCAGAAAGCTCCCCGACGTCGGCCGGTCGAGGCAGCCCAGGATGTGCAGGAGCGTCGACTTGCCTGATCCGGAAGGCCCCATCACCGAGACGTATTCCCCTTTCTCGATG
>JAKLKS010000476.1:0-402 GCA_023150535.1 Planctomycetota bacterium
CGTGGACGTGCACCTGGAGGCCCGGGTTCCGGCGTACGAGCTCCCCGGCCGCGCCCGCGTGGTCGGGGTGGATGTGGGTGAGCAGGAGGTGCCGGACGTCGGTGAGCGCGAGCCCCAGCCCGGCGAGGGCCGCCTCGAGCGCGGGCACGCACGTGGCCGGCCCGCAGTCCACGAGCGCCGGCTCGCGGCCCTCGTGCAGGTAGGCGGCGATCACGCCCTCGCGGCCGAGGTGGCGCAGATCGAGCAATGCTGCCATCGGCGGGGTCAGGCGGCCGCGCGGCGGACGGCGTCGAGAATCTTCAGGTAGGAGCCGCAACGGCAGAGGTTGCCGGCGAGCGCGAGCCGGATCTGGGCGTCGCTCGGGCTGGGGCTCTCGGCGAGCAGCGCGGCCGTGGCGAGGAT
>JAKLKS010000476.1:417-646 GCA_023150535.1 Planctomycetota bacterium
GAAGGCGTGCGCGTCGGCGAACGCGCGGACGACCGGATGGTCCGGGCCGAGGCCCTCGGCCGTCGTCACCTCGGCGCCGTCGGCGAGCGGCGCGAGCAGCAGGCACGCCGAGGTCGGGCGCCCGTCCACGAGCACCGTGCAGGCGCCGCAGACGCCGATCCCGCAGCTCTCGCGCGCCGAGAGGATCCCGGCATCGCGCCGCAGGACGGTCAGGAGCGTCTCGTCGGGC
>JAKLKS010000477.1 GCA_023150535.1 Planctomycetota bacterium
AACGCATCTTCGATGCGCGTGCCCGGGCCCAGGGCTACGCCGCCGGGCTGACCACGTATCACGGCTGGCGACCCTTCACCCATCTCATCCGCAGCCGCGACGAACTCAACCGCAAGCTGGCCGACGGATGGACGATCGCCAGCATCCACGACATCAACGTGGGCGAAGGCCGTTCGGGCCTGGTCTACCTGCTCAAACGAGAGAAGAATTAAGGGCGCGAAACAGACTGCCGGACCGAGCGAAATGGCACTTGGAAAATGGCTCCCCGGGTAGGACTCGAACCTACAACCCTGCGGTTAACAGCCGCATGCTCTACCATTGAGCTACCGGGGAACGGTAGGGAGGCACACCTGCCAACGCCTTGAAGCAACGCATTTTGGGCAAATGTTCCGACCTGTCAAGCGGAGAGCGGCGAATCCGCGGCCACAAAAGGCAGTGGTTGAGGCCCGTCCCGCCCGGCTATAACGCCCCCATGCGCGTCGAGATCCTGGGCAGCGAAGTCGCCTTCATCACCCGCCCCTTCGTCAAACCCCTGCAACTGAGCAGCGGGACCATCGAGGTCATCACCGAGGCCCAGGTCAACGTCGTCGTCAAGGCCGGCGAGACCCGCGCCATGGGCCGGGGCTCGATCTACCT
>JAKLKS010000478.1 GCA_023150535.1 Planctomycetota bacterium
CAGTAGGAATTGAGGCGGCCGGTATCGGTATGGAAGGGGATGTTGTCGTGCACCTGCTCCCAGAACGGCACGCGAGGGTAGGTCCGGAAGAGCATGAGGGCAGCGCCCGGCTCGCCGAACTTGCCTTTCATGATGTCGTCCACCTTGTAGCCGCGAGTCGTACCCGAGGAGTCGAGGAGGCGCTGGAGGTAGATGTCGGCCCGGCCTTCGAGGGCGAACTTCCAGTAGTCGGCCATCTTCTTGTCGCCGATGAGGTCACCGAGCGCCTTTGCGGCGCCGGCCATGATTGAGATGTCGTCCTTGGTGTCGTAGATGGGCTTGAGGCCGCCCTTCCAGATCTGGAGGAAGGGGTTCGAGCAAGCGCCGGTGACTTCGACCTGCTGGAACTCAAGCCATGAGTTCGCGGGCAGGACGAAGTCTGAGTATTCGCAGGTGGACGTCATTTCGATGTCCTGGGTGACGATCATGTCGATTCGCGGCAGGACGTTGAAGAGGACTCCATAGGCCCACTTGGCGTTGTTGATGATGTTCACGTTGGTGGTCCACTGCACCTTGGTGGGGGTGGGCATGTGGGTCTTGCCGGTGAACACCTTGCGTCCCGCCTTCGGGGTGTCAACGAT
>JAKLKS010000479.1 GCA_023150535.1 Planctomycetota bacterium
ATGGTGTAGTTATGAATGGTTTGGCGGGAAAGCTCGGTATGCTCCATGATTTCGCCGACCTTGTAACGCTTTGGGGGCGGTGATTTCTTGATAACCATACCTGCTCCGCTGTGAACTCCCGAAACGTCATACCCGCGCAGGCGGGCATCCAGTCTTTTCGTTGACAAATCTGGATCCCCGTTGCACTCGGCGTAACGCATACTTCGTTGCTTGCCTCGTGTCGCGGGGATGACATGAAAGACGCCATGCGAGGGCGCATGGCGCTACCTGATCGCACTCTTCACGCGATGCCTGACAGCTCCGGGCCGAGGAGGTTGTCGTAGGTCTCGCGTTCGCGGACAACCCGCGCATTCTTGCCGTCCACCAGCACCTCGGCAGCCCGCGGGCGGGTGTTGTAGTTGCTCGACATCACGAAGCCATAGGCGCCCGCCGAGAAGATGGCGAGGCAGTCGCCCTCCTTCACCTTCGTCATGCGCCGGTCCTTGGCGAGGAAGTCGCCGCTCTCACAGATCGGCCCAACCACGTCGCAGATCACGCCCTCCGTCTCCTTGAGCTCGCGCCACGGCGTGCGCGTCGGCCAGATGCGGTGGTACGCCTGATAGAGCGATGGGCGGATCAG
>JAKLKS010000047.1 GCA_023150535.1 Planctomycetota bacterium
CGGTTCCTCGGTTGTTTGTGGAGAACTCGAGTGCCCCTTCCGAGTTCTCCACAAACAACCGAGGAACCGAGGAGCGTCCCCCTCCTCTCTCGCTCCCGATCCTCAGTACATCTCCCGCTTCCACGGCGCGGGCCCGGCGAAGGCGCCAGCCAGCGCATCGAGGGCGTCGTCGGGGCCTTCGAGGGACCCCCATGTCCGGACCTCCCGCGGGGAGGCGTACCCCGCGTAGACCGGCGCCAGCGCGTTGGCGTCGCAGCGCACCGCCCCGGACCCGCCGCGCAGGGCGCGCCCCCGGCCCTTCGCGACGCGGATTACCCAGCGCCCCGCGTTGCCGCGGACGAGGGGGTCCTCCACCTCGAGATCCACCTCGGCCTCGACCCCGGGCGCGTAGCCGCGGGCCGCCACCGCGCGCCGGAGATCGGTGACCCGGATCATCCAGTGCCAGTGCCGCTCGACCTTCACCTTCTGCTCCACCAGCAGCGCCGCCAGCGCGTCCTGCGGCCCCCCGTTCCAGCGGACCGTCTCGACGAAGGAGCGCTGGGACGCGAGGAAGGAGAGGAGCCGCCGCCCCGCGGCCGGCGTCGCGAAGGCGAGGTCCACGAGCGACAGGTCCTGTCCGAGGCCCGGCAGCCGCTTCGGCGCCAGGACGACGTAGCCGAGGGGCCGCCCCCCCTCCCCGAGGAGGTAGGTCCGGACGCCCCCCCCGGGCGGGGCGAGGAGGCGGTCCCAGAGGAACCGGTTCCGCTCCACGAGCCCGGAGGACTCCCGCGCCTGCGCCGCGTAGAGGCGCTCGATGGTGCGACGGTCCGAGGGCCGGGCCGGGCGCACCGCGGGCTCCCGCTCCCGCGCCTCGATGGAGGAGCAGGCGACGGCGTAGTTGATCCAGTGGCCCGCCCGCTCGTACCCGACCCGCCGGTAGAGGGGCTGGGTCGCCGGGTAGAGGGAGGAGAGCGGGAAGCCCCGCCGCGCCGCCTCGAGCACGACGCCCCGCATCAGCGCCGTCCCGGTCCCCCGCGCCCGGTGCTCGTGGGCCACGCCCACCATCGCGACGCCGAGGGAGGGGACGACGCGCCCGCCGAACCAGAGTCCCATGTCGTAGAGCGCGCAGCCGCCGGCGACCTCCCCCCGGACCCGCACCGCGCGGAGGTTCGCCGGGCCCGCCCGTCTCCGGAACCGGCGGAATCCGCCCTTCTCCAGCTGGTAGGTGAAGGTCAGGACATCGTCGAGCGCCGCGACCTCGCGCGCTCCGCGCAGGGGGGAGTACATGGGGACGCTCCTCGGTTCCTCGGTTCTCTGTGGATAACTTGGAGGGCGCCGCCGCGTTGTCCACCGAAAACCGAGGAACCGAGGAGCGTCCCCATGCCCGCCACCCTTCCGATTTACCAGGTGGACGCCTTCACCGACCGGCTGTTCGCCGGGAACCCGGCGGCCGTGGTCCCCCTCGGGGAGCCCCTGCCCGCGGCGGTCATGCAGGCCATCGCCCTCGAGAACAACCTCTCCGAGACCGCCTTCCTCCTCGGCGGCGGGGGGGCCTGGGACATCCGCTGGTTCACGCCGGCCCTGGAGGTGGATCTCTGCGGCCACGCCACGATCGCCGCCGCCTTCGTCGTGATGCACCGCCTCGAACCGGGCCTCGGGCGCGTGGTCTTCCGCTCGCGCAGGCACGGGGACCTCCCCGTGGAGAGGGAGGGGAGCCTCTACCACCTCGAGTTCCCCTCGCTCCCGCCGGACCCCCTCGATCCGCCCGCGGGCCTCGCCGCCGCGCTGGCGGGGGCGGAGCCCCTGGAGGTGCACGCGGCGGGGCCGCTCGTCGTCCTCCTCCGCGACGAGGAGGCGGTCCGCGCCGCCGCCCCCGATCTCGCCGCGGTGGCCTCGCTCCCCTTCCACGGCCTCGTCCTCACCGCCCCCGGCCGCGCCTGCGACTTCGTGTCCCGCTACTTCGTGCCCCAGGCCGGCATCCCCGAGGACCCGGCCACCGGCTCCTCGCACTGCGTGCTCGCCCCCTTCTGGGCGGCGCGGCTCGGGAAGCCCCTCCTCCGCGCCCGGCAGGTCTCGCGCCGGGGCGGGGAGATCCTCTGCGAGGTGCGCGGCGACCGCGTGCGCATGGGAGGGGGCGCGGTGCTCTACCTCGAGGGCAGGATCGACGCGGGAGGATAGGCGGGCCCGCCCCCGAGCCTCCGCCGGAGGACCCGGTCGAAGGCGGCGTGCAGCCGCTCCGGGCCGACGAGCAGCAGGGTCGAACCCCGGAGGAGGGCGACGCGGGCCTCCCCGCCCGAGGGGGGGCGCCCGCCCGCCTCCCTCCAGGCCTCCTCGAGGAGGGTCTCCGCGCGGAGGGGGGGCTCCGGGATCCGGCCGAACCCGATCTCCGGCAGCACGCAGTTCCCCCCCGCGTGGGCCAGGGAGAGGAGACCCTCCTCGAGGAGCAGCACCCTCCCCACGGGGTGCTCGCGGGCGACCCAGGTCTCCTCCATGGCGGGGGGATCGCTCCCGCCGGTGGCGCAGCCGGCGAGGAGGGAGGCCGCGAGGAGGGGGAGCAGGACGGGGAGGGCGAGGTGGGAGACGCGCCGCCTTCGATCCCGGTCCATGCCGCCTCCTCTCCCCGGGCCGCCCCGGTGTCCGCCGCAGGATGGAACGGTCGAGGAGGGGAGGATCTTCCCCGGAATCCCCCCCGCCGCGCCGGTTCCCCCCGCGGGGACCGGAGGACCGGGGGCCCGCCCTACCCCTGCTTGGCGCGGATCTCGTCGAGGAGGGCGGGGGTCATGGCGTCGAGGGTGGCGTACTGCGCCCTCCAGCCCCAGTCGCGGCGGGCGCAGGCGTCGTCGAGCGTCCTCGGCCAGGTATCGGCGATCTTCTGCCGGGGGTCCCCGGGGAGGAAGGCCGCCTCGAACCGGTGGCCGGGGTGGATCCGCTCGACGTGCTTCGCGATGCTCGCGGCGATCTCCCGGGCGCTCGGCGAGAGCCCCGCCACGACGTAGGTGCGCCGGGACAGCCGCGCGGGGTCGGCGGCGGTCAGCTCCAGCATGGACCGCACCGCGTCGGGCATGTACATGAAGGGAAGCCGCGTGTCCTCCCGGAGGAAGTCCCGCGAGGGCCGCCTCTCCACGGCGGCGAAGTACATCTCGTTGGCGAAGTCGGTGGTGCCGCCGCCGGGAGGGGTCGCGTTGAGGAGCCCCGGGAACCGCAGGGACCGGAAGTCCACGCGCCCGGTCCGCGCGTACCAGGCGCCGAGGAGCTCACCCGCGACCTTCGTCACGCCGTACATCGTGGTGGGGAAGCAGGGGGTGTCGTCGCCGACCGGGTCGGGGAGCCCGCCGGGGTGGCCGGGGATGGGGCCGAAGGCGGCGATGGAGGAGGGCCAGAGGAGGCGCGCCTTCGGGGCCGGCATCGCGTCGATGGACTCCAGGCACAGGCGGAGCGACCCCATGTTCACGTCGAGGCAGAGCCCCGGCTTCCCCTCTCCCACGGCGGACAGCAGCGCGGTGAGGAGGTAGACCTCCTGCGGGCGGAAGCCGGCGATGATCTCCGGCACGGCGGATCCCTTCGCGGCGTCGGCGGCGGTCCACCGCTTCGTCCAGCCGGGGTCGCCGGCGGAGCGGAAGTACCCGTCCAGGGCGCGGAAGCCGTTGGTCCTCTCCGGGGGGAGGAGGTCGAGCATGCGGACCTCGTCGCCGCGGCGATGGAGGGCGGGGATGAGGTCGCTGGCGATCTGGCCGCCGGCGCCGATGACGAGGGAGCGGGTCATGGGGGTCTCCTCGGAGGTGGAGCGGGGATTCTATCCCCGGGCCGTGGCGCGCCCGCGCGGCGCCGGGGCGGCGGTCACGGGGGCCGGGGCGCGGGGGCGGGTGGCCCGGGGGACGGGTGGGGGCGGGGAGGAGGGTATGCTGTCGGGGTGGCCACCGACAGGGTCCGGGAGACCGCCGCCTGGTGCGCCCTCGCGCCGACGGACGCGGAGTGGGCGCGGAGGGCCGTGGAGCCCTACGCCTCGATGACCGTGGAGGAGAGGATGAGGGCCCTCTCCGCCCTCAACGGCTGGATCGACGCCATGCTCGCCGGCCGGCTCCCCGAGACCGAGGACGGCGAGCATCCCTTCTGGATGCACTGGAAGGACCCCGCGCTTGGCCGCCCTCGCTGACCTCCCGGATCTCGCGGTCCGCATCTCGGCGGCCCTCACCGGGGCCGCCGTCCCGCACGCGATCTCGGGGGCACTGGCCATGGCGGCCCACGGCTTCGTCCGCGGCACGCGGGACATCGACCTGCTCGTGGTAGTGCCCTCCCTCCGCCTCCCGGAGGTATTCGCCCTCGTCCGCGGCTTCGGGTTCGAGGGGGAGGACCGCGAACTCGTCGCCTCCCTGAGGGAGCGCTTCGTCGCGGAACTCCGTTCCGGGCCCGCCTCCGTCGAGATCCTCGTCCCGGTCCTGCCCTTCCACCGGGAACTCCTCGGCCGCGCGGAGACGAAGGACGTCGGCGGGGTCGCCGTCCCCTACGTCTCCGCCGAGGACCTCGTCCTCCTCAAGATGCTCTGGCTCCGGGACAAGGACCGCGGCGACGTCCGTGCGCTCCTGGCGGCGCGGCGGGGATCCCTGGATCTCGATCGCGTGCGGAGGACCCTGCGGGAACTCCTGCCGGAGGGGGACCCGAGGTTCGGGGAACTGGAGCGCCTCGCCGCCGGGGCCTGAGCCGTCCTCCCCTCACCCCCGGGTCGGCAGCGTCACCCGGAACACCGCGCCCGGCCCCTCCCGCGACGCCGCGACGAGGTCGCCGCCCTGGGCGCGGGCGAGCGCCCGGGCGAGCGCGAGGCCGAGGCCGGCGCCGCCCGCGGAGCCGGCCTCGTCCCTCGGGAGCCGGCGGAAGGGTTCGAAGATCGCTTCCCGCTCCGCGGGGGGGATGCCGGGGCCGCCGTCCGCCACCTCCACCACGAGCCGCCCCCCCTCGACCCGGGCGTCGAGGCCGAGCCCGCCGCCCCCGGCGGCGTACTTGCAGGCGTTGTCCACGAGGTTGAGGAGCACCTGCTCCACCGCCTGGGGATCGGCCTCCACCCGCGCGCCCGCGGGCAGGGCGCGCCCGACCCGGAGCGCGAGGCCTCCCTCCGCCGCCCGCCGCTCGAGGACCGGCGCCACGCGGTCGAGGAGCGCCGCCGCCTCCAGCACCTCGACGCGCGGCCCGCCGCGCCCCTCCTCGAGCCGGGCGTAGAGGAGCACGCTCTCCACCACGCGGGCGAGCCGCTCCGATTCCCGCTCCAGGGTCGCGAGGTACTCCTTCTCGGCCCCCGGGGGCGCCATGCCGTCCCTCAGCATCTGCGCGTACATGCGGAAGGTCGTGAGAGGCGTCCGCAGTTCGTGGGTCACCGCGGAGACGAAGCGGCCGCGCCGGTCCGCGTCCTCGAGAGCGGCTCGCAGGAGGAGCCCCGCCACAGCGGCCGCGCCAAGGGCGGCGGTCCAGAGGAGCGCCAGCATCCCGCGAGTGGGTGTCCAGCCGGGGAGCGCCGCCGCCTCCGCGGGGCCCGGCTCGAAGAGGGCGGGGACGGAGGCGAGGAAGCGGGGGCCGCCGGGGCCGGGGACGGGGACGGGCACGAGGTCGGCGCGGGGAAAGTCGTCCGCCGCCTCGGCCAGGAGCCAGGACTTCAGGCTCGGCCAGTTCACGAGAATGCCCTGGCGGAAGATCGCGCCCCCGGCGTCCTCCACCCGGCGCTCGAAGACGAGTTCGGGAGGACCGCCTCCTGGCGGGGAGTGCCACGCTCCCGCGAGAGGGCTGATGCGGACCCCGGATCGGATCGTGGCGGTGGAGGGTCGTTCCGGGGCGGCCGACGGACGGAGGTTCGCGTTCTCCAGCACCTCCTGCTGGGTCTGCACGTTGCGGGACTGGCGGGCGGCGTAGCCGGCGTCGGTCTGCCGGGCCTCCGGCGGGGGAATCCCGGACCCGGTCCCGCGCGAGATGTCGAGGCGGCACAGGAGGGCGAGCTCCCGGGCCATGTACTCCCAGTAATCCGCACTCACCCCGGGGGGGGCTCCGGGCTCCTGGACCCAGGAGGAGGTCAGGCATCCCTCGGAGTCGACCTGGTAGGGGAGTCGGGGGAAGGGCGGGTACAGGGCGATGGGGGGAACGGACTTCTTCCATGCCGGCAACCCCTGCAAATCGAAGGGGGCCTCAGGAGCCGCCCACCCGGCGTACTCCTCCGGCGGCCGCGCCCCCTCCGCCGAGAGCACCGCCGCCAGGGCGCCGTCCATGCGCCAGAGGGCCAGCCGCACCCGCTCCTCCCGCAGCGCCCCTGCCTGCGCGTCGGCCTCACCCTGCTCCCGCCGCAGGGTCACGGCCGAGATCCCGAGGAGCGCGGCCAGGAAGGGGCCCGCGGTGAGGAGGAAGACGGTCCAGGCCCGGGTCCGCGCCCTCACGCCTCCCCCCCGGGCAGCGCCAGCATGTACCCCTCGCCCCGCACCGTGAGCACGACCTCCGGCGCCGCCGCCGGCTCCCGCAGCCGCTCGCGCAGGCGGGCCACCAGCATGTCCACGGTCCGCGTCTCTAGGTTCCCCGGGTCGATCCCCCAGACCCGCTCCAGCAGCTCCTCCCGCGACACCGCCCGCCCGCGGTGCGCCGCGAGGTAGGCGAGGAAGGCCGCCTCCTTCTCCGGGAGATCCACGCGGCCCCCGTCGGCGAAGCGCGCCTCGCGCCGATCGAAGTCGAGCGTCCGCCCCGCCACCACGAGCGGGCCCGCCCCCCGCGGCCGCGCCGGGCTCCGCCGCAGCACCGCCTCCACCCGCGCCAGCAGCTCCTTCGCGGAGAAGGGCTTCACCACGTAGTCGTCGGCCCCGCCGCGCAGCCCGCGCACCCGGTCCTCCTCGGCGCCGCGGGCGGTGAGCACGATGACCGGCAGCGCCGGCCGCGCCCGCCGCACCTCGGCCAGCACCGAGAAGCCGTCCCGCCGCGGCAGGAGGAGGTCGAGGAGGACGAGGTCCACCTCCCGGGCCAGCGCCGCCCGGAGCCCCGCCTCCCCGTCCGCGGCCTCGAGCGGCGCGAAGCCGCCCCAGCGGAGCGCGTCCACGATCCCGCGGCGGACCGCCGGGTCGTCCTCCACCACGAGCACGCGGGCTCCGTCCATGGGCCCATCCTAGTCCCAGAGGTAGTGCCAGGAGTAGCCGAGGACCTTCCTCTCCCCGGGCTCGAGGGGGACCGACCAGGTGATCCTCCCCGCCCCGTTGACGTGGGACCACCAGTGGGGCCAGTTCCACCAGGTCCACCAGGGGGGGGAGGCGGCGGAGCCGCCGGTTCCCGCCCACTCGTCGTCCTCGCCGATGCTGACCGCCTCCGCGGTCCCGCCCCCCTCGACGGAATCCACGGCCCCGAGGACCCAGCGGGTGACGGTCACGGTGACCGCCCGGTCGAACCGGTTCTCCAGCGTGACGGTCCCGGCGAGGTCGATGCGGCCGTAGCGGTTCCCGTTCCAGGTGACGGCGTCGGGCTTCCGGCCGGTCTCGCGATCGGACTTCGTCACCCGGATGTCGACGGCGGCGGTGACGTCGAGGTCCACCTCCGATCCGGGGGCGGCGTAGGTCATCATCCCCTGCCCGAGGACGCGCCCCTCCCTGAGGAGGAGCGCCGGCGCCGTGGTGAGGGGGGCCGCGCCGGTGTTGCGGAGGCGGAGGCGGTGCATCACCTTCGGCCGGGAGAGGAGCCGCATCAGGGAGGCGAGGCGCGGGTCCCGGTTGTCGCGGCGCAGTTCCGGCGGGGGGGTGAAGGGGAGGTCGAGGGCCCAGGCGTCCTCGAAGGGGAGGACCGCCTCGGAGACCGGGACGACCATGCGCTCGCCGCGGCGGAGGGTGATTCCCTCCAGCGTGAAGAGGAAGAGGTCCTCGGCCTTCTCCCCGCCGCCTCCGGCCCCCTCGTCCCCGGGGGCGCCGCCGCCCCCGTCGCCGCCCCCGCCCCGGGATTCCCCCATGCGCGACGCCTGCTGGGTGATGACGAAGTTCGACCCGAGGGCGGCGTTGGTGAGGCCGCCCCCGGCGGGGTTCTGGAAGAAGGGGGAGAGCCGGGCCAGGGTCCCCTGGAGCCCCAGGGGGTCGGGGGAGCCCGCGAACTCGAAGGAGGGGACGCCGACGACGAGGTGGGCGGTGACGTCCTCGAGGTCGGCGAGCTCGTTGACGAGCGTGCCCTGGAGGCGGACCGCGACCTTCCCGCCGTCGAGGATCTCGACGCGGTAGGAGGGGATCCAGCGGAGCCCCTTCTGGAGGTACCCCATGCCGACCTCCGCCGACGCGGGGGGCTTCGCGCCCCGCCAGTCGAGGCGCAGGGTCAGGAGGTCCCGCTCCTCTTCGGCGACGACCTCCGTCCTCATGCCCTCGCGGAAGAGGATCTCCTCGATGCGCGAGGCGGGGACCGCGCGGGTCCCCTCGGCGGTCCGGAGGATGACGAGGGGGGAGGGCTGGGGGAGGGGGACCGGGTCGCCGGGGGGGGGTGGTGCGGGCGAGCTCCTCCGTGGAGCGGGCGGGGACGCCGACCAGGGTGGCGGCGCAGCGCTCGCGGCCGGGCTCGCGGACGAGGACCTCGGCGCCGGGGTTGGCGCGGAGGATCTCCTCCATCTGGAGGGCGGTGCGGGGGACGAGGACGCGGCGGCGGCCGGCTACGACGCCGGCGAGGGTCGCGCCCGGCGCGTCGGCGAAGGGCCAGAAGGTGCCGAGCACGGGGGAGGGGAGGTCGTCGAGGACGGCATTGCCCGCGGGGTCGAGCGGCATCGTTCCCCGGCGGACGACGAAGGCGTGGCCGTCCTTGAAGACGGTGACCTCGCGGACGGGGAGGCGGCCGGCGGCCTCCAGGGGGACGGCGGGCGGGACGCGGTCGGCGGCGGCGGCGGGGGGCGCGGCGGGGAGGAGGGCGGCGAGGGCGAGGGCGGCGGCGAGGGCGGCGGGGGCGATCCTCATGGGGGTGTCCTCCGGGAGCGGGCCGACGGACACTCTGACGACGGGGGGGCGCCGGCGGCGGTAACGGGGGGGTAACGGGCCGCGGGGAGGAGGGGGTGCGGCGGTCGGCTCACCAGGCGATGCCGGATTCCGCGAGGAGGGCGAGGAGGAAGGAGACCAGGGCGAGGACCGCCGCGACGAGGAGGAAGTTCCCCCTGGCCGTCGGGGCGGGCTCCTCCTCCTCCCTCCCGTACCCCGTGGGCACGTCCACCCCGTCGAGGTGGGCGTCCGGGGACTCCGCGAGGTCGGCGTCCCACCCGCAGGCGCGGCAGAACCGGCCGGCGAGGACCGTGGACTTCCCGCAGAGCGGGCAGGGGGGCGGGGGCGGGGGAGGGCGGCGGCGCCGCCTGCGGAACCACATGGCCCGGCCATCATGGGGCATGCGGGAGGGCGGCGGGAATCCGCTTCACCCCCTTGATCACCCTCCGACCCGGCGTATCCTGAGCGCCGCGGGAACGATCACCGAGGGGAGGTGTTCCATGGGCTCCACCCGATTCCGGCCGCGTCTCCTCGCCGCCGCCGCCGCGGCCTCCTCCCTCGTCGCCGCGGGGCCCTCCCCCGGGGACGCCGGGCCCGACGGGGACCCCCTGATCCCCTTCTCCACCCTCTACGGCGGCTCCTCCGCGGAGAGCGACCCGATGATGGCCGAGGGGCCCGACGGGGTCCTCTGGCTCGCCTTCACCTCCCACTCCCCCGACCTCCCCGGCGAGCCGGACCAGGGGATCCTCCCGGGGGACGAGGAGACCGACGTCGCGGGCGCGGGCGACGTCCGGGTCCTGCGCTTCGACCCCGTGGCCCGGGAGGTCCTCTCCTCCCTCCGCCTGGAGGGGGTTCGGGGCACCGTGCGGGGCCTGGCCGTCGACGGCGAGGGGAACGCCTTCGTCCTGGGGATGACGACCCACACCGGCTTCCCCGTGACCGCGGGGTTCTCCAGGGAGGCCCTCGAGCCCCGCGACCGGGACGCCTTCCTCGCGCGGATCCACCCCGACGGGAGCGCCCTGGCCTGGGCCGGCCTCCTCGGCGGGACCGGTGACGAGATGCCCACGGCCCTCGCCCTCGCCCCCGGGGGGGACCCCGTGGTGTACGGCATGACGCAGTCCGACGACTTCCCGCTCGCCGCCCCCCTCCAGAGGGACCGCGGCGGGGATTACGACCTCTTCCTCGCCCGCGTCGCCGCCGACGGGACGGCGCTGGTCCACTCCACCTTCATCGGGGGCGACGGCCGCGACCTGGCCGGCCCCCTCGCCGTCCTCCCCGGCGGGGCCTTCCTCCTCGGCGGGGAGACGGAGTCCTCCGACTTCCCTGCGGAGGATCGCCTCCTCTCCGACCGGGAGGGGACGGGCGGGGGGTTCCTCCTCGAGGTGGACGCGCAGGGGCGGTCGGTGGTCCGGGGGGCGCTCCTCGGGGACTCCCTCCCCTGGGGCCTCCTCGCCTCCTCCGGCTACGGGATCCTCCTCTGGGGGACGACCACCGACGCGGAGTTCCCCGCCGCCCCTCCTCCCCACGGCATGCCCGGGCCCGCCGGGGAGGGATCCTCGGACGTCTTCCTCGCCCGCCTCTCCCCCGACGACTGGTCGGTGGGCGCGACCGCCCTCTACGGCGGCCCCTGGCACGAGCGGGCGATGTCCGCCTCCCTCGGGAGCGGGGGGGTCCTCTGGCTCGCGGGGGACGCCCCTGACGGCGAAGGCCTCCCCGTGCCGGGCGCCGCCCGCGCCCTGCAGGGGTCCTCCGCCAACGCCTTCGCCGCGGCCTTCGACGCGGAGGATCTCGCCCTCCTCTACGCCACCCACCTGGGCGGCTCCGGGCAGGACTTCGGCTCCACCGTGATCTCCGCCGCGGACGGGACCGCCTGGGTGGCGGGGACCACCGGGTCCGACGACTTCCCCGTCGTCGATCCCCTGCAGGAGGGGGGACCCTCCCGGGGCTCCTCCGACCTGTTCCTCTGCCGCCTCGGGGCGGGAGACCCCTCCTCGCGGCCCGGGGACCCCTCGGGGCTCGCCGTCGAGCCGGCGGGGAACCGCGCCGCGCGGCTCACCTGGACCGACGGCTCCGACGACGAGACCGGCTTCGCGGTCTACCGCCGCTCCGTGGACGCCCTCGCCGCGGGCGACCCGCGGAAGGTCGGGTTCCTGCGCGTCGCGGTCCTCGGCCCCGACGAGACGGAGTGGGTGGACAGGAAGCTCTCCGCGGGCTTCGAGTACGAGTGGGCCGTGCAGGCCTTCAACGCCTCCGGCGGCTCCGCGCCCACGGAGAGGGTCGGCCTCGAGCAGGGGTCGAGCCTGGAGGTCCGGATCGGGGAAGGGACCCAGAGCGTCGCCGGGAGCCGCACCCGCCTGAGGCTCCGCGGCACGCTCCGGGCCGGGGACGCCGTCCCCGACCCGCGCGCGGAGGGCTTCGGCTGGGACCTCGCCGTCCCGGGCGGGGACCCCCGCACCTTCCTCGTCGGGGCGGGGGACCGCCGCTGGTCGGGCTCCGGGCGCCGGGTCCGCTGGTCGGACCGGGACCTGCGGCTCGTCCTCGACCGGGAGTCCGGGGACCTCTCCCTGCGCCTGCGCCTCCGCGGCCGGCTCGCGGAGGCCGGCGCCGACCTCCCCATGCGGATCCGCGTGGGGGATCGCAGCGGCCTCGCCGCCCCGGCCTGGGAGGACGCGGGGAGGAACCTCCTCCGCGTCCGGTGACGGCGGCACCCGGGCCGAGTGTATGAATGATCAGTACACTCGGCCCGGCCGCGCCCCGCTTGACCCCGGGGCCCTCCTCCCTTAGACTCCCCCCCGTGAAGCGCGCCGCCTCCCGGACGACCACGACCCGCGACGCCCGCCGGACCACTACCGGCCGGGCGCGGGCGTAGTCCGGAAACGCGAGGCAGTCCCTCCGGCGCCCCCGCCCGGGAAACCCTTTTCGGCGCCCCGATTCCGGCGGGTCGCTACCATCGTCACCTCGCCCCGAAAGGACGCTCCGACCATGGACCTCGAATTCCGCCTCCCCGACGGCTCCCTCCGCCGCTACCCCGCCGGCACGCCCGGCCGGGACATCGCCCGCGATCTCCCCGGCGCCTCCGGCGCGCTGGCCCTCCTCGTGGACGGCGAGTACCTCGACCTCCACTCCCCGGCCCGGAAGGGGGGCGCCCTCCGCCCCGTGTTGCCCGGGACGGAGGAGGGCCTCGAGGTCGTCCGCCACACGGCCGCCCACGTCATGGCCCAGGCCGTGGCCCGGCTGTTCGGCAAGGACGCCGTCGAGTTCGCCATCGGCCCCGTCATCGACGAGGGCTTCTACTACGACTTCGACATCGAGCACGCCTTCACGCCCGAGGACCTCCCGCGCATCGAGGAGGAGATGCGGCGCATCGTCCGCGAGGACCTCCCCCTCTCCCGCTCCGAGGTCGAGGGGAAGGACGCCGCCCGCGCCCGCCTCGACGCCTCGGGGAAGGCGGAGTTCAAGAAGGAGATCGTCCGGGACCTCCCCGACGGCTCCGTCTTCTCCTTCTACTCCCAGGGGGAGTTCACGGACCTCTGCCGCGGACCGCACGTCCCGAGCACGGGCGCGGTGGGGGAGGCCTTCAAGCTCCTCTCCGTGGCGGGCGCCTACTGGCGCGGCGACGAGAAGCGGAAGATGCTCCAGCGCATCTACGCCACGGCCTTCTTCCGGAAGGAGGAGCTCGACGAGTGGGTCCGCCTCAAGGAGGAGGCGAAGCGGCGGGACCACCGCGTCCTCGGCCGCGAGCTCGGCCTCTTCAAGTTCCCCGAGGCCTCCCCGGGAGCGGCCATCTGGCTCCCGAAGGGGATGATCTGCTGGCGGGAGCTCGAGAGGGTGATCCGCGAGAAGCTCGACGCGCGCGGCTACGTCGAGGTCCGTACGCCGGTGCTGCTCGACTCCTCCGTGTGGAAGGTGACGGGCCACATGGACCACTACCGCGAGAACATGTACTTCCTCGAGAAGCAGGAGGACCGCCTCTTCGGCATGAAGCCCATGAACTGCCCGGGCTCGGCCATGGTCTTCCAGGAGGGGCTGCGCTCCTACCGCGAGCTGCCGCTGCGCCTCGCGGAGTTCGGCCTCGTCCACCGCAACGAGAAGTCCGGCGTCCTCGGCGGCCTCACGAGGGTGCGCTCCTTCGTCCAGGACGACGCCCACGTCTACTGCACGCCGGAGCAGCTCGAGGACGAGCTGCGGGACCTCGTCGCCTTCGTGCGGGAGATCTACGGGCTCTTCGGCTTCGCCGACATCCGCATGTACCTCGCCACGAGGCCCGCCTCCTCCACGGGGACGGACGCCATGTGGCGGAACGCCGAGGAGGCCATCGGGAGCGTGCTGCGGGCCTCCGGCGCCCCCTTCGTCATGGACCCGGGCGGCGGGGCCTTCTACGGCCCGAAGATCGACTTCAAGGTGCTCGACTCCATCCGGCGGGAGTGGCAGCTCGCCACGATCCAGGTGGACTTCTCCCTCCCGGAGAAGTTCGACCTCGACTACGTCGCCCAGGACGGGACGCGGAAGCGGCCCGTCGTGATCCACCGGGCGATCCTCGGCTCCTTCGAGCGGATGTTCGGGATCCTCGTGGAGCACTTCGCCGGCGCCTTCCCGCTGTGGCTGTCGCCCGAGCAGGTGCGCGTCGTCCCGGTCTCCGAGGAGAAGCAGGCCGACGCCTGCCGCGCGGCCGTGGCGGCGCTCCGGGCCGCGGGGCTGCGCGCCTCCGCCGACCTCGGGTCGGGGAAGATGGGGGCGAAGATCCGCGAGGCCACGATTGCGAAGGTCCCCTACTGCCTCGTCATCGGGGGCCGCGAGGCGGAATCGGGCCAGGTCGCGGTCCGGCGCAGGGACGGCCACGACCTCGGCGCCCTGCCCCTCGGCGAGGTCGTCGAGGCGCTGCGGCGGGAGGCGGCGGAGAGGCGGCTCGAGCCCTCCCTCGGCCCGCCGCCGGGGACGCCGCTCCCGGAACGGAAGAGGAAGCCGCAGGCCTGAGGAGGCCGCAGGAGGAGACCATGCTCCACCCGAGGACCATCGCGCGCCTCGACGCGACGCTGTCGGAGATCGCCGACTCCGGCGTCTGGAAGGACGAGCGGGTCATCGCCTCCCCGCAGGGGGCCTCCATCGCCGTCGGCGGGAGGAGGGTGCTCAACTTCTGCGCCAACAACTACCTCGGCCTCTCCTCCCACCCCGACCTCGTGGCGGCGGCCCACCGCGCCCTGGACGAGCGCGGCTACGGCATGTCCTCGGTGCGGTTCATCTGCGGGACCGGGGACATCCACCGGGAGCTCGAGTGCCGCCTCAGCGGGTTCCTGGGGACCGAGGATTCGATCCTCTACTCCTCCTGCTTCGACGCCAACGGCGGGCTCTTCGAGACGCTGCTCGGGCAGGAGGACGCGATCATCGCGGACAAGCTGAACCACGCCTCCATCATCGACGGGGTCCGGCTCGCCAAGGTCCCCAAGGAGCGCCGGTTCGTCTACGCCCACGCGGACATGGCCGGGCTCGAGGAGTGCCTGAGGCAGGCGGCCTCCGCGCGGGACCGGCTCATCGTCACCGACGGGGTCTTCTCCATGGACGGGGACCTCGCGCCGCTCCCGGCCATCTGCGACCTCGCCGAGAGGCACGACGCCCTGGTGGTGGTGGATGATTCCCACGCCACGGGCTTCGTGGGCAAGCGGGGGAGGGGGACCCCGGAGCACTTCGGGGTGCAGGCGCGGGTGGACGTCGTCACCTCGACCCTGGGCAAGGCCCTGGGCGGCGCCTCGGGGGGGTTCATCGCCGGGCGGGCGAAGATCATCCAGCTCCTGCGGCAGCGGTCGCGGCCCTACCTCTTCTCCAACTCCCTCCCGCCGCCCATCGTCGGGGCGGCGCTGGCGGCGCTCGACCTCCTCGAGAAGTCCACGGAGCGGCGGGACCGCCTCGAGCGCAACGCGCTCCGGTTCCGGGAGGGGATGGAGAAGGCCGGCTTCGAGCTCAAGCCCGGCTCCCACCCCATCGTCCCCGTCATGCTCCACGACGCGAGGAAGGCGCAGGCCCTGGCGAAGGACCTGCTGGAGGAGGGGATCTACGTCGTCGCCTTCACCTACCCGGTGGTGCCGAAGGGGCAGGACCGCATCCGCGTCCAGCTCTCCGCCGACCACGACGACGGGATGATCGACCGCGCGGTGGCGGCCTTCACCGCGGTGGGGCGGCGGCACGGGGTGGTGAAGTAGCGGGCGGTCGGGGACCGGGCCCGTCCCCCGAGTCCCAGGCCGCTCACGGATTCCAGTGCCGCCAGGTAGTCCTCCTCCGACAGCGGAACCGCCTCGATGGTGCCGAGGAGCAGTTCTCGGATGCTCGCGAGGACTTCCGATCCCCGCAGCGGGGGATCCAGGCGAAGTCCGGTGACGGAGCCCCAGGTCTCGGCCATCGCATGGGTCGTGGCGAACCCCTGCACCGCTCCATCCCGGGCATCCTGGAGCGCCCTGAGGGCCTCCTCGTGATCGGGGTGGGACTCGACGAGCGCCGGGACGAGGACGGAACTGTCGAAGAGGACCCTCACTTCCTGTCCAGTCCGGCATGCCGGCGCATCCGCTCCTCCCGATGCCGGTGGATGAGGGCCACGACGTCCATGTCCTCCGGCGGAATCCTCCCCGTGAAGACGGGGATCCCTCCCTTGTAGACGACTCCTTCCCTCGGGGGGGGCTCGCGCCGGAGAAGGAGGGCCCCCCCCTGGATCGCGAGGGCAAGGGAGTCCCCGGGGTGCAACCCGAGTTTCTCCCTGACCTCCCTGGGGATGACGACCCTCCCGAACCTGTCGAGCGTGGTGCTGTCCACGGTGCTCTTCCTCTTGCGCTTGGCCATGATTGGCAATCTACCACCGAGAATTGCCAATGCAAGGGGCACGCCCTTCCCCCATGGCGGGGATGCCGGCCCGTGTATGTCGGAGCCGGATTCCCGGGGCCCCCCCGCCCCCCTCCCCGGTACCGTCCCCCCATGCCCGGAACCATCGTCGCCATGGGCGGAGGCGGCTTCTCCATGGAGCCCCGCAACCCGCTCCTCGACCGCTTCGTCCTCTCCCTCGCCCGCTCCCGCAACCCGCGGGTCGCCTTCGTCGGCACCGCCTCGGGGGATTCCCCCCTCTACGCGGCCCGGTTCCTGCGCGCCTTCCGGCGGTTCCGCTGCCGCCCCTCCGTGCTCTCCCTCTTCCAGCCTCCGCCCGGGGACCTGGGCGACTTCGTCCGCGCCCAGGACGTGCTCTACGTGGGCGGCGGGAACACGCGGAACCTCCTCGTCCTCTGGCGGGACAGGGGGCTCGACCGCCTGCTGCGCGCCGCCTGGAGGGACGACGCGGTGCTGGCCGGCATCAGCGCGGGGTCGATCTGCTGGTTCGAGGAGGGGCTCAGCGACTCCGTGAAGGCGGGCACGCTCCGGCCGCTCCCCTGCCTCGGGTTCCTCCCCGGGTCGAACTGCCCCCACTACGACGGGGAGCCGCTGCGCCGCCCGCTCTACCGGCGGCTCGTGGGCTCCGGGCGGATGCTGCCGGGGCTCGCCGCCGACGACGGGGCGGCGCTCCTCTTCCGGGGCCGCGCCTTCGAGCGCGCGGTGTCGAGCCGGCCCGCCGCGCGGGCCTACGGGGTGGAGCGGATCGACGGGAAGGTGCTGGAGTCGGAGATCCTCCCCGACTACCTCGGGTAGAGGACCTCGAGGAGCACGGGGGGGCGGGGCGCGCTCTCGCCGGGCCCGGGGACGGCGGCGGCCCGCACGAGGGCGCGGCGGTAGAGGCGGCTGCGGCCCGACAGGAGTTCCACGACCTCCACGGTGCCGGGGATCCCGGACCGGGCGAGCCCCAGCGCCGCGGCGTCCCCCTCGCCGAGGATCGCGCCGCCCCTCCAGCCGCGGGCGTGGACGAGCTCCAGCGCGGCGCCGGTGCCGAGGCCCGACGCGGGCTCCAGGGTGACGCGCACGGGGGCCGCGGAGCCCTCCGGCGGGAGGGGGAGGCCGAGGGCCGCCAGCAGGCCGTCCCCGGCGAGGCGGTCGGCGTAGAGGGCGGGGAGGGACTCCCGCCGGTCCCCCCCGGTCCCGAGGAGGAAGAAGTAGGCGTGGGCCGGCGCGGGGCCGGCGGCGGCGCGGAGGAGGCGGGCGGTGTCCTCGCGGAGGAGGGTGCCGCCGATCACCTTCCCGCCGGTCACGGCGAGGAAGTGGCCCTCGAGGGGCTCGAGGGAGGAGGCGGCGGCGGCCAGCGCGGCGTCGTCGGCGGCGCGGGGGTCGGCGGCGGGGGCGGGGGTGGCGGTGCCGGCGGCGGCGGGGCCGGTGGAGGGGGAGCCCGCGGAGGGGGAGGGCGGCGGGGCGGGAGAGGAGGCGCAGGAGGGGGAGAGGGCGGCGACCAGTAGCAGGACGGCGAGGACTCTCGGTCGCATGGTCCCTTCCTCCCCGGGGAGATGGGGGAATCGTATAACAGTCGGCGCCGCAGGCGGAGGGCTTGCGCGATCACGGAGGTACCTCGCATGGGTCTCGGCGCGGGCGCGCGGTTCACCTGGCTCGGTCACTCGACCTTCCTCGTGGAAACCCCGGGGAAGAGGCACCTCCTCGTCGACCCCTGGGTGGAGGGGAACCCCTCCTGCCCGGCGCGGCTGAAGAAGCTCCCGGCGCTGGACGCGCTGCTCGTCACCCACGGGCACTTCGACCACATCGCGGACGCGGTGTCGCTGGCGAAGGCCCACGACTGCCCGGTGGTGTCGAACTACGAGACGGCCTGCTGGCTCAGGTCCAAGGGGGTGGCGACGACGCTCGAGATGAACAAGGGGGGGACGGTGGACGTGGCGGGGGTGAAGGTCACCATGGTCTCCGCCGACCACTCCTGCGGGATCTCCGACGGGGACGCCATCGTCTACGGGGGGGAGGCGGCGGGGTTCGTGGTGACGCTGGAGAACGGCTTCCGCTTCTACCACGCGGGGGACACCAACGTCTTCGGGGACATGGCGCTCATCGGGCAGATCTACAAGCCCGACCTCGCGATGCTCCCCATCGGCGGGCTCTACACCATGGGGCCGCTGGAGGCGAGCCACGCGGTGCGGCTGCTCGGCGTGAGGAAGGTCGTCGGGATGCACTGGGGGACCTTCCCCCCGCTCACGGGGCGGCCGGAGGAACTGCGGGCGCTCTGCGGGTCGAAGGTGGAGATCCTCGACATGGCGCCGGGGGACAGCATCGAGTAGCGGGGGAGCCTACTCCTCCATGATCCTCGGCAGCTCCTCCTCCGTCTTCCGGAGGACCGCGTCCAGGCGCAGGCCGTCCGAGCGCGGGTCCATGCGCGTCCCCGGGGGCCGGTCGTAGACGAGGCGCACGCGGCAGCCGCCGGCCGCCTCCTCCACGGAGGCCGTCACGGCGGCGTGCTTCCCGCCGGGCATCTCGTCCACGGCCATGACCAGCCGCTCGTCCCGGTCCACCATCCTCACCTGCACGCCGCCCCCGACGAGCCCCCCGAGCAGCGCCTCCAGCATCCGGTCCGGCGGCACCCGGAACCCCACGGTCACGAACTTCGGGGGCGGGTTCTCCACGGTCTCGGGCCGGTAGTCGCCGCGGGCCCAGCGGGAGGTGGCGGGAGGGGGCTCGCCGGCGTCCTCGCGGAAGGAGGGGGACTCGCCTTCGGGTCGATCCATGGGGGTCGCCTCCGGACGGCGAAAGCGTACACCGCCGGGGCGGGGGGCGCCAGCGCCCGGGGCTCACGGGGGTCCGACCCGGGGATCCGGTCGAGGGGTGCCCGGCTCCGGAGGATCGCCGGGAGACGCCCGGCAACGGACGTCAGCGCAGCCGCGACTGGAGGGCCCGGAGGTCCCCCTCGTCGAGGATCGCAGCGTCCGCCAGCGGGCGGCAGATCGCCATGAAGTCCTCGAAGCGGGTCCCCGGCCGCAGGCGGACCCCGGCGACGAGGCTCCGCTTCCTCTCCTCCCACTCCCCCTCGGGGAGCCAGCCCTGCTCGCGCGATTCCCAGGCCTCGCGCAGCTGCTCGAGGAAGTGGTCCTCCGTCAGCTCCTCGCCCCCGCCCACGACGACCATGGCCCGGGGCGCGGAGGGATCGACCTCCCGCGCCGCGCCCGCGGCGATCGCCCTCTCCGTGCGCTCCAGGATCTCCCGCAGGATGGCGTCGTCCCGGGCCGGGTCGAGGGGGGAGCCCTCGGGCCGGTCCACCATGAGCCGGACACGGGAGCCCGCGGGCGTCGCCTCGACCTGCGCGACGGCGGTGGTGTAGAGCCCGCCCCCGAGGTCGGCGGACCCCCGCACCCGGAGCCGGCCCCGGTCCACCCCGAGCACGAGGAGTCCCGCCGCCTGCATCCCCTTCGCGAGCCCCTCGACGAGGGCGGCGGCCGGGACCGGGAAGGCCGCCCGCATGAGCCGGGGGGCCGGGTCGCCGACGGGGCCCGGCGCCGCAGGGGCGGCCGGGGCGGGGGAGCCGCCCCCCCGGCGCGCGGCGTCGTCGATGAGGCGGGCGACGTCGGAGGCGTTCTCCCGCCGCCCGTGCATCTCCTCCCGCTCCCGCCGGTTCGCCTCGGCGGCGGCGCGGGCGGCGGAGGCCGCGCAGACGAAGTGCACCACGAGGGCGAGCCCCGGGATCCTCGTGTAGAGGAGGAAGGTCCCGAGGAGCCAGAGGAGCCCGGCGCCCACGGACCCGGCGTAGAGGTGGCCGACCCCCGGGATCACCGAGAGGAAGAAGGCCGCGGCCGGGCTCCTGCGATCCGCGTCCATGCTCTTCGTCCCCCTCGCCCGCCCCGCGCCCCGCGCTACCGGGCGATGTGGACCGACTTCCCGTGGAGCGCGTGCGCCGCCTCCATGAGGGCCCCGGGGCGGGTCGGGTGGGGGTGGATCGTGCCCCCGATGTCCTCCACCCGCAGCCCCGCCTCCAGGGCGAGCGCCCCCTCGGAGATGAGGTCGCAGGCGTGGGGGCCGACGACGTGGACGCCGAGCACGAGGTCGGTCTTCCGGTCGGCGACGATCTTGGCGAAGCCGTCGGACTCCCCGATGGCGAGCGCGCGGCCGAGGGCGGCGAAGGGGAACTTCCCGACCACGGGGTCGTGGCCGGCGGCCCTCGCCTGCTCCTCGGTCATGCCCACGGAGGCGATCTCCGGGTCGGTGAAGATGACCGCGGGGACGGAGCGCCAGTCCCGCGCGCTCTTCTTCCCGGCGATCACCTCGGCGGCGACCACCCCCTCGCGGCTCGCCTTGTGGGCGAGCATGGGCTGGCCCGCGACGTCGCCGATGGCGTAGACGCGGGGGGTCGTGGTGCGGCAGGCCTCGTCGACGACGATGAACCCCTTCTCGACCTTCGCGCCGGTCTTCTCGAGGCCGAAGCCCTCGGTGTTGGGGCGGCGGCCCACGGTGGAGAGGATGGCGTCGCAGGGGATGTCCTGGGCCCCCTTCGGCCCCTCCACGGTGATGACGGCCCCGTCCTTCCCGTCCTTCCCGTCCTTCCAGGACTTCGCCTTCGTCTCGAGGAGGATCTTCACCTTCCTCTTCTTCAGGGAGCGCTCGACGATTTTCACGAGGTCGGGGTCCTGCCCGGGCAGGAGGCCCCCGGTGAGCTCCACCACGGTCACCTCGCTCCCCATCTTCGAGAGGTAGATGCCGAGTTCGAGGCCGATGTAGCCGCCGCCGATGACGACGACCCGCTTCGGCGCCGACCTCAGGTCCAGCGCCTCCGTGGAGGAGAGGACCCGCCTCCCGTCCACGGCGAAGCCGGGGATCTCGATGGGGCGGGAGCCGGTGGCGATGATCACGTCCGCGGCCTCGACCGTCTCGGTGCCGGCGGCCCCCTTCACCTCGAGGCGGGTCGGCCCGGTGAAGGT
>JAKLKS010000480.1:0-319 GCA_023150535.1 Planctomycetota bacterium
CGCACCGAGCCCCGGTCGGTGGGCAGGCCCAGGGCCTGCATCTGGGACAGGAGGTTCTCCACGGGGAGCAGGATGCGCCGGCGGGCGGGGGACCAGCGGGCCAGCGCGGACCGGGCGCCGCGGTTCGCCGTGGAGGCGAGCAGCGTCTCCCTCGCCGCGCGGGAGGCCCCGGGGTGGAGCATGTCCACCTGGGGGCGCAGCTCCTCGGCGAGGGCGTCCGCCATCTCCCGGAGCGTCGCGGGCTGGGGCGCGTGGGCCTCCGGCGGGACGGGGCGCCCGAGGATCCGCTCGACCGCCTCCCGCGCGCGGTGCGCGGGGG
>JAKLKS010000480.1:329-619 GCA_023150535.1 Planctomycetota bacterium
CCCCGTCCGGGGGAGGCGGGGGGGGAGGCGGCGCGGCGCAGGAGGCGGCGAGGAGGGCGGCGAAGGCGGCCAGGGCGGCGAGGGGAGGGCGGTTCACGGGCGCATGATACGGCGGACCCTGCCGGGGCCGGCCTTCGCGGCGATTCCGGAGGCCGGGGTCCCGTTTCCCGTCGGCCGGAACGGATCGGCCGATGGGAAGCGGGACCGTGGGGAGGCGAGGCACAGGAGCGAAGCGGCCGTGGATGGACACGGGGGGTGGGAAGCGGAGCAGACGGGACATTCCAGGCGGG
>JAKLKS010000481.1:0-289 GCA_023150535.1 Planctomycetota bacterium
CCGACCTCCTCGCGCTGCAGCACCGCGATCACGAAGGCGTCGTGGACCTCGCGCGGGAAGCCCTCGCTGGCGGCCTCGGCCACCATCCCCACCGCGCTCTGGCGGCCGGGCGAGCCGGTCAGGTCGAGCACCCGGCGGGGGTGCAGGAACGGGATAAGATTTAGGCCTGGCGGCGGCATCCGGTCCCTCGCCGTCAGTTCCGCGGCGTGGGACGGGTGGCCATCAGCGGTTCTCGAATTCCGCCAGCAGTTCGACCAGCCCCTTGCTGTCCTTCACCTGGGCCAGGAAC
>JAKLKS010000481.1:299-616 GCA_023150535.1 Planctomycetota bacterium
GGTGAGCAGCAGGAACACGCTGTGCACCGGCGCCCCGTCGAGGCTGTCGAAGTCGAGACCGGGCCCGCAGAAGCCGTAGGAGCAGAGGATGTCGTCGGTCAGCGGGGCGCGGCAGTGGGGGATGGCGATGCCGTTGCCGATCCCGGTCGAGCCGATCGATTCCCGGCGCAGGGTCTCCTCGACCACCACCGTCAGCTGCTCCGGCGTGATGCGCTTGGTGGACACCAGCGCCTGGGCCAGGGCGGTCACCACGGCGCGCTTGTCGGCATCGGCGGGCAGGGCGGTGAACGCCTTGGGCACGATGACCTGGGACATGC
>JAKLKS010000482.1 GCA_023150535.1 Planctomycetota bacterium
GGTCTTCTTGACCGAGAAGCCGAGGCGGGTCGAGGCCGCCGCCTGCAGGGTCGAGGTGATGAAGGGCGCGGTGGGATTGGCGCGCTGGGCCTTGTCCTCGCTCGCCACCACCCGGTAGGCCGCCCCCTGCAGCGCCGCCACCGCGGCGCTGGCCGCGGCCTCGGTCACCGGCTTGAAGGGCGACCCGTCCTCGCGCACCACCTCGGCGCGCAGCGGCGCCGCGCCCTTGGCCAGGCGCGCATGCACCTCCCAGTACTCGTCCGGCTTGAAGGCGCGGATCTCGCGCTCGCGCTCCACCACCAGGCGCACCGCCACCGACTGCACGCGCCCGGCCGACAGCCCGCGCGCGACCTTGGCCCACAGCAGCGGCGAGACCATGAAGCCGACCACGCGGTCGAGGAAGCGGCGCGCCTGCTGGGCGTTGACGCGGTCCTGGTTGACCTCGCCGGGATGGGCGAAGGCCTCCTGGATGGCGCTCTTGGTGATCTCGTTGAACACCACCCGGCGGTACTTGGCGGGGTCGCCGCCGATCACCTCGCGCAGGTGCCAGGCGATCGCCTCCCCCTCGCGGTCAAGATCGGATGCCAGCCAGATGGTCTCGGCCTTGGCGGCG
>JAKLKS010000483.1 GCA_023150535.1 Planctomycetota bacterium
GCTCGACATCGTGCACCGCGACGTCTCGCCGCAGAACGTGCTCCTCTCGTACGAGGGCGCGGTCAAGATCACCGACTTCGGCATCGCCAAGGCCAAGCTCATCACCGAAGAGACCGGCCTCATCAAGGGGAAGTTCTCGTACATGTCGCCCGAGCAGGCGCGTGGCCTCGCCGTCGACCGCCGGAGCGACATCTACTCGCTCGGCGTCGTTCTCCACGAGCTGCTCACCGGTCGACCTCTCTACGCGGGGCGCGCCGGGCTCGACGTGCTCGAGCTCGTGCGGCGCGGCGACGTGCCGACCCCGCGGACGATCGACCCGAGCATCCCGGCCGACCTCGAGCGCATCGTCATGCGCGCGGTCGCGTTCGATCGCGACGCCCGATACGAGACCGCGCGCGAGATGGCGAGCGAGCTGACACGCTGGCTCCACGCGCAGGACGAGATCAGCGACGCGGGCTCGGTCGAGCAGGTCGTGCAGGATCTCGCGCCTCGCGAGCGCACGAGCCCGGAGGTCAAGGCCGCCCCCGTGGGGACGCGGGCCGCGCAGCCCGCGCACGACGAGCCCACGCTCGCCGCCGAGAAGGGACGCGAGCGCACGTTGCGCGAACGGAG
>JAKLKS010000484.1 GCA_023150535.1 Planctomycetota bacterium
GCTGCTGCGGGTGCTCCAGGAGGGGGAGGTGCGCCCCTTGGGCGAGGACCGCCCCCGCAAGCTGGACGTGCGGATCCTGGCGGCGACCCACCGGGACCTGAAGGAGGAGGTGGCCCGGGGGCGCTTCCGGGAGGACCTGTTCTATCGCCTGAACGTGGTCCACCTGCACGTCCCGCCGCTCCGGGAGAGGCCCGAGGACGTCCCCACCCTCCTGCGTCATTTCCTGGCCCGCGCCGGGGAGCGCTTCGGCGTCGGCCCCCTTCGGGAGCCCCCGGGCCTGCTGGGAAGGGTCCTGGCCTACGACGGGCCGGGGAACGTGCGGGAGCTGGAGCACGCCATCGAGAGCCTGGTGGCCCTGAGCCCCGAGGGCGAGCTGGACCTGTCCCTCCTTCCGGGGGCCCCGAACGCCGGGGACCCCGCCTCCCCGAGTGGCGCGCGCCTGGGGCTGAAGCAGAGGGTGGAGGCCTACGAGCGG
Organism: Planctomycetota bacterium; assembly: GCA_023150535.1. GTDB lineage: Bacteria > Planctomycetota > JAJSAM01 > JAJSAM01 > JAKLKS01 > JAKLKS01. Next base: position 476 of record JAKLKS010000484.1, read on the forward strand.
GGCCTGGTGGTGGAGGCCCTGGAGCGCGCCCACGGCAACCGCAGCGAGGCGGCCCGCCTGCTGGGGATCGGCCGCGTGACCCTCCACGACAAGCTCAGGAAGTATGGGTTGGGGCGGGGGGAGGAC
>JAKLKS010000485.1:0-291 GCA_023150535.1 Planctomycetota bacterium
TAAGGCATTTCCTGCACTGACCCGGAAGACACATGCAAAACGAATCGATCCAGGACCTCGAGGTCCTGCTGGGGCACTCGTTCCGCGACAAGGGGTTCCTCCTCAACGCGCTGTCCCACTCCTCCATCAAGACCGACAACAGGCCGAGCAACGAGCGCCTCGAGTTCCTCGGCGACTCCGTCCTCGGCCTCATCGTCTCCGACGCCCTCTACCGCCGGTACCCGGAGGACGACGAGGGCACGCTCACCCGCATCAAGAGCCAGGCCGTCTCGCGCAGCACGCTCCAGCGGA
>JAKLKS010000485.1:301-595 GCA_023150535.1 Planctomycetota bacterium
GGGCCTCGACCGGCACATCCTCGTCGGGAAGGGCGTGGCGAAGCGCGAGATCCCCGCGTCGCTCCTCGGCAACCTCTTCGAGGCGATCGTCGGCGCGATCTACCTCGACGCCGGCCTCGCGGCGTCGCGCAAGTTCATCCTGCGCCACCTCGACGTGATCATCGGCGAGATCGTCGAGGACCGCGCGGAGAAGAACTACAAGTCGATGCTCCAGCACTACTGCCAGCGCGAGATGGGGACGGTGCCCGGCTACCGGCTCCTGCGCGAGGCGGGGCCGTCGCACCACCGGACGGT
>JAKLKS010000486.1:0-239 GCA_023150535.1 Planctomycetota bacterium
TCTGCCCCTCGGAGCTGATCGTAGCGCCGAGCTCGCCGCGGAGGTCGCGCGCGATGCCGAAGTCGGTCAGGTAGGCGCGGCGCCCCTTGTCGACGAGGATGTTCTCGGGCTTGATGTCCCTGTGGACGATGCCCTCGCGATGCGCGTGGGCGAGCGCGAGCGCGACCTGCCGCACGATGTCGAGGACGCCCTGTACGTCCAGCTCCGCGGTCGCGAGGTTCCCGCCGTCCACGTACTGC
>JAKLKS010000486.1:286-592 GCA_023150535.1 Planctomycetota bacterium
TGAAGGGGATCCCCCCCGCCTCGCCGGCCTCGTACACCTGGACGACGGCGGGGTCGCTGAGCCGCGCGGTGAAGCGCGCCTCGCGCACGAAGCGCTCCATGTCGGCGGGCCGCGCATGCTGCAGGAACTTGAGCGCGACGGGGCGGTTCAGCTGCCGGTCGGTCGCGAGGTAGACGGCCCCCGCACCCCCCCTGCCCAGCTCCCGGAGGATCTCGTACCGCTCCGGCGGGACGGGAGGCTCCTCCGCGAGGAGGTTCTTGGCGACGACCCTTCGCGCCAGCTCACCCATCGCGCGCAAGTATACTT
>JAKLKS010000487.1 GCA_023150535.1 Planctomycetota bacterium
AAGGCCATCGCCATCGCGCGGCCCCGGGACGAGCAGGCGTTGTCCCAGATCCCCGAGATCCGGCGGTGGCAGGTCCAGGAGTTCGGGGACGAACTGCTCCGCCTCGTCGCGGCGGACGTCCTGCAGCCCGCGAAGAAGTAGGCGGGTTCAGGGCGGGGCGCCGGCGATCACGGCGATGGCGACGAACTCGCTCATCATGAACATGCCCATCTTCATGGCGCTGTACTCGGTGAAGTAGCCCGCCACCAGCTCGGACTCCCCCTCGGGCATGTCGAAGGGGATCCGCTTGTTCTCCGCGATGTTGGCGGCGAGGAAGAGGAAGAACATGTGGGGCTGGAGGACGATGCCCCACATCCAGAGGGACTGCTGCTGGTCCACGATGCGGCCGAGGTCCACGGTGCCGTGGATCAGGAAGAGGCCGATGACGCTGAGCCCCAGGGCGACCTCGTAGGAGATCATCTGGGCGCTGGAGCGGATGCCGCCCAGGAAGGGATACTTGGAGTTGCTGGCCCAGCCGGCCAGCACGATCCCGTACACCGCCAGGGAGGTGATGGCAAAGACGAAGAGGATGCCGGTGTCGATGTCGGCGATG
>JAKLKS010000488.1 GCA_023150535.1 Planctomycetota bacterium
GGGAACGCCGCGCCCGGGAGAAGGAGCTGCTGGAGGTGGAGGCCCGAGCCCGGCGCGCCGAGGAGAACGCCGACCGCGTCACCAACCAGGCCCAGTACGACGCGTCCCAGCGGGAGGTCCAGGCGCTCCGGGAGCGCGCGGACGCCCTCGGCGAGGAGGCGCTCGCCCTCATCGACGAGGTGGACGCCCTGGCCCGGGGCGTGGCCGAGGCGAGGGCGGCCGAGGGGGCGGCGGCGGCGGAGCGGGACGACCTGGCCCGGACCGCGGCGGCCCGGCTCGCCGCCATCGACGGCGAGCTGTCCGCCAGGTTCCGCCCCAGATCCTCAACGAGGCCGAGGCCTTCCGGGCCCTCCACGCCTGCCCCTCCTGCGGGCGCCTGATCCTCAACGTGCTGAGGCCCGAGGCGGCGGGGAGCCCGGAGTCCGCCTGAATCCGCCAGGGTCCCTTGATGACCTACCCGGTTGCCACCCACAGCCCTGACCCTCCCCGCTCTTCCCACCGTGTTCTCTGTGGGCCCCGGACGGGCCGCTCTGTGCCTCTGTGGGCGAGCCAAGGACGGCGAGCCATTGCGCTGGCCGCCAGTCGTCACGA
>JAKLKS010000489.1:0-266 GCA_023150535.1 Planctomycetota bacterium
GGGGGAGCGGCGGCGGCAGACCGCCGCGGCGCGCCTGCGGGGGGCGGCGGGGAGGGAGCGGGAGATCCTCGACGGGCTCCTCGGGCCGCACCGGGCCGCCGCGCGGGACGGGGGGCTGCCGGCCGCGGAGCGGGTGCGGGCGCTGGCGCTCCTCGGCGCGGCGGGGGACCCGCGCCTCGCGGAGGTCGCGGTGGAGGCGGCCCGGGGCTCGGGGGAGGACCGCGCGCTGGCGGCCGCGGCGGTGGACGCGGCGTCGGGGGACGTGG
>JAKLKS010000489.1:284-579 GCA_023150535.1 Planctomycetota bacterium
CGCCGCCGGCGATTCGAAGGGGGTCGAGGCGGTCATCGAGGCCCTGCTCGATCCCGATCCCCGGGTCCGCACCGCGGCCCTCGCCGCCCTCTTCCGCCTCACCGGCCGCAAGGACTTCGACCCCGGCGCCCCCGAGGAGGAGCGCAAGGCCGCCGCGGACGCCCTGCGGGAGTGGTGGCGCCGCCATACCGAACCCGACCCAAGTTGGCGGCCGAATCGGTGAAAATTCACCACCTGTTCGAAGGGTGTTGGCCCCGTCAATCACCACTGAGAAGGTGGTGAATTTTCACCGATT
>JAKLKS010000048.1:0-13715 GCA_023150535.1 Planctomycetota bacterium
CGCGCCGGGACCTTGGCGGGCATCAAGCCCCCGCGATCACCGCGCCCCGCGCGCACCCCCCCCGCGCCTAGGATCTCCCCCGTACCGCGCCACCGCAGGGGGCGGCCATGGACGGACCACCGGGAGCGCCGGGCGGGACTCCGCCGCCGGCCGACTTCGTCGACCGGGAGGCACCCACCGGGCTCCTCCCCGACCCGGAGGCCCCTCCCTCCCCGGGGGAGCTGCCCTCCTTCGAACTCCTCCGCCTCCTCCCGCCCGAGGCCCTCGCCGACCTGGCACGCGCCCTGCACCCGCTCCGCCACGCCGCCGGCGACCGGATCCTCGCCCAGGGGGAGCGGGCCGCGGCCCTGCACCTCCTGCGCGCGGGGAAGGTGCGCGTGGAGGCGGCCGCGGGGGAGGGCGTCACGGTCCCCCTGGCCGCCCTCGGGCCCGGGGAGTCCTTCGGGGAGATGTCCCTCCTCACGGGGGAGCCGGCCTCCGCCTCGGTGATTGCCGAGGAGGAGTGCGCCACCCTCGCCCTCGATCGCGGGTCCTTCAACGACCTCTCCCGGCTCCACCCGTCGCTGCTCCGGGCCTTCACCACCATGGTCTCCCGGAGGCTGCGCGTCCTCGACGAGGCCTTCGCCGCCTCCCGGGCGAAGGAGCGGGACGTGACCCGGTTCCTCCAGGAGGACTCCTCCGGCCCGATCCCCGTCCTCGTGGGCAGGGAGAAGACGACCCGCGACCTCGACCGGCGCGTCGCGCAGCTCGCCGCCTCCCCCGACCCGGTCCTCCTCCTGGGGGAGCGCGGAACGGGGAAGGAACTCCTCGCCCGGCGGATCCACGCCTCGGGCCCGCGCGCCGCGCTCCCCCTGCTCTCCGTGGACGGCGACCGGATCACGGAGACCCAGTGGGGGGACTCCCTCTTCGGGGACTACCACCGCAGGGACGGGAGGCTCCACCCGAGGGGCGTCTGCACCATGGACCTCGCCGAGGGCGGGACCCTCATCCTCAGGAACGTCGAGTCCCTCCCCCCCGCCGTCCTGGAGCGCCTCGCACGCTACCTCGACAGGGAGGGCGCGGGAGGCGTGCGCCGCCGCGACGTGCGGATCCTCGCCACCCACAGCGGCTCCCCCGGCGGCGGGGGCGCGGGCACCGGCGTCCCCCGCAACCTGCCCCCGGCTCTGGCGGCGAACACCGTTTCGATCCCCCCGCTCCGCGAGCGCAAGAGGGACATCCCCGAGCTGGCCCGCCACTTCCTGGAGAAGCACGGGAAGCGGCTTGGGATCCCGGGGCGGCGGCTGGACGACGACGCCCTCGGGAAGCTCGTCACCCACGACTACCGGCACGGGAACGTCCGGGAGCTGGAGGAGGCGATCCGGAGGGCCCTCGTCCTCTCGGAGGGGGAGGTCATCGGGGCCGGCGAGGTCTTCCTCCTCCGCCCCGGGGAGGAGGGCGGCGGGAAGGGGATCCTCCAGGTCCCCCGGTCCGTGGTGGCCTCCGTCCTGAGGACCTGGCCCGGGCCGCTGCGGTGGGGCGTGGCGGCCTTCTTCGCCGCCCTCGTCGCCGCCTGCTTCCTGGCGCCCGCCACGGCCGCGGGGGAGGCGGCGCTCCTCCTCGTGTGGGGCGTCTGGTGGCCGGCCCTGGCCCTCTCCTTCCTCCTGCTGGGCCGCGTCTGGTGCAGCCTCTGCCCCATGGCCTTCGCGGGGGGCTTCGCCCAGCGCCTCGCCGGGGGCACGCGGCAGGTCCCCGGCTGGATCAAGGACCGCGAGCCCTGGATCCTCGCGGGGGGGTTCCTCCTCATCCTCTGGATCGAGGAGGTCACGGACATGCGGAACTCGCCCGTCGCGACGGGGTTCCTGCTGCTCGCGATCCTCGCCGGCGCGGTGGCGACGGCGGTGCGCTTCCCCCGGCGCACCTGGTGCCGCCACCTCTGCCCCCTCGGGGGGCTCGCCGGGGCCTGCTCCACCACCTCCATGCTCGAGGTCCGCTCGACGCCGGACATCTGCGGGGCGAAGTGCACCGGGCACGCCTGCTACAGGGGCGGCGACGGCGCGCCCGGGTGCCCGATGTTCCACCACGTGATGTTCCTCGACACCAACCGGGACTGCGTCCTCTGCCTGGACTGCGTGCGGTCCTGCCCCAACGGGTCGCCGCGCCTGCTGCTGCGGCTCCCCGCCGAGGAGCTGTGGAAGGACCTGCGCCCGCGGCCCGAGGTCGGGTGGCTGGCCGCCGTCCTGGCCGGGCTCCTCCCCGCCCTGGCCCTGGTCCGGATCGCGGAGCGGGTCCCGGCGGAGCCCCTCACGGGGTGGCTCGAGGAGCGCCGGTTCGCGACCCTCACGGCGCTCCTCGCGGGCATGACCGCGATCCCGGTGCTCCTCCTCGCGCGGCGCCTGCGCGCCGCGCGCGGGGCGGGCGAGGCGGACCGCCGCGCCCTCGTCTACACCCGCCTCGCGCCCTGGCTCCCCCTCGCGGCGGCGGGGTTCACGGCCTGGCAGGCGGCCTTCCTCCCCGGGATCGCGGGGATCGACACCCGGATCGGCTGGAACACCGGGGAGGGGCCGGGGGAGACGGTCCTCTCCTCCGGGGTGCTCCCCGTCCTCCAGGGGGCGATCCTCGTCGGGGGGCTCCTCATCTCCCTCGTCATCCGGATGCGGCAGCACCCCCGCGGCGGGGAGGGGGGGGAGAAGGGGGCGCTCGGCGACACCGCCCTCGGCATGGCCGGGGCGGCGCTGTGGTTCGTGGTGGTGACGGGGCTCCTCCTCGGCGCCACGACGGGGGCGGCCCCCGGGCCCTGGGCGCTGGCCGTCCCCGCGGCGGCGGTGGCGGTCTCCTTCCGGCTCACCCTGGGGTTCCGGTGGCGGTGACCCCGGGCACCCGCCCCCTCGCGGCCCGGCTTCACCGGCCGGCGATCCTCCTCGTGGGCCTCCACTCCTGCGTCCTCGGGCTCCTCATGCTCCTCGCGCCGCGGTTCACGCTCGGGCTCATGGGGTACGGGGACCCGGGGGACCTCTTCTTCCCCTCCCAGAGCGGGATCTTCCTCCTCATCCTCGGGGTCTGCTACCTGCTCGCCCTGCGGGAGCCGGCGCTGGTCTCCGTGATCCTCGTGTCCAAGGCGATGGCCGTGGCCTTCCTCGTCGCCCACGCGGCCTTCCTCGGCGCCCCCCCCGTCATCGCGGCGGCGGCGGCGGGCGACGCGGGGATGCTCGCCGCGGTCTGGTGGACGCGGCGGGAGGCGGCGGCCGCCGGGGGCGCCCCCCTTCCGCCCCCTACTTCGCCCGCTTGAAGAGGAACTGCATCCCCATGGGCTTCCCCTCGCGCTCCCCCTCGAGGAACGCCCTCAGGTCGTCGGCGTGGGCCGAGGCGTAGACGATCCGCCGCGGGAAGTCCTTCGACGCGTCCTCGAAGACCGCCTTCCGCTCCGAGGACTCGACCAGGGTCCACTTCCCCGGGCCCGAGGCCTCCGACTTCCAGGAGGCGAGGCCGGGGCCGAAGTGCCGGATGTGGAGGACCAGGTCCCCCGATTCCGCCGTCTCCACCGTGGAGAGTTCGAACATCGCCGTCTTCTCCCCCTTCACGTTCCGGCTCACGGCGGCGAGCGACCCCCCGCGGGGCGGGAGCCAGGTCTCCTCGAAGGTCGAGCCCCCCTCGGAGCGGATCCAGGTCCCCGCCATCCAGGCGAGGTCCGCGGCGGTCGGCTTCGGGGGGGCGGCCTCCTCCCTGCCGGAGGCGAACCCGGCGGCGGCGAGGGAGAGGGCGACGACGGCGGCGGCGGCGATGCGCTTCACGGGAACCTCCTCGGGTGGGGGGCCAGGGGAAACGGGCGCAGTCTGACCGGGGGGCGCCCGCCCGTCTTGGAAGGACTCGACACCCTACTCGAGGAAGCGGTCCGCCATGTCCCGCTCCCCCCTCAGCCACCGGCCCGGCGTCTCCCCGGCGAACTCCAGGAAGTCCCGGTGGAGGTGGGACTGGTCGAAGTACCCCGCCCCGGCCGCCGCCGCCGCGGGCCCCGGGACCGCCCCCTCCTGGAGCAGCCGCGCCGCCTCCCGGAACCGGAGCACCCGGGCGAGCCGCTTCGGGGGGAGCCCGACCTCCGCGCGGAAGAGCCGCTCGAGCCGCCGCTCCCCCACCCCGGCGAAGGCCGCCGCCTCCGCCACCGTCGCCCGGCCGCCGGTGCGCTCGATGAGGTCGGCGGCGGCCGCCGCGGCCAGCGGCCCCCCTCCCGGCCTCCCCGCGCGCCGCAGCAGGAACCCCTCCACCGCCGCCAGGGCGGCGGCGTCCGTCGGCGCCTCCATCACCGCCTCCTCGAGGCGCCTCCCCTCCGCGCCGAGGAGTTCGTGGAGGGGGAGGCTCCTCCCCGTCGACCGGTGGGCCGCCTCCCGCAGGACCGCCGGCGCCGCCGCCGGCCGGAAGCGGACCCCGAGGACGTGGACGCGGCCCGTGGGCCGGATGTCGATCCACCGGTCGAGCTGCCCCACGAAGGCGGAGCGGTGCTGGGAGGAGGGCTCCGCCTCCGACCAGTGCCTCCGGACGAAGGGGTCCCCGCGGTGGAAGACGATCTCGGGGCAGCCGTCGGGGAGCACCCTCTCGAAGGGGGCGCCGGCCGCGGGGGCGTCGTCCCGGAGGATCCAGAAGCAGCGGACCACGGCGTCGAGGGGGGGGCGGGGGCGGAGGGTCCGGTAGAGCACGGCCGGGAGTCTATCGCCGGGTGTGTCCGCCTTCCCGCCCTTCCCGGTTCCCGTGTCCGGGGGACGCCATCCCCGAACAGGAGGAAGCCATGGCCTCGATCCGGCGGTGCACGGGTTCCGCGGCGGCGCGGGCGGTTCTCGCGGGGGGGCTCCTCCTCGCGGCGGTGCCGGGGTGCGACCCCTCCCTGTACAAGAAGACGAAGCTCGACCTCTACGAGTACAGGGCCGAGGGCGGGGCGCGGCTCGACGTCAGGAGCATCCACATGTCCTTCAAGGGCAAGGACACCGCGCCGACCATGCCGGTCCTCCGCATCTCCACGAAGAAGGACGGATCCGGCCAGTTCGCCTTCACCCGGCTGAACCACGACTTCCGCAACCCCTTCTGCTACTCCGTGGGCATGGGGATGTTCGACCCCATGCTCCCCCTCCCGGCGTCCCCCGCCTTCTCCGCCACGGAGATCAGCCACAGGGACTCCGACCCCCTCGTCTACTACGGCATCGGCGTCCAGTACTTCTCCGGCGGGGCCCAGGCCTTCGGCTACAAGAACGGCTCCTCAAACATCGGGACGGTCACCTTCTCCGGGACCGACAAGGTGGAGGTCGGCTTCTACACCGTCGGCTCCACCCTCAGCTTCATGGCGCGGAAGGTCGGGGACGAGGGCTTCACCACCTTCGCGACCTCCTCCTACGACGGGGGCCTCGGGCCCTTCGTGCCGAGCGTCGGCGGGGCGAACCTCTCCCAGAGGAACACCGGCTTCGGCTTCGCCCTGCCGGTGATCTACTACAACACCCAGGCCGGCGACCCCTCCCTGGAGGACTCCATCGCCGACGACGTCGACTGCGCATGGGAGGCCTACCTCGACTTCTGCGACGCCTACGCCGACGGGGACTACGCCGACGCCGACGACGCGCTCCTCGACGCCCTGGAGTACCTGGACGGCGCCTACGAGGACGCGGGCTCCCTCTCCGACCCGAAGCGGCGCTCCACGGTGCAGAAGGACCTCGCCTCGGCCATCTCCAGCCTCGAGAAGGCGCGGGCCATGATCGGGGACGAGCGCCCCTTCCGGTCCATCAACAGGCTGGTGATCAAGGGCTTCGACAAGTCCGCGGAGGTGCTCCCCGAGATCCGGTCCTTCCAGACGAGGCTGTAGCGGCTACTTCCCGGCCTTCTCCCGCAGGTCCTTCGCCTCGGCCCGGATCTCGGTCAGGTCCCGGACCAGTTCGCTCCAGCCGTACCACAGCGCGTAGTCGGGGCTCGCGTGGAAGGTCCCCTGGAAGGCGCGCATGCGGTGCTCGAGGAACATGGTCCAGAGTTTCTGCTCGATGGGCGTGGGGCTCTCGTGGAACTGGAGGAGGTCGGGGAAGGCGGCGGCGTAGCCGGCCGGCTTCGCGAGGACCCCGTCCCGGTAGAGCGCCGCGACCTCGCGCAGGGCCTCGGCCATGAGGCGGTCGGCCTGGCGGATCATGTCGTCGCCCTTCCCGAGCTCCCCCCGCGCGAACCGCTCCGAGTGGCACTCCCTGCAGGCCTTCACCATCCGCTCCCGCGGGGCCTTCCACTCCTCCTCGGTGAGGCGGGCGAGGTTGGCGGCCTTCACGGCCTCCAGGCGCGCCGTCGGCTTCCCCTCGGGGTCGAGCACGCCGAGCCCCTGGAGGATCGTGGCCCTGTCGGCGGCCCAGGCCTTGTCCTCGGGCATGGGGAGGCGGACGGCGAGGAAGCCCCAGGAGGTGATCACCGCGTGGTCCCCCTCCGGCATGTGGCACTGCTGGCAGGTGGGCGCGGCGGCGGTGGCGGGCAGCACGCCGTCCTTCCTCAGTTCGTGGCGGACGCCGTGCTTGCTCGAGGAGTACATCTCCCACTGGGGGTGGTCGAAGCCCATGTGGCAGGTGCGGCAGGCGGCCGGGTCGCGGGCCTCGGCGGCGGAGAAGGTGTGGCGGGTGTGGCAGGCGTCGCAGGAGGCGAGGCCGTAGCCGGCGCCCTCCCTGCGGAGGTCCTTCATCTCCTGCTCGCTCTTGAGGCCGATCTTGTGGCAGCCGCCGCAGCCCTTCATCCCGTCCATGAGGGCGACGGGCTGGGCGTGGGCCATGGGCATGGCCTTCATGGCGACCCAGGCCAGCGCGTGCTTCCCCTTCCTGAACTGGGCGACCCGCTCCTCGTGGCACTCCGCGCAGGTCTCGGGGGTCGGGATGCGGGCCTTCTCCGCCGAGGAGGCCGACTTGTGGTCGTCCCCGTGGCAGGTGGCGCAGTCGACGTCGTTCTGCGCGTGCTTGCTCGCCTGCCAGTCGGCGACGACGCCCGGGGAGATCGACTTGTGGCACATCACGCAGGAGGAGGCCTTCGCCTTCCCCTTCTCGCCGGTCTCCTCCTGGGCGGGGGCGGTGCGGGAGTGGCGCAGCGCGACGGCGGCGGCGAGGGCGACGGCGAGGACGAGGAAGAGGCGGCGGACCACGGGGACCTCCTTCGCTGGCCGGACGTCGGGGCCATTGTCCGGGGGAGGGACGCGATGGGCGGAGGGCGGACCGGGAGGGGATGTGACGGAGGTCCCTGACCGGCGATCAAGCCGTGCCGTCCGTCCTCCCTCCTCCGGTGCGCCGCTCCCCCGCCGTGGAGAAGCGGGATCCCTGTCCGGGTCTCAACCGGGGGGCAGGAGCTCCCGCTCCATCTCGGCGAGCGTCCCGCGCCGGGAGCCGTCGTCCCGGAGGAGGAACCGGGCCATGTTCCCGAAGGGGTGGAGGAACATCCAGAGGAGGAGCCTCCGGCGCAGGGCCGGGTCGGCGCGGCCGCCGGGGAGTCCGTACCCGGAGAGGAGGGCGTCGAGGGCGGCGGGTTCGCCGCGGGCGAGGAAGAGCGCGGGGACGGCGAGGTCGAACTCGGCGGGACCCACCGCCGCGTCCCCGAAGTCGATGACGGCGGAGAGCCGGGGGCGCGCGGGGTCCTCCACCAGCAGGTTCATGTGGTGGAGATCGGCGTGCACGGGGACGGGCGGGGCCGTCGCGAGGGGAGGGGCGGCGGCGAGGGCCTCCTCCAGCTCCCCGGCCATGGCCTCCGGGACGCCCCACCGGCGCTGGGCCGCGGGGGCCCTCGCGCGCCGCTCCGCCTCGAAGGCCCCGTCCCGGAGGGGAAGCCCCGCGAAGTCCGCGGGGGGCAGCCCGTGGAGGCCCCGCAGGAACGCCCCCACCTCCCGGCAGAGGGAGGACCTCGGCCCCGGGGCGAGGGCGCGGACGGCGGCGCCGAGGGGCTCGCCGGGAAGGCGGGTGAGGAGGAGCCAGGGCCACCCCTCGAGGAGGCCCTCGGCGGCCACGGCGGGCACGGGGGCCGTGAGGCGGCCGCCGACGGCGGCGAGCGCGATGCGCTCGGCGTCGACCTCCTCCTCCCACCAGGGGGGGGTGAGCTTCAGGACCCGGTCCCCGAGGAGGAAGACGACGAAACCCGCGGGGCGGTGGTCGGCGGCGGTCGGGGCGGGGAGGCCGAAGCGCTCCGCGAGGGAGGCGACGGCGGGGAGCCAGGGCTCCGGGAGGTCGACGAGCCGGTGGTACTCCTCCTTCGTCGGGCAGGGCGGGAGGAGCGGGGCCATGGGGGGGAGTGTGGAGGGCCCGAGGTCCGGGGGCGAGGAACTCCGCGGCGGGGGTCCCCTAGCCGCGCCCCCGCTCCAGCAGCGCCCGCACCGGCGCCGCATCGAGCCTCGAGTACCGGATCGGCGGCGCGATCAGTCTCCACCGCCCCGTCTCCACCCCCGTCAGGTCGAGGTTCTCGAGGATCGCCGTCCCCCCCGAGAGCAGCGCCCGGTGGGCCTCCATCGTCTTCGAATCCCGGAAGTCCACGCTCGGCGTGTCGATCCCGAAGAGCACCACCCCCGCCCCCGCGAGGATCCCCGCCGATTCCCCCGTCAGGTGCGCGAACCGTTTCGGAAACACCCGGTAATCCACCCGCCGCCGCGTCCGCACCAGGATCCGATCCCCCCGCCGCGGCCGCCACCCCCGCACCTCCGCCGCCGTCAACGCCCCGCTCCCGATCCGCTCCACCACCCGGCAGGGCCCCACGTACTTCCCCGGGTCCACCTCGCCGATCCCCGCCCCCCCCTCGAGGAAGTGGCAGGGCGCGTCGGCGTGGGTCCCGTTGTGCGGCGACGTGGTCACCGCCGAGAGCGTCACCGGGGCGCCGTCCCCGAGGTGCGCCGTCCAGGTCGAGGAGAAGGGGGTGTCCCCCGGCCAGCAGGCCACTCCGGCGTCCACGGGCTGGCTGATGTCCACGAGGCGGCGGCCACGCCGCGCCACTAGGTCACCGTCCGCTTCGCGTGGAGGTGCCTCTCGTAGGCCCGCGTCTCGAGGATCTCCCGCGCCGCCGCCACCGCCGCGTCCAGTTCCCGGTCCCGCGTGTAGAAATGCGGCGACAGCCGGATCCCCGCCCGCGGCCGGTAGTCCACCACCACGTCCCGCGCGTTCAGTTCCGCCGCCACCGCCGCCCCGTGGGGCAGATCGATGGCCACCGTCCCCCCCCGCCGCTCCGGGTCGGCCGGCGCGGTCACCTTCCACCCCTCCCGCTCCGCCAGCGCCACGAGGCGGGCGGTCTGCCGTAGCGACTTCTCCCGCACCGGCCCGGAGCCGATCTCCCCGAGGATCCCGATCCCCGCCCGCGCCGCGTAGAGCGCGGGGATGTTCGGCGTCCCCGTGAGGAACCGCCAGCCGTCCTCCCGGGCGCGGATCGGCCCCGGCTCGAAGGCGAAGGGGGCTTCGTGGGCCTGCCAGCCCGTGAGCCGGGGCAGGAGGTCCTTGCGGAGGTCGGGCCGCACGTAGAGGTAGGCCGCGCCGGGCCCGCCGCAGAGCCACTTGAGCGCGCCGCCGACCGCGAAGTCAACGTCGAGGGAGGCGACGTCCACGGGCACCGTCCCCGCCGACTGGAAGACGTCGAGGCAGACCCGGGCGCCGACCTTCCGCGCCCGCTCCGCCACCGCCTTCGCGTCCAGGATCCAGGAGGAGCGGAAGAGCACGTGGGAGATGGGCACCAGCGCCGTCCGCCGGTCGATGGCCGCGAGCAGGCGATCCGTGGGGAGGGAGACCCCGTCCTCGCTCCGGATCACCTCCAGCTCCACCCCCTGCGAGCGGAGGCGGTGCCAGAGGTAGAGGAGAGAGGGGAACTCCATGTCCACCATGACGACCTTGCGGCGGGGGCCGCGGCGGAAGTCGAAGCAGGAGGCGACGATGGCGGAGGCCAGCGTCACGTTCTGGTGCATCGTCACGGAGCCGGGCGGGGCGCCGATGACCCGGCCCGCGAGGTCCCCGACGGTGACGGCCATCTCCCACCACCCCTCGCCCCAGGCGCGCACGCCGCGCGCGGCCCAGGTCTCCGCGTACTCCGCGAGGTCCTCGCGGGCGCGCTCCGGCATGGCGCCGAGCGAGTTGGAGATGAGGTAGTTCGTCCGGTTCACGATGGGGAAGCGCTTCCGCCAGGGGTCGAGCGGGTCCTTCGTCGCCGGGAGCGGCGGGGGGATGCGGGCGCTCATGCCGGGGGGGCCTCCGAGGCGGGGCCCTTCTCGAGGTGGGTCCGGACCGCCCAGATCTCCGGGAAGAAGCGCTTCGGCAGCGTCCCCTCCAGGTAGGGCACCCCCTGGGAGCCGCCGGTCCCCCACTTGCGGCCGATCATCCGCTCCACCATGGAGACGTGGTGGCGCCGCCAGAGGGCGACCTGGGCGTCGACCTCGAGCAGCGCCTCCAGCACCTCCTCGAGGAGCGGGTGCTCCGCGGGGGCCTCGTAGACCCGCTTGACCGCGCGGATCCGCCGTCCGAGGACCTCCTCCCCCTCCCCCTCGGGCCAGTCGAGGCCGCGGGCGCGGAGCATCCCGCCGAGGCGGTCGTGGATGGAGGGGGCCCGGAGGCGGGCCTCGAGGCGGGCGGCGCGGCGGGGGCGGGTCGCGTGGTGGCGGACCTGCCCGGGGTCCTTCATCCCCCAGGCCGCCTCCATCTCGCGGAACTGGAAGGACTGGAAGCCGCTCGCAGGCTCGAGCACGTCCCGGAAGCCGAGGAAGCGGGCGGGCTTCATGGAGTCGAGGAGCCCGATCTGCTCCTGCATCCCCCGGACGACGCGCGCGATGCGGCGGCAGAGGTGGATCGCCTCGCGGAGGGAGGGGTCGTCGCCGCGGCCGAGCATGGCGGCCACGCGGTCGGACTCGTGGAGCAGGAGCCGGAACCAGAGTTCGAAGACCTGGTGGACCACGATGAACTGCATCTCGTCGTGGTGGGGCGGGCGGGACTCGGGGTGCTGGAGGGCGACGAGGTCGTCCACCCGGAGGTAGTCGGCGTAGTTGAGCCTCCCCTCGGGGACCGGCGGCGGCGGGGCGTCGGAGGGGCGGCGTTCGGGGTCTCGCAAGGGGGTTCTCCGTGGCCGGCGCGTCCCCCGCTTCTACCCCCGGGCCCGCCGCCGGGAAAGGGAGAACGCCCCCCCGCGCCCCCCTTACGATGCGGGCATGGGCCGCTTCTACCTCACGACCGCGATCTACTACCCCAACGCCGTCCCCCACCTCGGGACCGCCTACGAGATCATCGGGACCGACGCCATCGCGCGCTGGCGGCGGCTCCGCGGGGACGACGTCTTCTTCCTCTCCGGCAACGACGACCACGCGCAGAAGGTGGCCCAGCGGGCGGCGGAGCAGGGGAAGGAGCCGGCCGCGTACTGCGACGAGATGGCGGCGGCCTTCGAGGAGGCGTGGAAGGCGCTCGGGGTCGGCTACGACGAGTACGTCCGCACGGCCTCGGAGCGCCACCGGGACACCGTGCGCTGGTTCTTCGCGCGGGTGCGCGAGCGGGACCGGGGGCGCGCGGAACCGCTCCTCTACAAGGGTGCCTACGAGGGGCTCTACTGCGTGGGCTGCGAGAACTACCTGCGGGAGAAGGACCTCGCGGACGGGCGCTGCCCGAACCACCCCTCGCGGACGGTGGAGCGCCTGAAGGAGGAGAACTGGTTCTTCCGGCTCTCCGCCTTCGAGGGATGGCTGCGCGAGTGGTACGGCCGGGAGCCCGGGTGGCTGCGGCCGGCGGCGAAGCGCAACGAGATGCTGGGGATCCTCGGGGAGGGGCTCCAGGACATCTCCATCTCCCGCCCGCGGAAGGCCATCCCCTGGGGGATCCCCTTCCCGGGGGACGAGGAGGCGCAGGTCGTCTACGTCTGGTTCGACGCCCTCATCAACTACGTGACGGGGGCGCGGATCGCGGAGGACGGCGCGGCGCGGCCCGACGAGCCGGGGCGGGGGCCGGGGTTCTGGCCCGCGGACCTGCACGTGGTCGGGAAGGACATCGTGCGCTTCCACGCCCTCCTCTGGCCGGCCATGCTGCGGGCGGCCGACCTGCCGCTGCCGCGGGGGGTCTTCGTCCACGGGTTCGTGAACACCGGCGGGGAGAAGATGTCGAAGTCCGAGGGGGGGGCGGTCTCCCCCGTGGACATCGCCCGCCTGCACGGGCCCGAGGCGCTGCGGTACTTCCTCCTGCGCGAGGTCTCCTGGGGCGCGGACGGGGAGTTCTCCCTCGAGCGGCTCGGGGAGCGCTACGCCTCGGACCTCGCCAACACGCTGGGGAACCTCCTCCACCGCACGCTCACGATGATCGAGAAGTACTTCGGGGGCGCGGTGCCGGAGCCGAGCGACAACGACTACGGGCCGGAGGGGGACACCATCCACTCCGTGGGGGCGCTGCGGCTGCTGCTGCTGGCGCGGCGGGAGCAGGCGATGCGGGCCTACGACGCCCTCGACTTCGCGGCGGCCCTGGAGGCGGTGACGGACCTCGCCCGCCAGGCGAACCAGCGCATCGATTCCACGGCGCCCTGGAAGCTCATGAAGGAGCCGACCGGCGAGGGGCGGAAGGTCGTGGGCGACCTCCTCCACGGGATCGCCGACGCGCTCAAGAACGCGGCGGTGCTCCTCTCCCCCGTCCTCCCCGGGAAGGCGCGGGAGATGGCCCTCCAGCTCGGCCTCGACGGGGAGGCCTTCGACGCTCTCCGCCTCTCCTGGCCCGCCGAGGGCCAGAAGGACGTCGAGCACCTCGACGAGGACCGGTACGCCCGCGCCTTCGCCGAGGTGGACGCGCTGGCGGTGGCGGGATTGGCCACGCGGAAGGGCTCCCCCCTGTTCCCGCGTGAGTGAGGAGGGGGACGCTCCTCGGTTACTCGGTTGTTTGTGGATAACTCCCGACACCCGATCGAGCGGCGAGTTATCCACAAACAACCGAGTAACCGAGGAGCGTCCCCTTACTCCACCCGCTCCGCATCCAGGATGGTGCCGGCGCCCGGGCGGCGCGGGGGCGAGGGGGGGCGGGAGACCACCGGCAGGAGGCCGAGGAGGAAGGAGAGGAGGACGGACCCGCCGCAGAGCATCCAGAACATGGGCCAGCCGCCGACCTTCCCGGTGGCGTAGGAGAAGGAGAGGCCGGCCGCCCACAGGAGCGGATGGGGGAGCCAGAGCCAGCGGGACTTGACGAGGGCGTTCACGGCGGACATCCCGCAGACCACCACGAAGATCCACTGCCATGCCGGGGCGAAGGCGAGGACGGCCCCCAGGGAGAGCAGGAACACCCCCGGGGCGACCTGCTTCCACGCGCGCTCCGCCGTCACCGGAGCACCGCCGCCAGCGCCTCCGCCGCCGAGGCCGCCCGCTCCACCCTCACCGGGACCGCCGCGTCGGGGACCGCCCCCTCCCCCACCACGAGGATCCGCGCCGCCACCTTCTCCGCCCCCCGGTCGAGCAGCGCCCAGGCCGGCGGCGCCGGCCCCTCGAGGATGGCGTGGGTGAAGAGCGCCGGCCGCCGCAGGAGCACCTCCCAGGCCACCGCCACCTCCCCCGCCCCATCCGCCTGCAGCACGCGGACGGCGGGATCCAGGTCGGCCCGCCGCCCCGCCTCCTCCACCGCCCAGGCCGCCTTCTCCGCCGCCCGCTCCCCGCGGTCCAGGCGCGTCCTCCAGGAGAGCACCCCCGGGGCGAGGAGGTAGGGCGGGGCCGGGACCGCGGTCACGACCCCCGCGGCTCCCTCCCCCACCCCCTCCCCCCCCCCCGCCCCGAGGAGGACCAC
>JAKLKS010000048.1:13725-20437 GCA_023150535.1 Planctomycetota bacterium
GAGCACGTCCGCGAGCCCGTCCCCGTCCACGTCCCCCCCAGCCACCGAGATCCCCGCCCGGTCGTCCGCCGCCTCCCCGAGGAGGACGACGAGGGGCCGCGCGCCGCCCCGGCCGGCCCCCCGCACCTCCAGCCCTTCGTTCCAGGAGAGCCGCCGCAGGAGCGCCTCCCACCGGGGCTCCCCCCGCAGCGACCGGAGGTCGGGGTCCTCGACGAGGTGGTCGAAGCCGACGAAGCCCGCGCCCCCCGACAGCGATTCCTCCAGGGCGTCGAGGGCGGGCACCACCCGCCCCGCCCGGGCCCGGGCGCAGGCGAGGTTGTAGAGATCCACCCGCAGGGAGCCGTCGAGGGCCGCGGCGGGGTCGCGGGGGGCCCCGGTCCGGGCGGGGTAGCAGGAGATCCGCCTCTCGAGCGCCGCCGCGGCCCGGGCCCACTCCCCCGCCGCCAGGGCCGCCCGCGCCTCCCTGTCCGCCCGCGACCACTCCGCGGCCCGCTCCCCGAGGAGGGACCCGAGGATCGCCTCCGCGGAGCCCTCGGCCGGGGGGGGGGAGCAGCCCGCACCCGCCCCCGCGGCGGCGGCCAGGGCGGCGGCGAGGAGGAGCGGGCGGAGCCGGAGGCGCATCCGGGCAGGATACAAGAGAAGGGGGCCGGCCCCTCGCGGGACCGGCCCCCGGTGACGCGCTTGCCCGGTGATGCGGGCGGAGGATCCTCTACTTCTCGGCCTTCCAGTCCTCGGCCATGACCTTGACCCAGGTCTCCGCCAGGGCGGCGGCGGCGGGCGCCTCCTCCCTGTTCTTCTTGATGAAGGCCTCGAGCATGACCTTCTTGCCGTCCCGCTCCTTCCGGTTGAGCTTCTCCTTCGGGAGCTCGAGCCCGCCGACGATCTTGTCGAGCGTCTGCTGGGCCTTCAGCTCCTTCTTGAAGGTCTCGTCCCGGTCGAGCTCCTTCAGCTTCTCGTCGGCGGCCTTCGCGGCCTCCGACCCCTTGAACTCCTTCGTCACGCGGTCGAGCAGCCCCTTCGCCTGCAGGGCCTTCCCCTCGGAGACGAGGGCGCCGGCCGCCTCGAGGATCTTCATGGCGCGGGCGTTCCTCTGCTCGTCCGTGGGCTTGACCTTCTTCAGCTCCTCCTCGATGAGCTTGCCGGAGAGGCCGCCGGGCCCCCCCTGCCAGACGACCTTGCCCTCGGCGCTGATGAGCCAGGCGGCGGGGATGCCCCTCGTCGGGTAGTTCCCGTGGCCGCCGCCGAGGCCGATGGTGTAGGTGACCGGCGAGGCGTTCATCTGGGCGAGGAACTTCAGCACGACCTCGCGCGATTCGTTCGTGATGGAGAGGATGTTGAGGCCCTTCTTGCCGAACTCGTCAGCGAGCTTGGAGAGGTGGGCAACCTGCCCACGGCAGGGTCCTCACCACGTCGCCCAGGCTTCGATGAGCACCACCTCGCCCTTGAAGTCGGCGATGGCGGAGCGCCCGTCGCCGTTGATCCACTCCTTCGTCTGGATCTCCGGGGCGTCCTGCCCCACGAGGTTCTTGTCCTGGGCGAGGGCGGGCACCGCCCCCGCGGCCAGGAGCGCCGCCGCGAACAGCCATCCGAGTCGCATGTCCGTTCCTTTCACCCCGCCAGGGGTCCGCCGGAAGCCGCCGGCGCCGAAGCCGATGACGAAGCCGATGCCGATGCCGAGGGAAGGCGGGGGATCGTCCCCGCCATCCCGATTATACGGTGCGGAAGGCCCGATCCCCCGGCAAGCACGGTGACCGGGGGTAGGATGATCCCCGCCATGCGCCCTCCCCTGCCCGCGGGCCTCGTCCTCCTCCTCGCCGCCGCCCTGGCGGCCGCCGCCCCGGAGGAGGGCGGTCCCGCGGCCCCCCCGCCCCCCCCCAAGGCCCCCCCCGCCGCCCCTCCGCCCCCCCTCGACGCCGACCTCCCCCCGGAGCGGGAGATCCTCAAGGAGGCCCGGAGCGATCCCCGCAACCTCAAGCCCGACGCCTTCCCGGTGATCCGGAAGCCGGTCTACCTCCCCGCGGCCGAGGCCCGGAAGATGGACCCGGTGGAGTGGGTGATCGGGACCGTGATCGGCGACACGCCGCTCGCCTATCCCGTCAACGTCCTCAACCGCCACGAGATCCTGCTCGACGACCGGGACGGCATCGCCTTCATGGTCTGCTGGTGCCCCCTCTGCCGCACCGGCACCGTCCACGCGCGGACCCTGGACGGGGTGGAGTACGACTTCGGCCACTCCGGGCAGCTCTACCGCTCCGCCTTCCTCCTCTACGACACGGCCACGAAGTCCCTCTGGCACAACGCCACGGGCCGCGCGCTCGCCGGGAAGCTGCGGGGCCGGGCCCTGCCCGCCATCCCGAGCCGATTCCTCACCTGGGACGCCTGGCGGAAGGCCTACCCGCGCACCCTCGTCCTGGCCAAGAACCCCCTCGACCTCGACCAGACCATCGACGGGTACGACCGGCGGAACCGCGCGCTGAAGCTCCGGTTCGGGCTCGGCGTCTCGACCCCGGGCGAGGAGCGGCTCTACGAGCTGACCCAGCTCGACCAGGCGACCTTCGTGCAGGAGACCGTGGGCGGGGTGCCGCTGGCGGTGGTCTACCAGCCCTCCACCCAGACCGCCCTCGCCTGGGACAGGCGCATCGACGGGGTCGCCCTCGACCTCCGCCGCGGCGAGGACGGCGAGGACGGCCTCCCCCGCATCGAGGAGACCGGCGAGGACCGTTCGGTCTTCCACTCCGTGACCGGGGAGTGCCTCGCCGGCCGCTACCGGGGGAAGCGGCTCGCGCCGGCGGTCTCCTGCTTCTGGGAGATCCACGCCTGGATCGCCCACCACCCCGCGGGCACGATGTTCCGCGCCTCTGTGCAGGCGCCTCCCGACCTCCCGGATCTCCCGCCGGGGGACGACGGGGGGAAGTAGGCGCGCCCGCGCCCGACGTCCCGTAGGCCTCGGCCCGAGGCCCGGGTAGCATGCCGCCGCCGCGGGAGGCCGGGAGCGGAGGGCGGGTGCATGGAGCCCATCGAGAAGTGGATCCAGGCCGCCGCAGACCTCCTCTGGGGGTGGCCCCTCATGGCGCTCCTCGCGGGGACCGGCCTCTGGCTGACCCTCCTCCTCCGCGGTGTCCAGTTCCGCCGCCTCCTCCCGGCCCTGGCCATGGCATTCCTCCCGGGCCGCGAAGGGAGACCTCGCGCCGCCGCGCCCCCGGGCGGGGGGGACATCTCCAACTTCCAGGCGCTGATGACCGCGCTCTCGGCCACCGTGGGGACGGGGAACATCGCGGGCGTCGCCACCGCCGTCGCCGCCGGGGGCCCGGGGTCCCTGTTCTGGCTCTTCTGCATGGGGCTCGTGGGCATGGCCACGAAGTACGCCGAGGCGGTGCTGGCGGTGGAGTACCGGGTCCAGGGCGCCGGGGGGGCCACGAGGGGCGGCCCGATGTACTACCTGGAGCGGGGCCTCGGGTGGAAGTGGGCCGGCCGGCTCTTCGCCTTCTTCACCGCGACCGCCGCCCTCCTCGGCATCGGGAACATGGTCCAGTCGAACTCCATCGCCGAGGCCTGCGAGGCGAGCCTCGGGACCCCGCGGTGGATCGTGGGCGTGGTCGTCGCCGTCGCGACGCTGGCCGTCCTGGCGGGAGGGGTGAAGAGCATCGGGAAGGTGGCCGCCGTGCTGGTGCCCGGCATGATCCTCCTCTACCTGGGGGGAGCGATCCTGGTGCTCGTCCTCCGCGCCGACGCGATCCCGGCGGCCCTGCGGGCCATCCTCGACGGGGCCTTCTCGCCGACGGCCGCGACCGGCGCCTTCGCGGGGGCCGGGGTCCGCGAGGCCATGCGCATGGGCATCGCCCGGGGGCTGTTCTCCAACGAGGCCGGCCTCGGGAGCGCCCCCATCGCCGCCGCCGCGGCCCGCACGAACCACCCCGTCGAGCAGGCCCTCGTCTCCATGACCCAGACCTTCATCGACACCTGCCTCATCTGCATGCTGACGGGCCTGGCCCTGCTCGTGACCGGGGCCTGGATCTCCGGCGCCACGGGTGCCCCGCTCACGGCGGCGGCCTTCGCGAGCGTCTTCCCCGGGGGCGGGTACGTCGTGACCTTCAGCCTCGTCCTCTTCGCCTGGTCCACGATCCTCGGGTGGGCCTACTACGGGGAGACGGCCCTGGAGTACCTCGCGGGAACGAAGGTGATCCCCGCCTACCGCGTGCTCTTCGGGCTGGTCGCCGGCGCGGGGACCCTCCTCCAGGCCGGGGCGGTCTGGGCGCTCGGGGACGCATGCAACGCCCTCATGGCCCTCCCCAACCTGGCCGCCCTCCTCCTCCTGTCCCCGGTCGTCGCCCGGCTCACGCGCGAGTGGGAGGCGAAGGAGCGGGAGCGGCCTACCGACCTTCCCCCTCCCCGACCCGCCGCTTGAAGTCGGCGCGCGCACCGGCGGGGAGGTTCAGGTTGGCGGCGGCCCGCAGGAGGACGCGACGGGCGGCGGCGGGGTCCCCGGCCTCGAGGCGCAGGTCGGCGAGGAGGGAGTAGAGGTCCGCCTCCGGCGGGTCCCCCTCGATGGCCCGCTCGAGGATCCCCGCGGCCTCCTTCCGGCGGCCCGCTCCGCGCAGGTAGAAGGCGAGGGTGAAGGCGTAGCGCGCGGACGCGGGGCGCAGGCGGAGCGCCTCCCGGCAGAACCGGATCGACTCCTCCGGCGCCCTCTCCGCGAGGAGGACGCCGAGGTTGAAGGCGGCCCCGTCGAGAGAGGGATCGGCGGCGAGGGCGGCGCGCAGTTCCCGTTCCGCGCCGGCCGTGTCCCCCTTCTCCGCGAGCAGCAGCCCGAGGTTGAACCGCGCCGGGGCGCTCCCGGGGGCGAGGGCGACGGCCCTGCGCAGGCGCGTCTCCGCCCCCGCGGCATCTCCGAGGCGCGCGAGGGCGATGGACCCGTTCACCAGCGGCAGCGGCGTGTCCGGCCTGAGGACCGACGCCCGGTCGAAGGCCGCCGCCGCGGCCCGCGCGTCCCCCCGGCCGAGACTCCAGTTCCCCAGGGCGAGGTGGGCGTCCCACTGGTCGGGCCGGGTCCGGAGGGAGGCGAGGTACTCCTCCTCCGCCGCCTCGAGGGCCTCCCGCCTCGCCTCCGGCAGGGCCGCGGGGGGGACGCCGGCGAGGCCCGCCACGGCCCGCATGCGGACGGCACGGGTCCCGTCCTCCAGCGCCGAGAGGAGAGGGGCCACTCCCGCCGCGCTCCCTCTTCCCGCCAGGGCCTCCGCGGCGGCGGCGCGGACGAGGGGGTCCACGTCCTCGAGAAGGGCGGCGAGGGCGCGGTCCACGGACGGGTCGGGGCAGGGGACGAGGAGGCGCGCGAGGGAGGCGGCGACCACGGGCTGGCGGCCCCGGTCCGCGAGGTAGGCGACGATCTCCGGGAGCGCCTTCCACTCCCCGCGGCGCGCCGCCTCGATCCAGCCGGCCCAGCGCAGGGTCTCCGCCTGGAAGTCCCCGGCGTGCCACTCCCGCACCGTGCGATCGGCCCAGGCGGCGTCCCGGTCGGCGTGGCAGAGGTTGCAGGCGTTGGGGGAGCCGAAGCGCGCGGTCGCGGCCGGCATCGGGGGCCGCATGGAGTGGTCGCTCCGCTCCATGCCCGCGAAGCGGGTCTTCGGCATGTGGCAGTCCACGCACCGGCTCCCGGGGGTCCCCGGGGCGTGGCGGTGGTGGGCCGGGGCGTCGGCGACCCGCGTCTCGTGACAGGGGGCGCAGGCGCGGTTGGCCTCCTCCCCGGTGAACCGGTACCGCCCGCTCGAGGTGTGGCAGTGGAGGCAGTCGAGGGTCCCCGACTGGACGCAGGGGGAGAGGTACCAGGAGGTCATCGTGTAGTTCTCCCCGAGGTCCCGGCCGTCGGGGTGGAAGTCGGGGTCCTCCAGCGCGGCGAGGTCGTAGTGGTCGAAGAAGGGGTCCCCGGCGCGGTAGGCGGTGCCCAGCGGGCGGGCCTTGGCGTGGCAGGCGGAGCAGGTGGCGGTGGAGGAGGCGTGGTCGAGGCCCCTGTAGCGGAGGATCCGGAGGTCGGCCGGGGGCGGCCCGCCGGCGGCGGCGCGCATCGCCTCGACGTGCTCCCGGCCGGAGTTGTGGCAGGTCTCGCAGGAGATCCCCGGCTCCGCCCAGGTGGTCCGGTAGGAGTCGGTGGCCTCGTCGTAGTTCGTCGCGAGCTGGCTCACGTGGCAGGAGTGGCAGGAGGTGTTGAAGGTGAGGAGCGGGTCCCTCCAGTCCACCGGGGTCTCGGCGGCGTGCCGGGTCATGGTGGCCGCGGCGTCGTACCAGCGGCGCCCCTTCACGTCGTAGGCGAGGGGGAGGACCTGGAGCCGCCCGCGCTCGAGCGGCGTCAGGAAGTAGAAGACGTTCTTCCCGCCGAGGGCGTGGGCCAGCGGGAAGGCGCGCCCGCCCCCGGCCCCCTCCTCGCGGAGGACCGGCGGGAAGGGCGCGAGGTCCACGGTCCATGTCCCCTTCCCCGCGGCCACGGGGCCGGGGGCCGGGGCGAGGAGCGACGCGACGAACGCCCGGTCCACCACCCGCATGGCGAGGCCGTGGCGGGAGGTCTCCCACTTCCGGTAGAAGTCGGCGTGGCACTCCCGGCAGGAGGCGGAGCCGGCGAGGTCGCCCGACGGCGGCGCCGACCCCGGCGCGGGGGCGGGTCGGGCCGGTGCGGGTGCGGGTGCGGGTGCGGGGGCGGAGGGGACGCCGGAGGCGCCGCCGG
>JAKLKS010000490.1 GCA_023150535.1 Planctomycetota bacterium
GATGAGCGCCGCCCCGGTCCTGGAGATCCGCGACCTGAAGACGTGGTTCCGCACCGACCGCGGCGTGGCCCGGGCGGTGGACGGCGTCTCCTTCGAGGTGCTCCCCGGCGAGACCCTGGGGGTGGTGGGCGAGTCCGGCTGCGGGAAGTCCGTCACCGCCCTCAGCGTCCTCGGGCTGGTGCCGAAGCCCCCGGGGATCCACGCCGGAGGGCAGATCCTGTTCGAGGGCCGGCTGGTGGGCTACCGGGAGAGCGGAGGAAAACTGAAGGAAGACCGTGAGGCCGCGATCGCCCGCGTGCGCCGCGAAATGGGCATGGTCTTCCAGCGTTTCAACCTCTTCCCCCACCTCACGGCGCTTGGCAACGTGATGGAAGCGCCCGTGCAGGTGTTGAAGCAGCCGAAGGCCCAGGCCCGCGAGACGGCCGTTGCGGTGCTCACCAGGGTGGGGCTCGCGAACAAGCTCGATGCCTTCCCCGGGCAGCTTTCGGGCGGCCAGCAGCAACGAGTGGCCATTGCCCGGGCGCTCGCTATGAACCCGAAGCTGATGATGTTCGATGAAGCCACGAGCGCCCTTGA
>JAKLKS010000491.1:0-314 GCA_023150535.1 Planctomycetota bacterium
GAACGCGCCCGAGGAGGGCCCGAACGGCCCCTGCGGCCCCTGCTCGGAGATCTTCTTCGACTTCGGATCGCCCGGCAAGGAGGGCGATCCCGAGGCGAAGCGCTACTGCGAGATCGGGAACATCGTCTTCACGCAGTTCAACCGCGTCGGGCGAAACGACCTCCAGCCGCTGAAGCAGAGGAACATCGACACCGGGATGGGCTTCGAGCGGATCCTCGCGGTCCTGAACGGCCACCGGAGCAACTTCGAGACGGAGCTCTTCCGCCCGATCATCGACGAGGTCGCGCGGATCGCGGGGAAGAAATACGCCTACG
>JAKLKS010000491.1:324-575 GCA_023150535.1 Planctomycetota bacterium
ACGACGACCCGCTCGGCCCGCAGTTCCGGCGGATCGCGGACCACGTCCGCGCGGGCGTCTTCCTCGTCTCCGACGGCGTGAAGCCGAGCAACGAGGGCCGCGGCTACGTCGCGCGCCGCGTGCTGCGCCGCGCCATCCGCGACGGCATCGCGCTCGGCATCGACAAGCCGTTCCTCGAGAGGCTCGTGCCCGTGATCGTCGGCATCATGGGCCGCGCCTATCCCGAGGTGAAGTCCGCCGAGCAGGCGGCG
>JAKLKS010000492.1 GCA_023150535.1 Planctomycetota bacterium
GGACCACGCGATCGTCGCGATCGAAGAGAAGATCATCGGCGGCGAAGGCGGCTTCGTCCTGGCCTATGGCCTGCCGGACCGCATCTGGGCCCTCGACCGCATCGCATTCAAGCTGGACGCCGAAGTCGAGGCCCTACCCGGAGACGCCGAGGAGATCAGGAGGCTCCTGGACCGGGCCTTCCACGCAGAAGCCAAGGAAGTCACGGAGGTCGCCGACGAACTGGCGGCCCAGGCGCCCGCCGGCAACGAGATCGCGCTATCCGAAGACGTGCTGGTGCTCGACGACAAGGCCCCTGCGGTCAAACTCGTCCACGCCATATCAAGCCGGCCGAAGGGCACCTGCGGGTACGTTTTCGTATCGACGGCGTGCTCTACGAGCGCGCCCGGCTGCGCGCCGAGGTCCGCGAGGGCGTCACCAGCCGCATCAAGGTCATGGGGCAGATGGACATCGCCGAGCGCCGATTGCCCCAGGACGGCGGCGTGACCATCCGCATAGGACAGCGCCGCATCGACCTTCGCATCGCGACGCTGCCCAGCCAGTACGGCGAACGAGTCGTCCTGAGGTTGCTCGACAA
>JAKLKS010000493.1:0-291 GCA_023150535.1 Planctomycetota bacterium
GGTCCCGGCGTCAAGACGTGGTGTTCAAGAACGTAGTCCTCGCCACAATCGAGATTCTTCGTGGAGATGGTGAGCACGCCTCCATCCGGCATGGCATCTCGGGCGTTGACGGCGAGGTTGAGGATGACTTGCTGGATCTGACCTGGGTCCGCGTTGATGAGTCCGGTCTCGGGAGACAGCTCGAATTCGATCGAGACGTCCTCCCCGATCAGCCGGCCGAGCATGGGACGGATCCCGCGGACGATTTCCGCCAGCTCGACGGGGCGGGGCTGCAGAACCTGCTTCCGGCTG
>JAKLKS010000493.1:301-574 GCA_023150535.1 Planctomycetota bacterium
AGGCGGCCCTCTCGGCGGAGGCGCGCAGTTCCGCCACGTCCCTGGCGGCCGCGGACGACGGGGAGATCTTCAGGGAGAGCAGCTCGCAGTAGCCGAAAACGGCCGTCAGGATGTTGTTGAAGTCGTGGGCGACGCCTCCGGCGAGCCGCCCGACGGCTTCCATCTTCTGCGAGTGCCGGTACTGTTCTTCCAGCCTGGCGCGTTCTTTCTCGGCCCGGCGCCGCTGCGTGACCTCCAACAGGAGAAGAGCGAACTGAAGTCCTTGTGGATGGT
>JAKLKS010000494.1 GCA_023150535.1 Planctomycetota bacterium
TGGGCGAGCTGTTGCCAGCAGACGCGGCTGGCATCGCGCAGAGCTGCCTCGAAACCCGGCAGCCCAGACTGCGCCTCGAAACCCGTCACGGCGCGTCGACCATTTCCTGGTCCTTCTACCCGATCGCCGAATCCGATATCGTCCACTGCTACGCGCACGACATCACGGAGAGGCTGGAACTCGAGGAGCAGCTGCGGCAATCCCAGAAGATGGATGCCATCGGACAGCTCGCGGGCGGCATCGCTCACGACTTCAACAACCTCCTGACGGTGATCGAGGGGAATGCCTCGCTTCTCCAGACGGACAGTCTCCCTCTCGAGAGCCGGGCCGCCTCCCTCGACGAGATTCGGCAGGCTTGCGAGCGCGCCTCGAACCTGACGCGGCAACTCCTGGCGTTCAGCCGCCGCCAGAAGCTGCAACCGAGGCTCCTCGACCTCAACGGCGCCATCACCGCGATGGCACGGATGCTGCGGCGAATCCTGGGCGAGAACGTCCGGGTGCGCCTGGATCTCGATCCCCGGCCGCTCTTGACGGTTGCCGACCGGGGAATGCTCGATCAGATCCTCCTGAATCT
>JAKLKS010000495.1 GCA_023150535.1 Planctomycetota bacterium
GGGGTCTGGAGACCAAGGAGACGTCCATGAGAGCGAGTGAAGTCAAGCCGTTCCGTCCGCGTTCGCGGCTCGGAACGCCGGTGCCCACATCCTGCTGGCTCGGCTGCCTGCTCCTCGGCGCGGCGCTGTGCGCGTGCGACAAGCCGAGGGAGGAAGTCGGCCCGGTCCCGGTCAGGGTGAGAGTCCTGACGCCGGAGGACGTCGTCGTGTCCAGCCGCTTCGGCGGCTCGGTCGAACCCTTCCAGACCACGGATCTGGCGTTCAAGCTGCCGGGCACCGTCGAGAGACTGTACCGGCCGCCCGGGCTGGACAGGGACGTGCAGGTCGGCGACGAGCTGCCGAAGGGGACGGTCATCGCAGAGCTCGACGAAGGCGACCTCCGGCGCGCGAAAGCGAGCGCGGAGGCGAGGGTCGCGCAACTGGAGGCGCGGGTCGCGACGGCGAGGGACAGCCTCGAGATCGCCACGCGCGTTCTCGAGCGCTTCGACAGGACGTCGGGGTCCGTCTCGGAGGTGGCACGCGACGACGCGGCCGCGAAGCGCGTGGCCGCGGCCGGCGAGATCGCGTCG
>JAKLKS010000496.1 GCA_023150535.1 Planctomycetota bacterium
ATTGGTGGCGGCGATGACGCGCACCTTGACCTTGACGACCCTCGGGCTGCCCACGGGCTCGACCTCGCCTTCTTGCAGAACGCGGAGGACCTTTGCCTGGGCGGGGGCCGACATGTCGCCGATCTCGTCGAGGAAGATGGTCCCGCCGTCCGCCTCGACGAACTTTCCCGTCTGCTTGCGGTCGGCGCCCGTGAAAGACCCGCGCTCGTGCCCGAAGAGCTCGGACTCGATGAGGGAATCGGGGATCGCGGCGCAGTTGACCTGAACGAACGGCCCGTTCCTGACGAGAGAAGCCTCGTGGATCGAACGGGCGGCGAGTTCCTTGCCACTCCCGCTCGGGCCCAGAAGAAGGACGGTCGCGGGGGTCGGCGCGGCGCGGGCCACCTCCTGAATGAGTCTCTGCATCCTGCGACTCCCGCCGACCAGGCGGGTGAGGCCGAGCCGTCTCTTCAGTTCCTGGTTTTCCCGCGCCAGCCGCGAGCTGTCGATGACGCGCCTCAGGGCATTGAGAACGTGCTCGCTTCCGAGGGGCTTTTCCAGGAAGTCATTGGCTCCGCCCCGGATCGCCT
>JAKLKS010000497.1 GCA_023150535.1 Planctomycetota bacterium
GCGACAAAACCATCCGCGGCAAAGGCCTCCTCATGGTCGCCTGCGCCGGCACCAGCGACCTCCCCGTCGCCGAAGAAGCCTTCCTCACCGCCGAAATCATGGGCAACCAGGTCGAGTTGATCGCCGACATCGGCGTCGCCGGCATCCACCGCCTCATGTCCAACCGCGAACGCCTCACCCAGGCCCGCGTCTGCGTCGTCTGCGCCGGCATGGAAGGCGCCCTCCCCAGCGCCGTCGGCGGACTCGTCTCCCCACCAGCATCGGCTACGGCGCAAGCTTCAACGGCCTCGCCGCCCTCCTCGGCATGCTCAACTCCTGCGCCTCCAACGTCACCGTCGTCAACATCGACAACGGCTTCGGCGGCGGCTACGTCGCCAGCCTCATCAACCGCCTCGACTAACTACCCCGCCCTTCCCCTCACCACCGCGTAACGGAACCGCGACCGTGAGGGAGCGGCGCTTTCTCTTTACATCGAGAAACCCCTTCATTCATAGGGATTTTCCGAACCCACTCAGTGCTTAGACCTGAGCTCTGTACTTCTTTCCCGTACTTTTTACCATCACAAGTA
>JAKLKS010000498.1 GCA_023150535.1 Planctomycetota bacterium
CCTCCTCCGCCTCCGGGTTTTCCTGGAGACCTCAAAGGGATTCGCCCTTGGAGCAGCCAGCTAACGGCTTGCCCGACCATGGCTACCTGCGTCACGCCTGAAGTGATAACGGTTTCTGGTGGGACCGGAATATTAACCGGTTTTCCATCGACTACGGCTTGCGCCCTCGTCTTAGGACCCGCCTAACCCTGGGCGGAGTGACCTGGCCCAGGAAACCTTAGGCTTACGGGGAGGGGGATTCTCGCCCCCTTTATCGCTACTCGTGTCCGCAGAATCACCTGCATGGGCCGCCACGGGCGCTCACGCGTCCGCTTGTATCTCCCATGCAGCGCTCCCCTACCCAAGCACAGCCACGCAGGGCTGTACATGTTACGGCTTCGGCGTTCACCTTATTCCCGGTAATTTTCGGCGCGAGAATGCTCGACCAGTAAGCTATTACGCACTTTTTAAATGGTGGCTGCTTCTAAGCCAACATCCTGGCTGTCTTCGCACTCTCACCTCCTTATTAACTGAGGTGAACTTTGGGACCTTAGCCGGTAATCTGGGCTGTTTCCCTCTCGACCATGG
>JAKLKS010000499.1 GCA_023150535.1 Planctomycetota bacterium
GGGCTTGGCACACGCACATCGCGAGCCAGCCGCAGCCCCTCGAGCAGCCGGATGAAGAGGTAGCTGAAATCCAGCTCCCACCAGCGCAGCCCGTGGCGCGCGCTGGTCGGGAACGCGTGGTGGTTGTTGTGCCACCCCTCGCCCAGCGCGAGCAAGCCCACCAGCGCATTGTTGCGGCTCTCGTCGCGGCTCTCGAACGGACGTGTGCCCCACAGGTGGCACACGGAGTTGACGCTCCAGGTGACGTGGTGCACCAGCAGTACGCGCACGAGGCCGCCCCAGAGGAAGCCCAGCAGCACGCCCATCCACGACATCGAGAGGAGGCCGCCCAGGATCGCCGGGATCACCAGCCCGGCGATGACCCACAACTCGAAATGGCTGTTCGCCAGCACGATCGCGCGGTCGCGGCGAAGGTCCACCGCGTACTTGTCGAGCCCCTGGCTGGCCGGGCCGAAGAGCCAGCCCACGTGCGCGTGCACCGCGCCCTGGAGCGTCGCTCGGACGCCCTGCCCCCATGAGCCCCTCGCGGTGATATGCGGCGAGTGCGGGTCGCCCTCGGCG
>JAKLKS010000049.1 GCA_023150535.1 Planctomycetota bacterium
GGTCCTCTTCCTCGTGGTGACCATGGCGGTGGTCTACATCACCAAGGGCCAGAGGCGGGTGCCGGTCCAGTACGCCAAGCTCGTCCGCGGCCGATCCGTGTACGGGGGCCAGAAGCACTACCTGCCCCTCAAGGTGAACGCCGTCTCCGTGATGCCGGTGATCTTCGCCTCCACGCTCCTCATCATCCCCCAGCAGCTCCTGAGCAACTTCGGCATCACGCTGCTCGACAGGGGCGGCTTCCTCTACTCCGCCCTCTACGTGGCCGGCATCGTGTTCTTCTCCTTCTTCTGGGTCGGGATGATGTTCAACCCCAAGGAGATGGCCGACCAGATCAAGGAGCACGGGGCCTTCATCCCCGGCATCCGTCCCGGGCGGCGCACCCAGGACTTCCTGGACGAGTCGATCCAGAGGATCACGCTGGCGGGGGCCTTCTTCCTCGCCGTCATCGCGCTCGTGCCGGACGTGATCACCCATGCCATGGGGCTTCCCCAGGTGACGGCCGCCTTCGTCGGGGGGACCAGCATCCTCATCACCGTCTCCGTGGCCCTCGACCTCGCGGACCGGGTGAACTCCTACCTGCTGATGCGCAACTACAGGGGCTTCATGGACGGTGGCAGCCTGAAGGGAGGCGGCGGCTTCTAGCCGCCGGAACCTGAATGAGAGCCATGGACATCGTCTTCCTCGGACCCCCGGGGGCCGGCAAGGGCACCCAGGCGCAGCGGCTCGCGGAGGAGCTCGGCATCCCCCAGCTCAGCACGGGGGCCGTCCTCCGCAAGGCGGTGGCCGACGGGACCCCCGTGGGCCTGCGCGCGAAGGCGATCATGGACGCGGGCGGGCTCGTCCCCGACGACGTCGTGGCCGACCTCATCCGGGAGGCCCTCGGCGGCGAGGCGGCCCGGGGCGGGGTGATCTTCGACGGGTACCCCCGCAACAGGGCACAGGCGGCCACCCTCGACGGGCTCCTCTCGTCCCTCGGGCGGAAGGTGGACCTGGCCATCCTCGTCGACCTGCCGGAGCCGGTCATCGTCGATCGCCTCTCCGGCCGCCGCTCCTGCCCGAAGGACGGCCTCACCTACCACCTGACCGGGGCTCCCCCGAAGGTCGCGGGCGCCTGCGACCGCTGCGGCGGCCCCCTCGTGCAGAGGGACGACGACCGCCCCGAGACCATCCGGGACCGGCTGCGGGTCTACCGCGAGCAGACCTCGGGGATCGAGGACGGCTACTCCTCCGCGAAGGTCCTCGTCCGCGTCGACGGCACCGTGGGCGGGCCCGACGACGTCTACGCCGCGGTGCGCAGGGCGGCCCTCGCCGCCCGGGCCGCCCTGTCCTCCTCCCCGCCGGCGGGGGCCCCCGCCGCGGCGAAGCCGGCCGCGAAGGGGAAGTCCCCCGCGCGGAGGAAGCCCGCGGCGGCGAAGCGGAAGCCCGCTGCGAAGAGGAAGCCCGTCGCGAAGCGGAAGTCCGTCGCGAAGCGGAAGCCCGTCGCGAAGCGGAGGCCCGTCGCGAGGAAGCGGAAGCCCGCGCGGGGGAAGGGCCGTCGTTGATCTCCTACAAGACCCCGAGGGAGGTCGCGCTGATGCGCGAGGCCGGCCGGATCGTCGCCGAGGTCCACGCCTGGGCGGCGGAGAACGTCCGCCCCGGCATGACCACGGGGCAGATCGACGACGCCGCCCGCGGCATCATCGAGCGGCGCGGCGCCTCGTGCACCTTCCTGGGGTACCACGGGTTCCCCAGGACCATCTGCACCTCGGTCAACGAGGAGGTCGTGCACGGGATCCCGGGGAAGAAGACCCTCGCGGAGGGGGACATCATCGGGATCGACGTGGGGGCCACCTACCGCAACTACATGGGGGACGCCGCCATCACCGTCCCGGTGGGGCGGGTCTCCGAGGAGCGGCGGCGCCTCGTGGAGACCACGAGGGAGTGCCTGGAGGCGGCCATCAGGGTGATCGGCCCCGGCGTCCGCGTCTCCGCCATCGGGGCGGCGGTGCAGACGCTGGCGGAATCCAGGGGCTACGGCGTGGTCCGGGAGTACGCCGGGCACGGGATCGGGACGCGGCTCCACGAGGATCCCCAGGTGCCGAACTACGTCGACGGAGGCACGCGGGCGAACGACGTCGTCCTCCGCCCCGGCATGGTGATCTGCGTGGAGCCGATGCTGAACATGGGTTGCGCCGAGGTGGAGGTCCTGGACGACGGGTGGACCGTCGTCACGAAGGACCGCAAGCCGAGCGCGCATTTCGAGCACACCATCGCCGTCACCGAGGACGGCGCGGAGGTCCTCTCGGTCGCCTAGGCCGGGGTCGGTCGTGCGGCGGGAGCCGCGGAGGAAGCGAATGAAGGTCAGAGCGTCGGTCCGGAGGATCTGCGAGAACTGCAAGATCGTCCGCAGGAAGAACGTGGTGCGGGTGATCTGCACCGAGAAGCGGCACAAGCAGAGGCAGGGCTAGCGCCGGCCGCCCTCCCCGACGGGGGGGGCGGGCGGAGGCGGCCGGCGGGAACGCAGGGTCGAACGGAAAGGCAGAGGAGGCACCATGCCGCGCATCGTGGGGGTCGACGTCCCGGCCGAGAAGAAGATCGGCGTCGCCCTGACGTACATCTACGGGATCGGCCGCAGGGCCGCGGGGGAGATCCTCGAGGACCTGGGGATCAACCCGCAGCTGCGCTCCAAGGCCCTCTCGGACGAGGACCTGAGCCGGATCACGTCCCTCATCGAGAAGAAGTTCGTCGTCGAGGGGCAGCTGCGCAGGCAGATCGCGCAGAACATCTCCCGCCTCAAGGAGATCAAGTGCTACCGCGGGATCCGGCACATCAAGAACCTGCCGACTCGCGGCCAGCGCACCCGGTCCAACGCGCGGACGCGGAAGGGACCGCGGCGCACGGTGGCCCGCAAGAAGAGCGTGAAGGAGCTCGGATAGCATGGCGAACGAGAACGAGAAGAAGACCGAAGCCGCCGGGGCCGTCCCGGCGCCCGCCGCTGCGCCCGCCCCGTCCGGGGAGGGGAAGCCCGAGGCGGCGGAGGCCCAGGCCCCCGACGCCGCGGCCGCGGCCCGCCGCAAGGGGAAGCGCAACGTCCCCCGGGGCGTGGTCCACGTGCTGGCGTCCTTCAACAACACCATCGTGACGATCACCGACGCCAACGGGGAGACCCTCGCCTGGGACTCCGCGGGCAGCGTCGGGTTCAAGGGCTCCCGCAAGTCCACCCCCTTCGCGGCCCAGAAGGCCGCCGAGCGGGCGGCCGAGAAGGCCATGAAGATGGGGATGCGGGAGGTCGAGGTCAAGGTGAACGGTCCCGGGTCCGGCCGCGAGTCGGCCGTCCGTGCCCTGTCCGCGTCGGGCCTGAAGATCAGGGCCATCGAGGACGTCACCCCCATCCCGCACAACGGCTGCCGCCCGCGGAAGCGGCGCCGGGTCTAGGCACAGGGTCGCTCAGGAAAGGCCGGAGGTCCACGGATCATGGCTCGAAGCATCGGCGCTAAGTGCAGGCTCTGCCGCCGGGAGGGCGTCATGCTCTTCCTGAAGGGGCAGCGCTGCCTCACGGACAAGTGCTCCATCAAGCGGCGCGAGACGCCGCCCGGAATGCACTCCCTCAGGCGCTCGAGGCTGTCCGCCTACGGGACGCGGCTCCGGGAGAAGCAGAAGGTCAAGCGGATCTACGGCCTCCTCGAGCGCCAGTTCCGCCGCACCTTCGCGGAGGCGGTCCGCATGAAGGGCAACACGGGGGAGAACCTCCTCGTCCTGCTCGAGAGGCGGCTGGACAACGTCGTCTACCACCTGGGGTTCGGGCTCTCGCGGTCCCACGCCCGCCAGCTCGTCCGGCACGGCCACATCTCCGTCAACGGCCGCCGCTGCAACGTCCCCTCCGCGCTCGTCCGGGCGGGGGACGTGGTGGGGCCCTACAACCGCCCCGCCTCGGCCAAGGCCGTCAGGGAGTCGCTGGAGCAGACCCGGGGCCGCACCTGCCCGACCTGGCTCGTGAAGTCCGAGGACCCGCCCTCCGGGAAGGTGAACGTGCTGCCGCGCCGCGAGGAGATCCCCTTCGAGATCAACGAGCTGTTCATCGTCGAGGTGGCGGCGCGCTAGGCGCCGCAGCCGCCCCGGGGCGCCCGGGGCCGTCGAAGGCAATCAACCGAGGACTCGGGAAAGAAACGGGAGGTTCGAGATGCGCATCCGCTGGAGGGACTTCGAGCTGCCGAACCGCGTGGTCGTCGACGAGAAGACCCGCACGGACCGGTACGCGGCGTTCACGGCGGAGCCCTTCGAGCGAGGGTACGGCGCCACCGTCGGCAACGGCCTCAGGCGCGTCCTCCTCTCCTCGCTGGAGGGGGTCGCCGTGACCCACGTCCGCATCCGCGGCGTGGAGCACGAGTTCTCCAGCCTGAAGGGCGTCGTCGAGGACGTCACCGAGATCATCCTCAACGTCAAGAAGGTGCTCGTCCGGACCCACGACGACCAGCCGAGGATCCTCAAGATCTCGAAGAAGGGCCCGGGACCCGTGACCGCCGCCGACATCAAGGGCGACGCGGGGGTGGAGATCGTCAACGCCGACCTGCAGCTCTGCACGCTCTCGGACGAGGTCCCCTTCGAGATGGAGCTGACCGTGCGGCGCGGCCGCGGCTACGAGACCGC
Organism: Planctomycetota bacterium; assembly: GCA_023150535.1. Taxonomy (GTDB): domain Bacteria; phylum Planctomycetota; class JAJSAM01; order JAJSAM01; family JAKLKS01; genus JAKLKS01. Next base: position 4,628 of record JAKLKS010000049.1, read on the forward strand.
GGACGAGCACGCGGGCGAGGACATGGAGATCGGGGTCATCCCCGTGGACGCCATCTTCTCCCCCGTCCAGCGCGTGCGCTACAAGACGCTGAACACCCGCGTCGGGAAGATGACGAACTACGACAAGCTCCTGATCGAGATCTGGACCGACGGGACGGTCACCCCGGAGATGGCGCTGACGGAGTCCGCGAAGATCTACCGGAAGCACCTCAACCCCTTCGTCTCCTCCTTCGACGAGGGGCGCCCGATCCCCGCCGCGGGCGGGGGGCCCGTCGCGGCGGAGGAGTCCGATGCGCGCCAGGAGCGCGAGCGGCACGAGACGGCCGCGAGGCTCCGGATGCCCCTCACCGGCCTCGGCCTCTCCGCCCGCGGCATGAACGCGCTCCAGAAGGCGGGCATCGAGTCGGTGTCGGACCTCTGCCGCCGGACCGAGGAGGAGCTCCTCGGGATGGAGGCGTTCGGGAGGACCACGCTCAAGGAGGTCATCGCCAAGCTCGAGGAGCAGAACCTCGGCCTCGGCATGGACACGGACTCCATCCTCGGGATGGAGTAGGACGGGACGCGGCGTAGGCGAGGGCAGCGTCGCCGGAGGCCGTTTCCCGGCGGGAACGAGCACAGGAGCAGCCATGCGGCATCGCAAGTCGGGACGCAAGTTCGGCAGGAAGTCGGGACCGAGGCTCGCCCTCGAGCGGGGCATCGTCCAGAGCCTGTTCACCCACGGCCGGATCGAGACGACCCTCGCGAAGGCGAAGGAGTTCCGGTCCCCCGCCGAGAAGCTGATCACCCTCGCCCGGCGGGGAGTGGCCGCCCGGGAGCGCGGGGACGCCGCCGCGCACCTCCACTGCTTCCGCATGGCCGTCGCCACCCTCGGCGGCAACCGCACCGCCCACACGCTCGCCCGGAGGCTCTTCGACGAGATCGCCCCCCAGTTCCGGGATCGCACCGGCGGCTACACCCGGGTGATCCGGCACTTCAAGGGGCGCCTCGGGGACAACGCCCCCCGGGCGATCTTCGAACTCGTCGGCTACACGCCGGCCTCCGCGGAGCCGGAGGGCGGCGCCGCGGCCGGGCCGGAGGGCGCCGCGGAGGGCGGGGCGAAGGGCGTCGAAGGGGAGTAGGCTCCTTGCCCCTCCCGCTCCTGCGGTCCGCCGTCGCGGCGGCCGGGGACCCCGGGGGACCGTGGCCCGGGCCGGCCCCCTGGGACGGCAGGGCCTGGGCGGGCGCCCTCCTCTACTCCCTCCTCTTCCTCGCGGCCCTCGCGGGCATCGCCGCCCTCCTCCGGGGAGCCCCCGGGGGCGGCGCCGGGGGCGGCGCCGGAGGGGGCGGCGAGGGGGAGGCGGGCCGGTGATCGTCCGCGATCACTCCACCGCCCCCGAGGAGCGGCGCTGGCTGCTCCTGAGGACCTTCTACTCCTCCTGGAAGAGGTTCCGCGTCCTCTTCGAGGAGTACGAGCGGCGCGTGGACGAGTTCTCGCAGCGGTACAAGACCGTCCGGGCCTCCCTGCGCCTCGCCCCCGACGACCTCTCGACGCTGCTGGACTTCAAGGCCCTGGAGGACCTCCGGGACCGCGAGGTGTCGCTCCTCCGGGAGATCTCCCACGACCTCTTCCGCTCCCCGGACGCGACGGATCGCTTCGACCACTGCGTCTCCATCATCTACCACGAGCTGTCGGCGCTGAAGGAGGAGCACTACACCCTGCGCGAGGAGTTCGTGAGGGAGCAGCGCATCGAGTACGACCACTTCTACCGGGAGGTCAACGAGTACTACCCCAAGCGCCTCCGCCACCTGCGCAACCTCTACACGAAGGCCGACCGCCGGCTGCGCCAGCTCCTCCCCGCGATGGCCGACGATCGGGTCGTCGTCCGTTCCCTCTACCTCTTCGGGAGGGAGCTCCTGGAGGGGGTCCTGCCGGGGGGCGTGGAGGAGGTCTACCGCTCCATGTACCCCGGCGGCGAGGCCGAGGGTTGCGCGGCGGCGGGGGACTCCTTCCGGGAGTCCGGTTTCCTCGCCGACGCCGCCGAGGCCTACGGGCGCTGCCTCGCCGTGGAGGAGGGCCCGGAGCGGGTCCGCCGCGGGCGCGGGGCCCGGCACCTCCTGCGCATCCGGGCCGAGGCCCGGGAGAACCTGGAGGCGGTCCGGGCCATGCTCGCCGCCGAGGGGGAGGCGAACGGGAGGGTCGCGGGGGCGGCGTCCTGAGGACCGGGCCGGCCCTCCCTTAGACTGCACCCCCATGGAAACGGCCGCCCCGCCGCCCCGAAGGGCCTGGATCGAGGCCTTCGGCTGCCAGACGAACCTCCTCGACGGCGAGTTCGCCGCGGGGGACCTCCGGCGCCGCGGCTGGGTGCCCGCGCCCTCCGCCGAGGAGGCGGATCTCGTCGTCTTCAACACCTGCTCCGTCCGGCAGCACGCCGAGGACAAGGTCTGGTCCCGCCTGGGGGCGCTGGCCGAGCGCAAGAGGCGCGACCCCTCCCTCCTCGTGGCCGTCATGGGCTGCATGGCCCAGAGGGAGGGGGAGGAGATCCTGCGCCGGGCCCCGGTGGTGGACGTGGTCGTGGGGACGCGGCGGTACGGCGACCTCGCGCGCCTCGTCGAGGAGGTCGAGGGGACGGGCCGGAGGGTCTCGGCGCTGCGGGATCCCTCGGGCGGATTCGAGGAGCCCGTCCGGGACGTCACGGTGAGGGAGCAGGTCCACCGGGGCTGGGTCTCGGTGATGCGCGGATGCAGCCACCGGTGCTCCTACTGCGTCGTCCCCTCGGTCCGGGGCCGGCAGTTCGACAGGGACGAGGCCTCCATCCTCGAGGAGGTCCGGCGCCTCGCCGGCGACGGCGCGACGGAGATCTTTCTCCTCGGCCAGAACATCAACACCTGGGGGCGCACCCTCCCCGGCCGCCCGACCCTGCCCGCGCTCCTCCGGCGGGTCCACGAGGTCCCGGGGGTCCGCCGGATCCGCTTCCTCACGAGCAACCCCATGGACATCGAGATCCCCCTCCTGGACGCCATGGGGGAGCTTCCCCGGGTGATGCCCTACCTCCACTTCCCCGCGCAGCACGGCTCGGACGCCGTCCTCCGGCGGATGTACAGGGGCTACGACCGGGCCCGGTACCTGGAGCTCGTGGGGGAGGCCCGCGCCCGCGTCCCCGGCATCGAGCTGGCCACCGACCTCATCGTCGGGTTCCCGGGAGAGACGGAGGAGGAGTTCGCCGCCCTCCTCTCCCTCGTCCGGGAGGTGCGCTGGACCATGGCCTTCGTCTTCAAGTACTCCGTCCGCCCGGGGACCGCGGCGGCCGCCCTCCCCGACGACGTGCCCGAGCCGGTGAAGTCCTCCCGGCACGCCGCCGTGATGGCGGCCCAGTCGGAGGTGGAGGCCGCGCTCCTCGCCGCCAGGGTGGGGACGGAGGTGGAGGTGCTGGTGGACGGGCCCTCGGCGAAGAGGCCGGAGCGGATGGCCGGCCGCACGGCGCACCACCAGCTGGCCGTCCTCCCGGAGGGCGCCGGGGGTCCGGGGGAGTACCTCCGGGGTAGGGTGGTGCGCGCGACGGCCCGGGTCCTCCACGTCGATCCCGCCGCCGCGGCGGCCCCGGGGAGGCCGTGACCTCCTCCCTCCCCGGGGACCGGGAGCGGCTCGCCGCCGCCGCCGCCCTCGCGCGGGGGAGGGACCACGACACCCTGCCCAACCCGCCGGTGGGGTGCCTCCTCGTCGACGCCGGGGGGGAGGTGGTGGGGGCGGGGTTCCACCGCGGGTTCGGCCTTCCCCACGCCGAGGCGGAGGCCCTGGAATCGGCGGGCCCCCGCGCCCGCGGGGCCACGGCCTTCGTCACGCTGGAGCCCTGCGCGGTCGCGCGCCCCGGGAAGCGCACCCCCCCCTGCGCCCCCCGGCTCCTCGCCGCGGGAGTGGCCCGGGTCGTCTACTCCTGCGACGACCCGGACGGGGACGCCGGGGGCGAGGGGCCCCGGCTCCTGCGGGAGGCCGGCGTCGCCGTGGTGCGCCTGGCCTGCCCGGAGGCCGAGGCCCTCCTCCCGCGCTGGCGGGCCGCCGCCTCCGACCCCCTGCCCTGGACCGTCGCCAAGTGGGCCATGACGCTGGACGGGAAGATCGCCGACGCCCGGGGCGGCGCCCGGTGGATCTCGGGGGAGGAGTCGCGGGCCCGCGTGCAGGAGGCGCGCTCCCGGGTGGACGCGGTGATGGTGGGGGCGAGGACGGCCGCCCTCGACGACCCCGACCTGCGGCCGCGCCCCGCCGGGGGCCCGGCTCCGCGGATCCCCCTGAGGGTCGTCGTGGACGGATCCCTGCGGATGCACCCGGGGAGCCGCCTCGCGACCACCGCTCGGGAATCCCCGGTCCTCGTCGCCTGCGGCGGCGCGGCCCCCGGCGCCCGGCGCGCCGCCCTCGAGGCCCTCGGCGTGGAGGTCGCCGCGGTCCCCGGCCCCGGGAGGGGCGTCGATCTCCCCGCCCTGATGGCGCTGCTGCGCGCGCGCGGCGTCCGCCGGGTGCTGATCGAGGGCGGCGGGGAACTGCACGCGGCCGCGCTGCGGGCCGGCGTCGTCCGCCAGGCCATGGTGTTCCTGGCCCCCACCCTCCTCGGGGGCCGCGGCGCCCCCACCCCGGTGGGGGGGGCGGAAGGGCTCCGGCAGGCCGCCGACCCCCTGCGGCTGGAGGAGGTGCGGGTGACGTCCTGCGGCCCCGACCTGCTGATCGAGGGGTTCGTCCCGCGCAGGGCCCCCTGAGGGCTCCCGCGGGCTACCGGTCGCCCGACGTCCCGTCGGTCGTGCGGCCCGAGGCGTTGGTGAGGCCCGAGGCCTTGCGGCGGATCCAGTTGGCGTCCACCTTCTCCTGCAGGTCGAGGGCCTCGGCGTTCACCGGGTCGATGCGGAGGGCCTTGTCGAGGGCCTCCTGCGCGTCCTTCCAGCTCTTGTACTCGACGAGCTTCCGGGCGAGGCGGACGTGGAGGTCGAGGAGGCGCCCCTCCACCGCCCGGCGGCCCGCCAGGGCCCGCCGGGCCTCCTCGGGGCGGTCGTTGGCGGCCAGCCTCCGGGCCCTCTCGTAGGACCTCCCCGCCGCCATCCAGGAGGCCTCGGCCCTCTCCAGGGACTGGCGGAAGGTGGTGAAGGAGCCGCCGTCCTCCTCGCGGAGGGCGGCGAGGACGAGCGTGCCGGCGTCGGTCCGGGAGGCGTCGGCGTCGGCGAGGTGGGAGGCGATGGCGGCGGATCGCCGCGCCTCCGCCGCGTCCTTCCGCAGGCGCTCCGCCTCCAGGCGGGCCCGCACCTCCTCCGCCTCGCGCCTCCGGACGAGGTCCGCGGCCTTCTCGCGGCCCTCCTCCGTGAAGGCGGAGGGGGGCGCCGCGGCGAGCCAGGACCGCGGCCGCCCGGCGATCCGCCTCCGCCGCGGCCGCGGCCGCCTGGTCCCGGTCGCACCGCAGGAGCAGGGCGTCCAGGGCGGCCGCCTCGCCGGCCCCGAGCCCCCGGGCGCGGAGCAGCTCGGAGCGGGCCTCGGCGGGGAGCCCTCCCTCCTCGAGGCACCAGCGCCCCAGGGCGAGCCGGGCCTCCCCGTCGTCCTCCGCGGCGAGGGACGCCCGCACCTCGTAGCGGCCGTAGGGGGTGAGGGCCGACCAGGGCCAGAAGGCGGCGCCGGCCTCGGTGGCGTGGCGGACCCCCTCCCCGTCGAAGGAGAGGACCTTCCCCGGGAGGAGCCGCCCGTCCCGCAGCCGGAGGACCACCTGGCCGTCCCCGGCGGCGGCCGCCGCCGCGGCGGAGGCGGCGAGGAGGACCGCGAGGACCCGGGCGCGGAGGGGACGGGCGTTCACGGGGGCATTGTACCCCGTACCGCACCCGGCGCCGGGGCGCGGGGACTACCGGTCCATCCTCTCCCGGACCGCCTCCTCGCAGCGGCGCATCCGGTCCGTCGCCTCGATGACGGGGGCGGACCCGGGGGGGAGGTCGGTGGCCTTGAGGAACCGCCGGTAGTCGTCGGCGGCCGCGCCGAACCGCCCGAGCTCCTCCTCGTTGCGGGCCCGGTTGAGGAAGGCGGAGGCGCGCCACGGGTCCAGGGCCAGCACCTTGTCGAGCTCCTTGATGGAGTCCTCGTGGCGCCTCTGCTTGAAGAGGATGTTCGCCATGAGGTCGCGCAGCTCGACCTCCTGCCTCTCCGCGGCCTTGAGCTTCTGCCGGTAGAGGTCGGCGAGCTTCGGCTCCCTCTTCTCCATCTCCACCCAGAGGGCCTTGGACTTCTCCACCTCCTTCTCGTAGCGGTGGAAGTAGTCCATGGAGCGGGAGAAGCCGGCCTCGTCCTTGGCGGCGAGCGCGCTGCGGGTGGCGAGGAAGAACAGGGCGGTGAGGTTGTTGCGGGCGAGGGGCTGGTCCGACATGGCCAGCACGGCGTCGAACTCCGAGGAGGCCTTCGCGTCGTGGAGCTTCACCTTCCCCTCGGCCTCGCGGATCTGCAGGAGGGCCGCCGCGTCCCCGCCCTGCCTGCGGGCGAGGTCGGCCTTGCGGCCCCAGAGCTCCGCCAGGCGCGCGTGCACCATGCCCCTGCCCAGGTGGACCTTCCAGGCGTTCTCCCCGTAGGAGGAGGGGTCGAGCTTCTCGAACTTCTCCTCGGCCAGGAGGATGTGGCCTCCCGCGGAGGCCGCCTCCTCCGTGCCCATCCAGTAGAGGCAGGTGGCCTCCCCGAGGAGGGCCTTGTCGTTCCCCGGGTCGATGGCCAGGGCCTGGCGGAACTGGGACAGGGCCTGGTCGTAGTGGCCGCCCTCGGCGTAGCCCTGGGCGTTGTGCAGGTAGGTGGTGACGTCGAGGTCCTCGGCGTCGGTGTCCGAGGCGCAGCCGGCGGACCCCGCGAGGAGCGCGGCGAGGAGGGCCAGGGAGAGGACCGGCCGCGGGGGGACGGGGAGGCCCCGCGGCGGCGGGCGGAGGAGGGACCTTCGGGGCGGTGTCATGGCGGGGGGGCCTCCACTCCCGGCGGTCGCCGCCGGGGACGGCGGACGAGGATCCCGCGGGGAGGTCACGGCATCGTCACCGGGGCCCCCCCGCGGGTCCGGGGCTCCTCAGCGGGCGCCGTCGGAGACGTCGTAGACCCACTCCATGTCCCCGGGCCGCCAGTCCACGACGCCGTCGGCCCCGAAGAACAGCTCCAGCTCCTTCGCCGCGGCCTCGGGCGAGTCGGACCCGTGCACGAGGTTGAACCCGTCGCTGACGGCGAAGTCCCCCCGGATGGTCCCGGGCTCCGCCTTCGAGCCGAAGGTGGCGCCCATCATCTTCCGCACGACCGCGACGGCGTTCTTCCCGCGCAGGGCGACGGCGACGACGGGGCTCGAGGCCATGTAGGCGACGAGGCCCTCGTAGAAGGGCTTCGACCGGTGGGCCCCGTAGTGGCGCTCGAGGAGGGGCCGGTCCAGCATGCGGAGGCGCAGGCCGACGACCTGCAGGCCCTTCTCCTCGAAGCGGGCCAGGATGCGGCCGACGAGCCGGCGCTGCACTCCGTCGGGCTTGACGAGGACGAGGGTGGTCTCCACGGGGCGCCTCCTTGGGTGCCCGCGCCGCCGGGGCGCGGGGGAGGGACCATCCTACGGAGGCGCCGCCCCCGGGGGAGGATTTCCGCCTCGCGGGCGCGGGGCCTACCATCCGGGGCTTCCCCCCGAGGAGGCGACCCATGCTCCGGACCCACACCTGCGGCGAACTGCGCGGCTCCGACGCCGGCACCGCGACGACCCTCTGCGGCTGGGTGGCCTCCCGGAGGGACCACGGGGGGATCGTCTTCCTCGACCTCCGGGACCGCTACGGGATCACCCAGGTCTCCGTCCCCTCGGGGAACGGGGACCTCTCCGCGCTCGCCCTGGGGCTCGGGCCCGAGACCGTCGTCCGCGTGCGCGGCACGGTCCGCCTCCGCCCCGGGGGCATGCGCAACGAGAAGCGGCCCACGGGCGAGGTGGAGGTGGAGGCCTCCTCCCTGGAGGTGCTGAACCCCGCCCGGCCGCCGGCCATCCCCGTCGCCGACGGGGAATCCGCCTCCGACGAGGTGCGGCTCCGCCACCGGTACCTCGACCTCCGGCGCCCCTCCTGCCAGAGGGTCCTCGAGGGCCGCCACCGGATCCTCTCGGCGGTCCGGCGGTTCTTCGACGGCGAGGGGTTCGTGGACGTGGAGACCCCGGCCCTCGTCCGCTGGACGCCGGGGGGCGCCCGCAACTACGTGGTGCCGAGTCGCGTCCACCCCGGCTCCTTCTACGCCCTGGCCGAGTCGCCCCAGCTCTTCAAGCAGCTCCTGATGGTGGCCGGCCTCGACCGCTACTACCAGGTCGTCCGCTGCTTCCGGGACGAGGACCTCCGCCTCGACCGCCAGCCGGAGTTCTCCCAGGTGGACGTGGAGATGTCCTTCGTCGAGGAGGAGGACGTCATGGGGGCGGTGGAGCGGATGCTGGCCGCCGTCGTGAAGGAGGTGGACGGGCGGGACCTCCCCCTTCCCCTGCGGCGCATCCCCTACTCCGAGGCCATGCTCCGCTACGGGTGCGACAAGCCGGACCTGCGCTTCGGGCTCCCCATCTCCGACGTCACGGACCTCGTCCGCGAATCCGGGTTCACCGTCTTCCGCGCCGCCGCCGCCGCGGGCGGCGTGGTCCGGGGGCTCTCCGTGCCCGGCGGGGCCTCCCTCTCCCGGAAGGAGATCGACGGGCTCGAGAAGGTCGCCAGGGAGGCGGGGGCGAAGGGGCTGGCCTGGATGAAGCGGGAGGAGCCCGGGTCCCCCGAGGGGGAGTTCCGCGGACCCTTCGTGAAGTTCCTCGCCGGCGGGGAGGCCGCGGCCATCGCCGACGGGGTCGGCGCCGCGAGGGGGGACCTCTCCCTGTTCGTCGCCGCCGACGAGGAGTCGGCCTGCGCCGCGCTGGCCGCGGTGAGGGGGGCCGCCGCCCGGGCGAAGGGGCTCCTGGACGGGACGGCGCTGGCCTGCTGCTGGGTGGTGGACTTCCCGCTCCTGGAGCGCACCGAGGGCGGCGGATGGGCCGCCCGCCACCACGCCTTCACCAGCCCGCGTCCGGATCAGCTGGAGCTGCTGGAGACCGATCCGGGGAGGGTCCTCGCCCGCGCCTACGACCTCGTGATCAACGGCTTCGAGATCGGGGGGGGGAGCATCCGGACCCACAGGACCGACGTCCAGGAGCGGGTCTTCCGGGCCATCGGGATCGGGCCCGGGGAGGCGAGGGAGAAGTTCACCTTCCTCCTGGAGGCCCTCGCCTCCGGGGCGCCGCCCCACGGGGGCATCGCCCTCGGCGTGGACCGCCTGGTCATGGTCCTCCTCCGCCTGCCCAACATCCGGGACGTCATCGCCTTCCCCAAGACGACCAGCGCCCAGGACCTGATGACGGGGGCCCCCTCGCCGGTGTCCCCCTCCCAGCTCCGGGAGCTGCGGATCCGGCCCGAAGCCTGAGCGGGAAGCGTGCGGTTCTGATACACGGGAAGCGCACGGTGGGGGCGTCGGGCGGCCCCGCGGGCGGGGGCGGCCCCCCCCTCCGGGCCCCTCTCCACCGGGGGATCGGAACGTCCATTCGGTGGTTGACTTGGGGGGGGACCGGTATAGTATTAGCGTCAAGGCGGCAGAGGCTCTCCGCGGGGGGAGCGCCCGGACCGGTTCCGGCGCGGGTGGACGGACCCTCACCCGCGGGGGGATCGGTGGCCGCGGGTCGCGTTCGGCGGAAGCTACGGGAGGTTCGACCATGAGGTTCCTTTCCTGGAAGACCGCAGCGGGTTCCCTCGCCCTGGGGGCCCTCCTGGCCCTGGGCGGTGCATCCAGCGCCGAAGCCAAGGGGGACCTCGTCCTGAAGCGCTTCCTCATCGGGCGCCTCGAGGACAACACGCTGAAGTTCGTGGCCACGGGAGCGCGGGGGACCCAGAACGCCTTCCGGGACAACGTCCTGATGCTCGTCTTCTCGGCGCCGGTGAACATGTCGACCCTCGACAACCGGACCGTGAAGGTCGGCATCCCGGCCGGGGGCGGCCTGTTCATCGACGCCGACGGCTCCTACTACCCCTACAAGATCAAGGAGTTCAACTCCGTCACCGGCACCTTCGAGGACAAGCGGATCTACAAGAACCGGGTCCTCTTCGACCCCACCAAGCGCAACGACGACGAGAACGACCGCAACCCCTACGGCTTCGAGGAGAACTCGCTCTACACGGTCACCATCCCCGGGCTCGACTCCGGGACCACCAAGGTCGTCCGCGGCGCCGACGGCGGCTACAACGAGCGGACCTTCACCACGAACTTCCGGACCACCGACAAGTACCTGCAGGACTACAAGCAGCCCCACATCACCGAGGTCGTCGCCAGCGACGCCCCGCTCATCGCCCTGGACGGCAGGGCCAACGTCGACAGCCGGGCCGACATCATCGCCCGGTTCTCGGAGCCCATGCTCCCCGCGGCCTTCGATCCGACGACCACCTTCCGCGTCTTCAACTTCGGGCAGAACCGGGTGGTCTCGGGCGTCATCCGCCCCGCGCCGGACGGCCTGTCCTTCACCTTCCGGCCGGCCTTCGGCTACGGCCGCGGCCCCTACAACGTCCAGGTCACGCTGTCGAGCTCCCTCAGCGACCGCTCCGGCAACCCCCTGGACAAGGGGGCGGTGGTGAACTTCGTGACGGAGCTCGACCTCCTCGCCCCGAACTACGAGGAGATCGTCGAGGGCTTCGACACCAGGACCTTCGAGGACACCTCCTACCAGGCCATCTACGACAAGGCCACCTGGAACGGCTCCAAGGCCCCCTCCTCCCTCGCGGGCACCTTCGGCTCGAAGAGCCTCGACATCATCGTGACCACCGCGGCCAACGGGGACGGCATCCCGCTCTGGACCGCCCAGGCCCACACCCAGAACCTCTACTCGGCCGCCCAGATGGGCAACACCGCCCGCACCGTCAACGGCTTCGCCTGGCGGTACTACACGCTGGGTGTCCCCGTGGCCGCCTCCTACCCCAACATGACCGTCCAGATGGGGCACAACACCTCCACCAGCCTCAACGTGAACTACACCGGGTCCTTCTCCGACGTCCCCGTCACCGTCTTCAACACCGCCACCTACACCGTGCCGACCTCGGTCCCCGAGTGGGTCGTCGGCCCGACCTGGACCGCGAACTGGGCCTACAACGGGCGTGACGGGGTGGTCCTCGACATCAACAACCCCAACGGCGGCACCAACGTGAACTACTGGAGGTACACGACCGCCGCCCAGGGCGGCATCACCAAGATCCGCGGCTACAGCGGCGGCGCCGCCTCGGCCCTGACCTGGGGCAACGACGTCCGGTTCTTCTACCTGGTGGATCGCTCCGAGGCCCAGTCCCTCTGGTACGACACCGACCAGAACAACCCCGGCTACCTGGACCCGATCTTCACGCAGACGACGCCCCCCGGCACCGTGACGAGCGTGGTCTTCCAGGGGGCCCGCGAGAACCCCGTCGTCCCCAACACCCCCGACCTCACCACCATCTCGGCCTGGACCTCCGACCCCCTGAACGACCTCTCGGGCTTCCGCTTCATCCGGTTCCACGCGGATCTGACCTCGAACCTCGGCTCCTCCACGCGGCCGACCATCGAGGAGCTGAAGATCCCGTTCATCTTCTACTAGTTGTCGGACTCGACTCCTTCGACCGTTCGCACGCCCGCTTGAAGGGCCGCCTCTCCCGACACGGGGAGGTGGCCCTCGCGGGCCATCCAGGGGACCCGGGCCGGGTGGGAGGATTCCCTCCCGCCCCTCCGTCCCGACCGGGCGCGCGCGGCGGATCCGGGAGCCGGTTCCCCTCACCCACCGAACCCGGGGGCCTTGGGTCCCCCCATACCAGGATAGGGGCCAGGCCCCGAGGAGCAGGATGGCGACGGTAGCGACGACCAACGAGCCTAGGGTCAACGAGCGGATCCGGATCCGCGAGGTGCGTCTCATCGACAAGGACGGCCGCCAGGTGGGGGTCGTGCCCACGGACAGGGCCATGGCCATGGCTCGGGAGGCCGGCCTCGACCTCGTGGAGGTCGCCCCGGACTCCCGTCCCCCCGTGGCGAAGATCATGGACTACGGTAAGTTCAAGTACGAGCGGAAGAAGCAGATCCAGGAGAGCCGGAAGAAGTCCCATGCCGTCCAGATCAAGGAGGTCCGCCTCCGCCCCAAGACCGGGCAGCACGACTTCGACGTCAAGCTCGGCCGGGCGCGGGGCTTCCTGGAGGACGGCGACAAGGTCCAGGTGAACATGATGTTCCGGGGCCGCGAACTGGCCCACCTCGACATCGGCAGGGGGGTCGTGGAGCGGTTCTCCCGGGCGCTCGAGGACATCGCCCGGATGGAGAGGCCCCCGATCTTCGAGGGGCGCCGGATGACCTGCCTCCTGACCCGGAAGTAGCCGGGCCACGCGCCCTTTTTCGTGCGGGCCCCGCCGGGGGGCCGTAGAATGCGCCGCTTCCACCGCCCGCGGCCGGGGGATTCCCTCCGGAGCGGGCGCTTCGCGAATCGCCCGCCCGCCGACCCGACGGAGGTCCCATGCCGAAGCAGAAGACCAACAAGGCCGCGATGAAGCGCTTCAAGATCACCAAGAAGGGCAAGCTGCGCCGGCACCGCGCCGGGGTCGGCCACCTGAACTCCCACAAGACCCGCCGGCGCAAGGCCCACCTGCGCCACCCCGTCATCCACGAGGGGAAGCAGGTGAGGACCATCAAGCGCCTCCTGGCCAGGGCCTAGGGCGCCGGACCTCCCCTTCGCCCGCCGGGGGCGAGGGGGGGGGCGGAGCGGTCCCGGGAACGGGACGGGCTCCGGGTCGGGAACGGGAAGGAACGGGACGCAGGAGGACGGAGAGGAACGATGCGCGTCAAGACAGCCGTACCCCGCCACCGCAGGATCAAGCGCCTGAAGAAGGCCACCAAGGGATTCCACGGCGGGCGCCGCCGGCTCCTGCGCACCATGAAGGACGCCCACCAGCGCTCCATGGCGCAGGCCTACCGCGGCCGCAAGGAGAAGAAGCGGCAGTTCCGCGGCCTCTGGATCGTCCGCATCAACGCCGCGTGCCGGGAGCGGGGGCTCAAGTACGGGCAGTTCGTCTCCATGCTCGCGAAGAAGGGCATCGAGATGGACCGCAAGGCCATCGCCCACCTCGCCACCCACGACGCCGCGGGATTCGACGCCCTGGTCGCCGCCGTCCGGGGCTAGCGGTCCCGGGAGCGGCCCCGCCGCCCCCGGACCGGCGCGCCGGACCGGCCCTCCGGACCGGATCACGGAAGCACGAGGACCCTCATGAACGCGGAGGACGGCTTTGCCCGGCACCTCTTCCCCGGAGGAGACGCCCGGCGCGCCCCCTAGGACGCCGGAGGAGGTCGAGCGCGCCCTCGAGGGCGTGCTGGAGGCGGTCCGCGGCTGCCCCGACGCCCCCTCCCTCCGGCGCCTCGCGGCGGAGTGGGTCTCGGGCAGGGGGAGCCGCCAGCGCGCCTGGTTCTCCGCCCTGAAGAGCGCCGCCGATCCCGCCGCCATGGGAAGGGCGCTCAACGCCTTCAAGTCCGCCGTCGAGGCGGCCGTCGAGGAGCGGCTCCGGGCGCTCGAGGGGGCGGGTCCGGATCGCGCCGGGGGCGCCCCCGAGGGCGGCTTCGACCCCACGGTCCCCGGCCGGCGCCCCGCCGCCGGCGGCCTCCACCCCATCACCCTCGTCGCCCGCGAGCTCGAGGCGGTCTTCGCCAACCTCGGGTTCGAGATCGCCACGGGCCCCGAGGTCGAGGACCCCGCCCACAACTTCGACGGGCTCAACATCCCCCCCGATCACCCGGCGAGGGATCCGTCGGAGAACTTCACGCTCCCCGGCGGGCTGCTCCTCCGCAGCCAGACCTCGCCCGTGCAGGTGCGCGTGCTGGAGTCCCGCAGCCCGCCCCTGCGCATCCTCGCTCCCGGCCGCGTCTACCGTCCCGACACCGTGGACGCCCGGCACCTCTACGCCTTCCACCAGGTGGAGGGGCTCTGCGTGGGCGAGGGCATCTCGATGGCCGACCTCAAGGGGACCCTGGCCGCCTTCGCCGAGGGGTTCTACGGGGACGGCGCGAAGACCCGCTTCCGCCCCTCCTACTTCCCCTTCACGGAGCCGAGCGCGGAGATGGACGTCTCCTGCCCGGCCTGCGGCGGCTCCGGCTCCGCGGGCGGGAACCGGTGCGCGACCTGCGGAGGCGAGGGCTGGATGGAGCTCCTCGGCTGCGGCATGGTCCACCCCGACGTGCTGCGGCGCGCCGGGCACGATCCCGAGCGCTGGACGGGGTTCGCCTTCGGCATGGGGATCGAGCGGGCCGCCATGCGGCGATGGGGGATCGAGGACATCCGGTCCCTCGTCGAGAACGACGTCCGGTTCCTGGGGCAGTTCCGGTGAGGGTCCTCCTGTCCTGGCTGGCGGACCACGTCGAGATCCCCGGGGACGCCCTCGAGGTCGCCCGGATCCTCACGGGCGCGGGGTTCCCCGTCCCCTCGGTGGAGCCCCTCGACGGGGGGGGAAGCGGGCCGGGGGGGGCGGGGAGCCCGCCGGACGCGATCCTCGAGGTCGAGATCACCAGCAACCGCGGGGACTGCATGTCCCACCTCGGGATCGCCCGGGAACTCGCCGCCGCCTCCGGCCTCCGCCTCCGCACCGGGCCCGCGCCCGGCGGGGCGGCGCCCGGCGGCGCGGGCCCGGCGGCGGCCTCCCTGGTGTCGGTGGAGGTGGAGGCGGGGGACCTCTGCCCCTCCTACGAGGCCCGGGTGCTCCTCGACGTGCGCAACGGGGGCCCCACCCCGCCCGGGACGGCGCGGCGCCTCGCCGCCCTCGGCCTGCGCCCGGTGAACCCGATCGTGGACGTGACGAACTTCGTCATGCTGGACCGCGGGCAGCCCCTGCACGCCTTCGACAGGTCCCGCCTGCGCGGGGGGCGCATCGTGGTGCGCCGCTCCCTGGCCGGGGAGGTCATCGAGACCATCGACGGGAGGCGCCGGGAGCTCCCGGCGGGCCTCCTCGTGATCGCGGACGCCGAGCGGCCCGTGGCCGTCGCCGGGGTCATGGGGAGCCGGGACACGGAGGTGGGGCCGTCCACCCGGGAGGTCGTGCTGGAATCCGCGCGCTTCTCCCCCGCGGCCGTCCGCGCCTCGGCCTCCGCCCTGGGCCTGGCCACGGAGGCGAGCGCCCGGTTCTCGCGCCGCGTGGATCCCTCCGAGCGCGAGGCCTCCGCGGGGCGCGCCATGGACCTCATGGCGGCGGCCACGGGCGGCCGGGCCGCCGCCGGCGCCGTCCTGGCCGGCCCCGGCCCGGCCGTCCCCCCGCCGCGCCCCGGGATCGGCCTCAGGACCGCCCGCCTCCAGCGGGTCCTCGGCGTCCCGGTCCCCGCGGAGGAGGCCGCCGGCCTGCTCTCCTCCCTCGGCCTCGAGATCCTGTCCCGGGACGCGGCGGGGCTGCGCGCCGCACCCCCCTCCTGGCGGGCCGATCTCTCCATCGAGGAGGA
>JAKLKS010000004.1 GCA_023150535.1 Planctomycetota bacterium
GGCGGACGCCCTCCGGGATCGGGATCCCCTCGTGCGCGAAGCCGCCGCGGCGGCCCTCGGGGCCACGGGCCATCGGGGCCAGGCTCCCGCCGTCGCGGCGGCGCTCGCGCGGGAGGGGACGCCGGAGGTCGCCGGGGCGCTGCTGCGGGCGCTGGCGGCCCTCGACCCGGAGGGGGCGTCGAGGGAGGCGGCCCGGGTCCTCGCCCGGGAGCGGGAGGGCCCCCCCTGCCTCGCCGCCCTCGCCCACCTCGGGAGGGTCGATCCCCCGGCCGCGGAGGCGGCTTCGGCGGGTCTCCTCCGCCACCCGCGGTGGGAGGTGCGGCTCGCCGCGGCCGAGGCGCTCGCGGCGCTCGGCTCCGGTCCCCCGGCGGTGGAGGCGCTGCTGGCGGCGCTCCGGCGGGAGAAGCGGCGGCGGGTGGGGGAGGGGATCGCCGCGGGGCTCGAGCGGCTGACCGGGGCCCCGCTCGGGGACGACCCGGACCGGTGGGAGGAGTGGTGGAGGACCCGGAAGGGATCCTGGAAGCCCGCCGCCGACCCGGGGGCCCCGCCGCCCGGCCCCCGTCCCGCGGCGGGGGAATCGACGGCCCGCTTCTACGACATCCCCGTGGACGGGGACCGGGTCGCCTTCGTCATCGACACGAGCCGCTCCATGCTCGACCCGGCCCGCCTCGGGGAGGAGGCGACGAAGATGCAGGTGGCGCTCGGGCAGGTCGCCCGGACCTTCGCCTCCCTCCGGGAGGACGTCTCCTTCAACGTGGTCGCCTTCGGGACCGTCGTCGAGGCGTGGAAGCCGCGGGCGGTGCCGGCGGGGCCGTCGTCGAAGTACGAGGCGCTGCGCTTCCTCCAGAAGCGGCCGCTCGAGGGGCGGACGAACATCTTCGACGCTCTGGCGGCGGCCATGGCGGACGACGAGGTGGACACGATCTTCCTCCTCACCGACGGGGCCCCCACGGAGGGGGAGGAGACGGGACGGTCGGGGTTCCTCGCGGGGCTCGGCTGGCTGCGGCGCTGGCGGCCGGTGCGGGTCCACTGCGTGGAGGTGGGGGCGTCCAACACCGGGTCCCGCTGGAAGGGGTTCCTCGCCGAGGTGGCGGCCGCCTGCGGCGGGGTGCACGTGGCGAAATGACCGTCGGTTGTCCCCGCCCCCCGGCCCCGCGCGGTAGGATGGCCCCGTGAGCACCGCCATGGACACCCCCGCCCGCACGACCCTGGAGGCCGGCGCCGGCCGCCCCTTCCGCTTCTCGCTGGTCCTGGAGGACGGGAGGGGGACCCTCCGCTCCTGGATCGGCGGGAAGTGGGCCTTCTTCGTGGGATCCGCCGGCGTCCTCCTCGCGACGGGGGCGGCCACCCTGGCGGCGGCCGTCGCCTCCTCCTCCCGCGAGGTGGAGACGCCGGCCTTCGCCTCCGTCGGCGCCGCCATCGGCGCCCTCCTCTCCGCCTGGCACCTCCGCCCCCGGAGCGTCCACTTCCTCCGCCGGGACGGCGGCTGGTGGTGGCGCGGGCCCGGCCTCTTCCGGCGCGGGTGGAAGGCGCTCACCGAGGAGTCCCCCCTCCGCCTCGAGCGGGAGATCCTCTCCACGGTGGAGGGCTTCGCCCTCTACGCGGGCGACCTGCGGATCCTCTCCTACCTCGGCGACCCGGTCATCGGGCGGCGCGTGGGCCTCGCCTTCCAGGCCGCCGGCGTCCCCCTCCGGACGGTCCACCGCAGGCGGGCCCCGGCCGAGGATTCCGACCCCGCGTCTTGACCGTCCCTTTACCGAAAGATCACGTCCTCCCCGCGGGACTCCCCTAGCCTTCACGCATGAAGCGACCCCGCATCCTCGTCGTCGAGGACGAGCCCGACCTGCAGGAGCTCGTCCGCCACAACCTCGCCCGCGAGCGCTACGACGTCGTCACCGCCGGGGACGGGGAGACCGCCCTCCGCGAGGCCCACCGGCGCATCCCCGACCTCGTCGTGCTCGACCTCATGCTCCCCGGCATCGACGGGCTCGAGGTCTGCCGGCGCCTGCGCACCGACCCCCGCACCTCCTCCGTCCCCATCGTCATGCTCACGGCCAAGGGGGAGGAGACGGACGCCGTCATCGGCCTCGCGCAGGGGGCGGACGACTACGTGCGCAAGCCCTTCGGCGTCAAGGAGCTGGTGGCCCGCGTCTCCGCCCGCCTCCGCGCCGCCGAGGTGCGCCGCACCGACGAGGGGCGGAAGGTCTCCCACTACGGGGACCTCACGGTGGACTCCCTCAAGCACGAGGTCACCGTGAAGGGGAGGGCCGTCGAGCTGACCGTGACGGAGTTCAAGCTCCTGCGCCACCTCGTCCTCAACCCGGGGCGCGCCTTCACCCGCAACGAGCTCCTCGACGCCGTCCTCGGCCCCGACGCCTTCGTCATCGACCGGAACGTGGACGTCCACGTGGCGACCCTCCGCAGGAAGCTCGGCCCCTTCGGTAAGAACATCCAGACCATCCGCGGGCTCGGCTACAAGTTGCGCGAGGCGCCCGCGGGCGCCGTCTAGTTCCGCAGGACCCCGGGAGGCGCGCACGGCGTGAAGGGCGGGACCCTCGGCGGGCGCATCTTCGGCGCCCTGGCCTGCGTCCTCGCCGCACTCTTCGCCTTCGCCTGGTTCTGGGGCCAGGCGCGGATCCGCCAGAACCACCGGGTCCAGGTGGAGGCCCGGCTCGACGTCGCGGCCGACCTCCTGGAGCCGCGGGCGAGGACCTGGCTCCGGGGAGGCCTGCCCGTGGAGGAGATCCGGGCGCAGGTCGCCGATCTGCCCACCCGGGGGCGCCGGCGGGTCACCCTCGTCGCCCCCGACGGGGTCGTCCTCGCGGACAACGTGGCCCGGCTCCCCCTGGACAACCACGCGGGGAGGCCGGAGATCCAGGAGGCCGCCCGGACGGGGAGGGGCGCCTCCTCCCGCTTCAGCGATTCCACGGGGTTCGCCACCCTCTACGTCGCCCACCGGATCCTGGACGGGGAGGGGCTGGCGGGGTTCCTCCGGGTGTCGGAGCCCCTGGAGCAGGTGGAGCAGGAGCTGGAGTCCCATCGGAACACCCTCCTCCTCGGAGGCGCGGCCACGCTCCTCCTCGGGCTCCTCGCCTCCTGGGTCCTCTCGCTCCAGCTCTCCCGGCCCCTGGCGGAGATGGAGCGCACCGCCGCCGCCTTCGCCGACGGGGACCTCTCCGGGAGGGGGAACGCCTCGGGCCCGGCGGAGTTCACCCGGCTCGCCGTCTCCCTCAACCGGATGGCGGACCAGATCCGCAGCCGCATGATGGCCGAGGGGAGGGCCCGCGAGGAGCTCGAGTCGGTCCTCGCCGGCCTCGCCGAGGGGGTGGTCGCCGTGGATGCGCGGGAGGGGGTCCTCTTCATGAACGGGGCGGCCGCCCGGATCCTCGGGCTCCCCGCGCCCGTGGCCCCCGGGACGGGGCTCTGGGAAGCGGTCCGCTTCCCCGCCCTCGAGGAGCGGATCCGCGGCGCCCTCGGGGGGCGGGCGGATCCCCCGGGGGACACCCCCTCCCCGGCCCGGGACGGGAGGCTGCTCGAGGTCTCCGCGAGGCCCCTGGAGGGGAAGCGCGGCGCCGTCGCGCTCCTCCGGGACGTCACGGAGGTGCGGAGGCTGGAGCGGATCCGGATGGACTTCGTGGCCAACGTCTCGCACGAGCTGCGGACCCCTCTCACGGGGGTCGTCGGGGCCATCGAGACCCTGGAGGACGCGGAGCTCGACGCCGCCGGACGTGCCCGGTTCCTCGACATCGCCCGCCGCAACGCCACCCGGCTGCAGGCGCTCGTCCGGGACCTCCTCGACCTCTCCTCCATCGAGGCCGAGGAGGCGGTCCTGCCCGTGGAGCCCGTCGCCGCCGACGGCCCCGCCCGCACGGCCGCCTCCTCCCTCGCGGACCTCGCCCGCAAGTGCGGGGTGGAGGTCGTCCTCGAGCCCCTGCCGGCCCCCGGGCTCCAGGTGGCGGGGAACGCCCGGCGCCTGGAGCAGGCCTTCGTGAACCTGCTCGAGAACGCGCTCAAGTACACGCCCGCGGGCGGGCGGGTGGCGGTGCGGGTCCGGGAGCGCGGCGGGGAGATCGCCGTGGAGGTCGAGGACACCGGCATCGGCATCCCCGCGGAGTCCCTGCCCCGCATCTTCGAGCGGTTCTACCGGGTGGACCCCTCCCGGTCGCGGGGGATGGGGGGGACCGGGCTCGGCCTCGCCATCGTGAAGCACATCGCCCGCGCCCACCGGGGGAGGGTGGAGGTGCGGAGCGTCGAGGGGGCGGGGACGACCTTCACGGTCGTGCTGCCGCGGGCCTGAGGCGGGGGCGGGGCGGCCGGCCCGACGCCCCGCCATCCCCTGACGCGGCCTTTACGGAGGGTTCACGAAGCGCGGCGACGATGGGATCTCCATGCCCGCAGCCACCCTCGTGAAGGAGAGAGCCCCGGTGGACACCGCCACCGCCGTCCGGACCCCGCCCGGTCCCCTTCCCCCCCCCGCCGCGGCCTCCGCGGAGGGCCCCGCGTCCGCGGAGACCCTCAAGATCGAGGTCCGGGGCCTCGACCTCTGGTACGGGGCCAAGCAGGCGCTCTTCGGGGTCGACCTCCGGGTGAGGGAGCGTTCCGCCACGGCCCTCATCGGACCCTCCGGCTGCGGGAAGTCCACGCTCCTGCGCTGCCTCAACCGGATGAACGACCTCGTGGAGGGGGTGCGGATCGCCGGGACCATCTCCCTCGACGGCGAGGACATCCACCACCCCGAGAGCGAGGTCGAGGTCCTGCGCCGCCGCGTGGGCATGGTCTTCCAGAGGCAGAACCCGTTCCCCAAGTCGATCTTCGAGAACGTCGCCTTCGGCCTGAGGATGCGCGGGGAGCGCAACCCCACGGTGCTGGCCGAGGTCGTGGAGCGCTGCCTCCGGGGCGCCGCCCTCTGGGACGAGGTGAAGGACCGCCTGGACGCGAGCGCGCTCGGCCTCTCCGGCGGCCAGCAGCAGCGCCTCTGCATCGCCCGGGCCCTGGCGACGGAGCCCGAGGTCCTCCTCATGGACGAGCCCTGCTCGGCGCTCGACCCCATCAGCACGGGGAAGATCGAGGACCTCATCCACGAACTGAAGTCCCGCTACACCATCGTCATCGTCACCCACAGCATGCAGCAGGCGGCGCGGGTGTCGGACAGGACGGCCGTGTTCATCCTCGGGAGGATGATCGAGGAGGGGCCGACGGAGACGATCTTCACCAACCCCTCCCGGAAGCAGACCGAGGACTACGTCACGGGGCGGTTCGGCTAGCCGATTTACCGTCTCTTCACATGACCCGCGGCCCCGGTTGACCCCCATCCCCTAGTCTCCCCCCTGCGGCGCGGGCCGGAGGTGCTCCGGTTCCAGCGGCCGGGCAGGCAAGACACAGGAGGTGTCCCATGAAGCAGACCAGGCTCGTCTCCGGCCTCGCGGTCCTGACCGCGGGCCTCTTCGCCGGCGCGGTGCTGGCGGACCAGGTGTCGGTGGACAAGGCGCTCCCCTCCTACAAGCCGGTCGAGGGGGTGTCGGGGAACATCAAGAGCGTCGGCTCCGACACGATGAACAACGAGATGACCCTCTGGGCCGAGGGGTTCCGCAAGCACTACCCCAACGTCCAGGTCGAGATCGAGGGGAAGGGCTCCACCACCGCCCCCGTCGCCCTCATCGCCGGGACCGCCCAGTTCGGCCCCATGAGCCGCGACATGAAGGCGAAGGAGATCGACGACTTCGAGGCGAAGTTCGGCTACAAGCCCACGGGCATCGCCACGAGCCTCGACATGCTCGCGGTCTACGTCCACAAGGACAACCCGATCAAGGGCCTCACCTTCCCCCAGGTCGACGCCATCTTCTCCAAGTCCCGCAAGGGCGGCCACGAGAAGGACGTCGTGAAGTGGGGGGACCTCGGCCTCACGGGAGAGTGGGCGGACAAGCCCATCAGCCTCTACGGCCGCAACTCGGCCTCCGGCACCTACGGCTACTTCAAGGAGCACGCCCTCTTCAAGGGGGACTACAAGGATTCGGTGAAGGAGCAGGCCGGCTCCTCCGCGGTCGTCGGGGCCATCGCCAGCGACAAGTACGGGATCGGCTACAGCGGCATCGGGTACAAGACCGCGGACGTCCTCGCCGTCCCGCTGGCCATGAAGGGCGACAAGTTCATCGCCGCCACCCCCGAGAACGCCTACACGGGCGAGTACCCGCTGGCCCGGTTCCTCTGGCTGTACGTCAACCACAAGCCGGGCTCCTCGATGGACCCCCTGCGCCGCGAGTTCATCCGCTACATCATGAGCCAGGAGGGGCAGCTGGACGTCGTCAAGGACGGCTACTTCCCGCTCACGGCCGACCTCGCGAAGGAGCAGTTGAGGAAGATCGGCCTCTAGGCCGCACCCCTCCCGGCGCCGCGCCGGGGGGAGGCAGCGATACCGGGGGCGGCCCGCCCGGGGCGCCGCATGCGCCGCCGAGGGCCGCCCCTTCCCATCCAAGGGCACCGCGGGGGCGGCGTCGAGCCGGCCGGCCCCCCGGCAGGCGGGAGCCATGGCGGATACCAGCTTCACCGGCCGATCCAGGAGGAGGCAGACCACCTGGCGGGTGGCGGCGGCCGACAGGGCGGCGCGCATCCTCATCACCCTGGGCGGCGCCGGGACCATCGTGGCCGTCATCCTCGTCTGCGTCTTCCTGGTCTCCGTGGTCATCCCCCTCTTCCTCCCCGCCGAGGTCCTCCCCGACGGGGAGGCCCCGCTGAAGGACGCCGGCCGCCCGTCCCCCGTCCTCCTCTGCAGGACCGACGAGTACAGGGTCCTCTCCTGGACCCTCCATGCCGACGGGGTCGTGGACCTCCGGCGGGTGGACACGGGGGAGCTCCTCGAGCGCCGCGATCCCTTCGAGGGCGTCCCTCCCTCCGCCTCGGCCTACCTCCCCGGAGAGGGGCGGCTCGCCTTCGGGTTCCGGGACGGGACCGTGCGCTTCGGCCGGATCGGGTTCGCGACGACCTTCCTCCCCGACGAGGGCATGCCCGACGCGCTGCGATCCCTCGAGCCCGGCGAGAGGACGGTGCACGAGGGGGGGATCGTCGAGAGGACGGCCGAGAAGCAGCTCCGCCGGCAGTCGCTCCGCACGGAACTCGAGGCCCCCTTCGATCTCGGGGAGGGCTCCCCGGTCCTCCTCGTGGACCTCACGGTCCGCGGCGGGAGCTTCCTGGTCGCCGCCCTGACGGAGGACGGCGCCCTTCGCTTCCAGGAGGTGACGGCCCGCAAGAACCTCCTGACCGGGAAGGTCACCTGGACCACCTCGGGGGGGAAGGTGTCCCTGCCGGCGGAGCCGGCCCGGGGCCCGCCCACCCGCCTCGTCCTCTCCGGGATCGGCACCATCGCCTACGCGGCCTGGCCCGACGGGCGGATGCTCCGCTTCGACGTCCGGGAGATCGAGAAGCCGGTCCTCGCCGAGACGGTGGACCTCCTCGGCGGGAGGGGCGGGCGGCTCGAGGTACTCGGGACCCTCATCGGGAAGACCTCCCTCGTCGCGGGGGACGCGACCGGCAGGATCGGCATCTGGTTCCCGGTCCGGCCCAGGGGGTCCGCCACGCCGGACGGGGCCGTCATGGCGGAGGCCCACGTCCTCGAGGGGGCCGGCTCCCCCGTGACCGCGGTCTCCGCCTCGGAGCGCACGCGGCTCCTCGCCGCGGGATTCGGCGACGGGGCGGTGCGGCTCTTCCACATCACGAGCAACCAGGTCATCGGGGAGGGGGCGGCCCCCCGGGGCCCCGTGGAGGCCGTCGCCCTGACGCCCAAGGAGGACGGCATCGTGGCGGTGGCCGGGGGCTCCTTCCACCGCTGGGCGGTGCGGGCGCCCCACCCGGAGACCACCCTCGCCTCCATCTTCGGGAAGGTCTGGTACGAGGGGGACGTCGAGCCGACCCACTCCTGGCAGTCCACGGGAGGCACGGACGACTTCGAGCCCAAGTACGGGCTGGTGCCGCTCATCTTCGGGACCCTGAAGGCCACCTTCTACTCCATGCTCATCGCCGTGCCGCTGGCCGTTCTCGGGGCGATCTTCACGACGGAGTTCCTGCACCCGAAGGTCCGGGCCCGCGTGAAGCCCACCATCGAGCTCATGGCGAGCCTCCCGAGCGTGGTGCTCGGGTTCCTCGCCGCCCTCATCTTCGCCCCCTGGATCGAGGGGAGGGTGCCCACGGTGATCGCCTCCTTCGGGGCGATCCCCTTCGCCGTGCTCCTGGGGGCCTACTCCTGGCAGGCGCTGCCCCGGCCCCTCGCCCTGCGGATGGAGCGGTGGCGGCTCCTGTTCATCCTGGCGACGCTCCCGGTCGGCGCGGGGCTCGCCTTCCTCGCGGGGCCCCTGGCGGAGGACGTCCTGTTCTCCGGCGACGTGAAGGGCTGGCTCGACGGCGCGAAGGGCGGCCCCGCGGGCGGCTGGTTCGTCCTCCTCCTCCCCTTCTCCGCGCTGGCCGTGATCGCCGCCAACGTGCGATGGGTGAACCCGAGGATCGCGGCGGCGGCCGCCTCCTGGGGCCGCGCGAGGGAGGCCCGCTTCGAGATGGTCCGGTTCCTGGCGGGCGTCGCGGCCTCCGTGGCCCTGTCCACCGCCGCGGCCCAGCTCCTGGGGGCCGCGGGGCTGGACCCGCGGGGCGGGTTCGTGGACACCTACGTCCAGCGCAACGCGCTCGTGGTCGGGGTCGTCATGGGCTTCGCCGTCATCCCCATCATCTACACGCTCTCCGAGGACGCCCTGTCCTCGGTCCCCGAGCACCTCCGGGCGGCCTCGCTGGCGGTGGGCGCCACCCGCTGGCAGACCGCCGTGAACGTCATCCTCCCCACCGCCATGAGCGGGCTCTTCTCGGCCCTCATGATCGGGCTCGGGCGCGCGGTGGGGGAGACGATGGTGGTGCTCATGGCGGCGGGCAACACCCCGGTGCTGGAGTGGAACGTCTTCAACGGCTTCCGCACCCTCTCGGCCAACATCGCGGTGGAGCTTCCCGAGGCGGTGCAGGACTCCACGACCTACCGGATGCTCTTCCTCGCCGCCCTCACCCTCTTCTCCATGACCTTCGTCGTCAACACCCTCGCCGAGTCGGTGCGCCAGCGGTTCCGCAAGAGGGCCTTCGAGCTTTGACCTCCCCCGCCGCCCCGCCCCGGCCCTCCACGCCTCCCGGCGCCCCCCCGGGCGGCTCCCCGGCCCCCCCCGCGGCCCCCCGGCGGAGCGGGGGAGGGGTCTCCATCCTCGCCTACGGGGAGCCCCAGATCTGGATCATGGGAGGGGCCCTCCTCGTCTGCCTGGCCATGATCGCGGGCCTCATCGCCCTCATCCTCTGGCAGGGGTTCTCGACCTTCTGGCCGGAGCCGCTGGACCGCTTCACGCTCCGCGACGGCAGGGTGCTCCTCGGCGAGATCACCCGCGTGGACTCCTACAGCCCGCGGGACGAGGAGCTGCTCGACCTGCCGCCCCCCGCCCTCGCCGCCGCCCGGGAGCACCTCGCGGGGCGCGGGGGGGAGGATCGCCGGCGCCTTCTCCGCATCGGCAACTTCGAGCTCACGGGCGAGCACTTCGTCTGGGTGAGCGATCACCGCCTGGAGAAGGAGGATGCGCCGGAGTGGGCCGTGGAGTTCGAGCGGCTCACCTGGGGCCGGTTCTACGGCTTCCCGAAGGCCTTCCTCGAGGACGGGAAGGTGATCGCGTCGGGCCCGGAGGCGTCCTGGAAGGCCTTCCAGGAGAGGCACGCGGAGGCGCGGGCGCGCTGGCACGAGCGCCGGGACCTCGAGACCCACGACATCGGCCGCGTCAACCGGGTGATCGAGGAGGCCCGCCTCGACATCAGGCGCGCCGAGATCTCCCGGGGGCCCACCTCGCCGGCGAAGGCCGCCGCCGAGGAGGCCTTCGCCGCCGTCAAGGCCGCCACCGACCGGGAGATCGAGGAAATCCGCGGGAGGATCGCCGCCATCGTGGCCGCCAACGCCCGGCACGTCCTCCGGGTGGAGACCTCCGACGGGAAGGAGAAGGACCTCGCCCTCGAGGAGATCGTCCGGGCCTTCCCGGCGAACAGGGTGGGCCCCGGGGAGAAGATCGCCATCTACCTGTCCCGGACCTGGGAGTTCCTCGTCGACGAGCCCCGGGAGGCCAACAGCGAGGGCGGCGTCTGGCCGGCCATCTTCGGGACCGTGACGATGACCCTGCTCATGTCGCTGGCGGTCGTGCCCTTCGGCGTCCTGGCGGCGCTGTACCTCCGGGAGTACGCCAGGGCCGGGCCCGTGGTGAGCGCGGTCCGGATCGCCGTGAACAACCTGGCCGGCGTGCCCTCCATCGTGTTCGGGGTCTTCGGCCTCGGCTTCTTCTGCTACATCGTCGGCGGCGGCATCGACGGCCTGTTCTTCGAGGAGAGGCTCCCGAGCCCCACCTTCGGAACGGGGGGCATCTTCTGGGCCTCCCTGACGCTGGCCCTCCTGACCCTCCCCGTGGTGATCGTGGCGACGGAGGAGGCCCTCTCCGCGGTCCCCTCCTCCATGCGCGAGGGGTCCTACGCCTGCGGCGCCAGCAAGTGGCAGACGATCCGCCGCATCGTGCTTCCCCGCGCGATGCCGGGCATCCTGACGGGGATGATCCTCGCCATGGCCCGGGGCGCGGGCGAGGTGGCCCCCCTCATGGTGACGGGCGCCGTCAAGCTCGCCCCGGAACTGCCCGTGGACGGCGTCTTCCCCTTCGTGCACGCGCAGCGGAGCTTCATGCACCTCGGCTTCCACATCTACGACCTCGGGTTCCAGAGCCAGAACAGCGAGGCCGCCAAGCCCATGGTCTACACGACCACCCTGCTGCTCATCCTCGTCATCCTCGCGCTCAACCTCGCGGCCGTCCTCATCCGGACCCGGCTCCGCAGGAAGTTCGAGGGGAGCCAGTTCTGATGGAGGGACCGGGGCTCCGTCCGCCGGAGGCGAAGGGCGCGGGACAGGCCGCGGACCGGGGCATCTCGTCCTCGGGGGCCCGGGAGGGCGGGCGGCTCGACCGCATCCAGAAGGGCGAGTGGGTGGGCACGGAGTGCTCCCTCGAGTTCCCCGCCGCGGAGCTGGTCCTCGACGTGAGGAAGTTCAACCTCTGGTACGGGGCCAAGCACGCGCTGAAGGACGTCTCCCTCGCCATGCCCCGGGGGAAGGTGACCTCCTTCATCGGACCCTCGGGCTGCGGGAAGTCCACGCTCCTGAGGTCCATCAACCGGATGAACGACCTCGTGGACTCCGTCCGCACGGAGGGGGAGATCCTCCTGAACGGGGACCCCATCTTCCACAGCTCCGTGGACGTCATCGAGCTCCGGAAGCGGATGGGCATGGTCTTCCAGAAGTCCAACCCCTTCCCCATGAGCGTCTACGAGAACGTGATCTACCCCCTGAGGATCGACGGGGAGCGGAACAAGGCCGTGCTCGACGAGGTCTGCGAGAGGAGCCTCCGCGGTGCGGCCCTCTGGGAGGAGGTCAAGGACCGCCTCGATGAGAGCGCGCTGCGGATGTCCGGGGGCCAGCAGCAGCGCCTCTGCATCGCGCGCGCCATCGCGGCGGAGCCCGAGGTGCTCCTCATGGACGAGCCCTGCTCGGCGCTCGACCCCATCGCCACGGGGAAGATCGAGGACCTCATCACCGAGCTCAAGGGCACCTACACCATCGTGATCGTCACGCACAACATGCAGCAGGCGTCCCGGGTCAGCGACTACACGGCCTTCATGTACCTGGGGCAGCTCGTCGAGTTCGGGGCGACGACGGAGATGTTCACGCGCCCCTCGCTGCGGGAGACGGAGGACTACGTCACGGGGAGGTTCGGCTAGGGCCGGACCACCGATCGGGAGCGGTTCCGCGGGGCGGAACCGGCGGCACGCGGGCATGGAAGGCGAAGGAGGGCGGACATGAGGATCACCATCCTGGTTCTGGCGTTGGCGGGACTGGCGGCGGCGGGCTGCGCCTCCGGCAAGGGCGGGGGCGGGGAGGGCTCCGGCGGGGGCTCCGGCGGGGGGAAGGAGGCGGCCTCCTCCTCCGCCCCGGTGTTCGTCACGAAGGAGGTGGAGGGGCGCCTCTGGGTCTTCCGCTCCGGGGCGAAGGAGATGGCGGAGTTCGAGAAGACCGGGGAGCTGGCCAAGATGGTCACCCGCATCGGCGCGGGCCCCGGCGGGATGACCCTCAGGGCCCCCGACGCCGAGACCCTGGACGAGTACACGGCCTGGAAGCCCGGGTTCACGGTCCGCCCCCGGGAGGGGAGGATCTGGGTGTTCCTGGAGGGCGCGAAGGAGCTGGCGGAGTTCGAGAAGGCCGGCGAGCTCGCCAAGATGGTGACCCGGATCGGCGCCGGCCCCGGGGGGGCGACCCTCAGGGCACCGGACGCCGAGACCCTGGACCTGTACACGGCCGCGAAGGAGGGCTTCGCCGTCCGCCTCGCGGAGGGCAGGATGTACGTCTTCCGCATGGACGCGAAGGAGCTGCCGGAGTTCGACCGGGCCTGGGACCTCGCGAAGATGGTCACCCGCACCGGCGCCGGGCCGGGGGGGATGACGCTCCGGGCGCCGGACGCCGAGACCCTGGACGCCTACGCCCTGTCGAAGCCCGGCTTCGTCGTCCGAATCTCCGACGGCCGCGGCTGGGTCTTCAGGAAGGGCGCTAAGGAGCTGGCGGAGTACGAGAAGAGCGGCGAACTCGCCAAGATGGTGACGCGCACCGGCGCGGGTCCCGGCGGGATGACCCTCCGGGCGCCGGACGCGGAGACGCTGGACGCGTGGGCGGCCTCCCGGTAGGGAGCCGGCGCGCGGACGGCCCCGGGCCCGGTCCCGGCGGGGGGAGCGAAATGCCGAAGCACTTCCACGAGGAGATGGAGGACCTGACGAAGAAGGTCCTCCACATGGGGGGCCTCGTCGAGGCCGCGCTGGACCGCGCCCTCGAGGCGCTGCTCGACAGGGACTCCGAGGCGGCCCGGGCCGTCATCGAGGGGGACAACGTCATCGACGAGCTGGAGCTGGACATCGAGGAGAAGTGCCTCGACCTCCTCGCCCTTCACCAGCCCGTGGCCCGGGACCTCCGCTACATCGCCGGCATCCTCAAGATCAACTCCGACCTCGAGCGCATGGCCGACCTCGCGGCGAACATCGCGGAGCGGTCGGAGGTCCTCTCCCAGGTCCCCCCGCTCCCCTTCCGGCCGGACGTCTCCCGGATGGCGGCGGTCGTCAAGCAGATGGTCCGCGAGGGGCTCGACGCCCTCGTGAAGAGGGACGTGGCGGCCGCCCTGCGCGTGTGGAAGCGCGACGACGAGGCGGACCGGCTCTTCCGGGAGATCCTCGGGGAGGCGATCCAGTTCATGCGCGCCCAGCCGGACCGGATCGGGGACACCCAGCACCTCACGGGGGCGCTCCGGAACCTGGAGCGCATCGCCGACCACGCGACGAACATCGCCGAGGACGTGATCTTCATGGCCGAGGGGAGGATCGTGCGCCACCACGTCATGGAGTTCCACCGCGTGATCGCGGCGGAAGGCGGCGCTGGGGGGTAGGGCCCCTACCCGTACCGGCCCTCCACGTAGTCCGCCGTCCTCCGGTCCCTCGGGGTCACGAACATCTCCTCCGTGGGGGAGTGCTCGACGACCCTCCCCATGAGCATGAAGATGCACTCGTCGCTGGCCCGCCGGGCCTGGGCCATGTTGTGGGTGACGATGAGGATCGTGAACTCCCCGCGCAGGTCCCACAGCAGCTCCTCGATGGCCCCGGTCGCCCTGGGGTCGAGGGCGGAGCAGGGTTCGTCCATCAGGAGGATCCGCGGCTGTAGGGGGAGCAGGCGGGCGATGCACAGCTTCTGCTGCTCCTCCAGGGAGAGGGTCGTCGCCCGCGCCCCGAGGCGGTCCTTCACCGTGTCCCAGAGGAGCACCTTCCGGAGCGCCTCCTCCAGGATGGGCTCCTCCTCCGCGCGGGTGATGGCCGCGTCCGGGGTGCGGTGCACCCTGTGCCCGAAGAGGACGTTGTCGCGGACGGAGAGGGGGAGGGGGTTGGGGCGCTGGAACACCATCCCCACCTGCCTCCGGAGCTGGGTCAGGGCCACGCCCGCCCCCTGGACGTCGTGCCCGAGGACCTCGATCCGGCCCGTTGTCCGCACGTAGCCCAGGCGCTCGTTGATCCGGTTCACGCTGCGGAGGAAGGTCGTCTTCCCGCAGCCGGACGGCCCGATCATGGCGGTGATGGCCCCGGACCGGATCCGGACGGTCACGTCCTGGAGGGCCTGGAAGGTCCCGTACCAGAGGTTGAGGGACTCCGTCCGGACGGCGGGGACCGGTTCGCTAGCCAAAGCGCCCCTCGATGTAGTCCGTCGTCCGCGGGTCCCGCGCCCCTCCCTCGAAGAGGGCCTCGGTGGGGCCCACCTCGACCATCTCGCCGGTGAGGAAGAAGGCCGTGCGATCGGCCACGCGCCGTGCCTGCTGCACGAGGTTGGTCACGAGGATGATGGTGACCTCCTCCCGCAGCTCCCTCAGGACGTCCTCGATCCGCATGGTCGTCACGGGGTCCACGGCGATGGAGAACTCGTCCAGGAGCAGGAGGTCGGGGCTCTGGGACAGCGCCCGGGCGATGGTCAGCCTCTGCTGCTGCCCGCCGGACAGCAGGCTCCCCAGGGTGTCCAGGCGGTCCCTGACCTCGTCCCAGAGGGCGGCCCGGCGCAGGCACTTCTCGACGATGCCGTCGAGTTCGTCCTTCCCGCGCACGCCGGAGAGGCGGGGGGAGAGGGCGACGTTGTCGTAGACGCTCAGGGGGAGGCCGACGGGGAGGGGGAAGACGACCCCGACCCGCCGGCGGAGCGCGTAGAGGTTGCGGAACCTCCGGACGTCCCTGCCGTCGAGGGAGAGGCTCCCCTCGATCTCCATCCCGGGGATGAACTCGTCCATCCGGTTGATGGCCCTCAGGAAGGAGGTCTTCCCGCTCCCGGCGGGGCCGATGATCCCCAGGATCTCCCTCGGGGCGACGTCCAGGTCGACCCCCGACAGCGCGGGGACGCCGTGGAACCTCACGCCGAGGCCGCGGGCCGAGACCTTGGGGACCGGGGCCGGGGGCGCGGGGCCGGTCACCACTTCTTCCTCCTGCGGAGCCTCGTCCGGACCCAGATGGAGGCGGCGTTCATGGACATGACGAGGGAGATGAGGACGAGGGCGACGGCGAAGGGGACCGGCTCGGGCACTCCGGGCACCTGGGTGGAGATGATGAAGAGGTGGAGGGAGAGTGCCATCGTCTGGTCGTGGATCCCCTCGGGCAGGAAGGGCACGAAGAAGGCGGCGCCCGTGAACATGATGGGGGCCGTCTCCCCCGCGGTGTGGGCGACCTCCAGGATGACCCCCGTGAGGATCCCGCTCACGGAGTTGGGGAGGACCACGTGGCGGATGGTCTGCCACCGGGTGGCCCCCATGGCCCAGCAGGCCTCGCGGAAGGCCCGGGGGACCGCCTGGAGCGCCTCCCGCGTGGAGACGATGATGACCGGCAGCGACATGACCGCGAGGGTGAGGCTCGCGGCGAGGATGCTCGTTCCGAAACGGAAGAAGTAGACGAAGGCCCCCACGCCGAAGAGGGCGTGCACGATGGAGGGGACCCCCGCGAGGTTCATGATGGCCAGGTTGATGATCCGGGTCAGGGCGTTGTCGGGGGCGTACTCCGAGAGGTAGACCGCCGCCGCCACGCCGACGGGCACCGACGCCAGGAGGGCCACGGCCACGAGCCAGACCGTCCCCACGAGGGCGGGCAGGATCCCCCCGGCCGTCATCGCCTCCCGGGGCTCCGTGAAGAGGAACTCCAGGGACAGGGCC
This sequence comes from Planctomycetota bacterium, assembly GCA_023150535.1. Taxonomy (GTDB): domain Bacteria; phylum Planctomycetota; class JAJSAM01; order JAJSAM01; family JAKLKS01; genus JAKLKS01. The sequence continues at coordinate 15,801 of JAKLKS010000004.1, forward strand.
GGGGTCCCCTTCCAGGCCAGCACCCCGAGGATGAGGAGGACGGGGAGGATGATGACGAGGGTGAGCCCGAGGAGGAGCCAGCGCACCAGCCCCTCCCGGGCGCGGTTGCGCAGGTCGACGGGGGTCGGCTGGAACACCGCTACCTCCTCCCCCGGCCCCGGAGGAAGAGGTCGGCGGTCAGGTTGATGGCGAAGGTCACGACGAAGAGGAGGATCCCGATGGTGAACAGCGCCCGGTAGTGGTCCGACCCGTCCGCCGTCTCGCCCAGCTCGGCCGCGATGGTGGCCGTGAGGGCCCGGACCGAGTCGAAGACGCTGGTGGGGACGTTGATGGAGTGGCCGCTCGCCATGAGGACGGCCATGGTCTCCCCGAACCCCCGGCCGACGCCGAGGAGGACGGCCGCGACGAGGCCGTTGCGGGCCGCGGGGAGGACCACCCTCACCACCACCTGGAGGCGGGAGGCGCCCATGGCCTCGGCGGCCTCCCGGTAGGTGTCCGGGACCGCCTTGAGGGCGTCCTCCGCGAGGGTGGTCATGATGGGAGTCGCCATGAGGCCCAGGATGATGCCCGAGTTGAGGACCCCGAGGCCCACGGGCACATCGAACACGGAGATGATCGCGGGGTTGACCACGGTCAGCCCGACGAAGCCCCAGACCACGGAGGGCACGGCCGCCAGGAGCTCCACGAGCACCTTGAGGGTCTCGCGCGTCCTCCCCCGCGCGAACTCGGCGATGTAGATCGCCGCCCCCAGGGAGAAGGGGACCGCCAGCAGCATCGCGAGGCCGGTGACGCTGGCCGTCCCCGCCATGAGGGCGAGGATGCCGTAGGTCGGGTAGTCGGAGGTGGGCCGCCAGGCCGTGGACCCGAAGAACTCCCCCGGGCGGAAGGGGCCGGTGAGGAAGCCGAGCCCCTCCTTCCCGATGAAGACGAAGATCCCGAAGATGAAGACGATGGCGGAGATCCCGCCCGCGAAGACCAGGACGCGGACCCCCATGTCCACGTACCAGGCGAGGTCCCGGCGGTCGGGAGGTCCGGCCGCCGCGTCCCCGGGGCTCCCGGAGGGCCTATCCTGCGTGCTCACCGCAGAGGGTCTCCATGAGGCCCCGGATGCGGTAGGCCAGCCGGCGGCAGATCTCCTCGTTCCGGTCGCCCCCGGCCGCCTCGGCGGCGAGGACCTCCCGGTGCCAGTCCAGGAAGACGGTGCCGTAGGGCAGGTGCTCGACCCGCCGCAGCGCGTCCGGCGCCAGGCCCACGACCACGTCCACCTCGCGCAGGTCCTCGTGGGAGGTCGCGAGCCTCCGCGGCGCCGCGGCGGGGCTTCCGAGCCCGCGGGCGTCCATGAAGGCGAGGACGGCCGGGTCCGCCCCGGGGGCCGGGTCCCAGCCCGCCGAAGCGTAGGAGGCCCCCTGGGGGAAGGCCTTGCGGGCGACGGCCTCCGCCAGGAGGCTCGCCCCGGCGTTGCGGTCGTCGATGAAGAGGATGCGGAAGGCGCGCGCCCGCTTCACCTCCCCCGTCACCGCGAAGATGGTCTCCTCGCAGATGTTCTTGGCCTGGTCGGCGATCCGCTCCAGGCGGCCGAGGATGACCAGGAACGCGAAGGTGTCCCGCACGGGGATGTCACGGGATTCCGCCTCGGCCAGGAGGTCCCGGTACACCTTCCGGTACACCGTGTCGTTCTGCGTCTCCATGGCCATGGTGCCGCGGGCGAGGTCGGGGCTCTGCTCGTGGAACGCCTTGAGCGACTGGCGGAGGACGGACCTCGCCTGCTCCGCCATCATCTCGATGTCGCGGGCCACCGTGACCGGCGTGGGGGAGGTGCTCTGGACGGCCTCCCGGGAGATGGAGACGGCGTAGTCCCCCACGCGCTCCAGGGCGACGCTCAGGCGAAGGACCGCCGAGATGGTGCGTAGGTGGCCGGCGCTGGGAAGGTGGCGGACGACGAAGGCGTGGCAGAGGCGGTCCAGCTCCCGGGTCGCCCGGTTCACGGGCTGGTCGCCGAGGATGGTCTCCGAGGCGAGGTTGCGGTCCCGCTCCAGGAAGGCCCTCACGGCGGAGCCGAGGGCGGCGTCCAGCAGGAGTCCGAGGGCCGCCACCTTCTCCCGGAGGACCTGGAGGTCCCTTCCCAGCCGCTCCTCGTAGTGGGTCACGGGCTCCTCCCCGGGGGCCCCTACCTGCCGCCCAGGGGGCGGACGGGGGCGTACCCCTTGTCCTGGATGATGCGCTGGCCCGCGTCCGAGAGGATCCAGTCGAGGTAGGCGCGGACCTCCCCGGCCGGCTGCCCGCGGGTGTACATGAACAGCGGCCGCGCGATGGGGTAGGTGCCGTCCAGGGCGGTGGACACGGTCGGGGCGACGCCGGGCTTCCCCTCGCCCCCGGAGACCTTGAGGACCCGGACCTTGTCGGATTCGTAGGCGAGGCCGCTGAACCCGATGGAACCCGGGGTGCGCGCCACGAGATCCACCACGTCCTTGGAGCCCTGCATGTCGAGGGAGCCCAGCGCGTACTCCCGCTTCCCGAGGACGGCCTCCTTGAAGTACTCGTAGGTGCCGGAGTTGTTCTGGCGGCTCACCCGGACGATCTTCCCCCCCTCGGCGCCGGGTACGGTCACCCCGAGGTCCTCCCAGCGGGCGATCTTCCCTCCCTCGCCGTAGATCTCGGCCAGCTGGGCCAGGGTGATGGACTCCAGGGGATTCGAGCGGTGCACGTAGACCGCGAGGGCGTCGTGGCCGACCACGAACTCGACGGGCTCGATGCCCTTCGCCTTCGCCTGGGCGCGTTCGGAATCCTTGAGCGAGCGGCTCGAGTTGGCGATCTCCACGTTCCCGTTGATGAGCGCCGAGATGCCGACCCCGGATCCGCCCCCCGTCACCGAGACGGCGACCTCCGGCTTCACGTCCCGGTAGCGCTCCGCCCATGCCTGGGCGACGTTGACGAGGGTGTCCGAGCCCTTGTTCTGGATGGCGGCGCGGTTCGAGGACCTCCCCCCGCAGGCGGGGACGAGGAGGCAGAGGGCGAGGGCGGCGGCGAGGGCGCGGTTCACGGGGCCTCCTTCCCTTCCGGGAACAACACCGCCTTTGCATAACCCTTGTCGGCGGGCCGCACAAGGTCCAACCGGGGGGCGGGAGGGACGGGGTCGCGCGGGCCCCGACGGGGACGGGAGCCCGCCATCTCCGGGGGGAGACGGCCGGCGGCAGTGCCGCCTTCGGGAGGGAAGGCCCCCCGGGGGGCGCCCCTCCCCCCGTGCCGGCGGCGGCACGGAAGGGGGAGCCGAGGAGGCCCGTGGTTGGCCGGGGGCCCGCTCTCTTGACGACATCTTTGCGGAGCGGCAACCCCTCGTTCAAGATCGAGGGGATCCTCCGGCGGGGACACCCCAGGGAGTGGAACGCCATGCGCATCGCCGCCGCCGGCCTCGCCGCCGCGCTCTGCCTGCAGCCCGCCGCCCTCGCCGCCGACCCCGCCGACGGGGCCCCTCCGAAGACGGAGACGGAGAGGAGGCTCGAGGAGGTGCTCGCCGAACTGGAGCGCCAGCGCCTGGAGATCGACGGCCTCAAGGCGAAATTGGCGACGGTGGAATCCGGGGCCGGCGTCGAGGCCGTGGTCGCCCGGTACCTCGAGGACGCGGCGAAGGAGGCGAAGAAGGAGCCGTCGAAGGACGACTTCCGCGTCTTCTGGAAGGACACCCTCAGCTTCGAGACCGCGGACAGGGCCGTGACGCTCAAGATCGGCGGCCGCGTCCACTACGACATGGTCTTCCCCGACGCCGACGACGACGTCGAGGCGGCCCGGGGGGACTACGACGCGACGGCCGGCGCCCGCCGCCTCCGCATGGAGTTCGGCGGGACCCTCTTCGGCACCGTCTACTTCCAGAACAGCGTGGAGTTCGCCGGCACCTCCTACGCGTGGAAGGACAACTACTTCGGCCTCAGGGGCCTCCCCCTCGGCCTGGACTTCCGGGCCGGGTACTTCAAGGAGCCCTTCAGCCTCGAGCAGGTGACCAGCAGCAACTTCACCACCTTCCAGGAGCGCTCCTCCGTGGACGTCTTCGCCCCCGCCTTCAACCACGGGGCCATGGTCTCGGGGACCGCCGTCGAGAACCGGGCGTGGTGGTGGGCCGGGGACTTCTGGGACGGCTCCACCGGCACCGCCCCCATGAACCACAATTTCACCGGCCGGATCGCCGGCCTTCCCTATTTCGAGAAGGAGGACGCCGCCCTCGTCCACCTCGGCCTCTCCGTCTCCGACCGCAGCCCCGAATCGGAGACCCACCGCTACCAGCAGCGCCCCGAGGCCCCCTTCGTCCCCCGCCTCGTGGACACGGGGACCTTCTCCGTGGACGACCGGACGCTCCTGGGGTTCGAGGGCGCCTGGGTGATGGGGCCCTTCTCCGCGCAGGCGGAGTGGATGCAGGCGTCGAACTCCTCCCACCCCGACGCCGGCCCGGCCGGGGGCGACCCCGACTACCGGGGGTGGTACGCCTACGTCTCCTGGTTCCCCACGGGCGAGAGCCGCGCGGAGGGGTACTCGAAGGGCGCCTTCGGCCGCATCCGCCCGAAGGAGAACTGGGACGGCAAGGGCGGGATGGGGGCCTGGGAGGTGGCGCTGCGCTACTCGGTCCTCGACCTCGACGACGACGGCGTGGACGGCGGGGTCATGGACTCCTGGACCCTGGGGGTCAACTGGCACCTCAACCCCAACGCGAGGGTCATGATCAACTACGTGATGTCGAACCTCCACCGCGTGGGGGACGTCGACACCGTGGAGGTCCGCTTCCAGGTCTGCTTCTAGCCCGCCGGGCGCGGTCCGCGCGCGCCCCGCGGCGCCCCGCCGCGGGGCGCCCCGGTTCCGGGGGACCCCCCGCCGCCGCGGTGTGACCGGACGCGCAATCACATGGACATATCCGCATACATGGGGGATGATGGGCCCGTGGCGACCCTCGACGACGCCGTCCGGATCGGGAAGGCCCTGTCGGACCGCACCCGCGTGCGGATCCTGGCCGCCCTGACCGTCCGGCCCCTCTGCGTCTGCGAGATCACCGCCCTCGTCCCCGCGGGGCAGCCGGCCGTGTCCCGCCACCTGGGGATCCTGCGCGCCGCGGGGCTCGTGGAGGACGTCCGCGACGGGAGGTGGGTCAACTACCGGCTCCGCCGGGTCGACCGCCGCCTCCTCGCCGGCGCCGCCCTCCGGTGCCTCTCCGCGGGCCTCGCGGGCGATCCCGACCTGCGCGGGGTGCGCGACCGCGCGAGGACCGTGTGCCGCACCAGGCTCCGAGCGCCCCCCCGGCGGAGGGCCCTCCCTTGATGGCCCCCGGATCCCCGGGGGAGGAGGCCCCGTGCCCGTCTACGTCGAGGTGTTCGGCCCCGGCTGCGCGAAGTGCGAGGAGTCGGCGAAGGTGGCGGCGAAGTTCCTCGCCGACCGGCGGATCCCGGGAGAGGTCGTCAAGTTCAAGGACGTGAACAGCATGGCGTCCCGGGGCATCCTGCGGACGCCGACGGTCCTCATCGACGAGGAGAGGGTGGTCGAGGGGCGGGTCCTCCGGGAATCCGACCTGGACGCCTGGCTGCGGCGCCACCCGGAGGCGGCGCGGTGACCCCCCGCTCCGCCGCCGCGCTGGCGGGGCTCGTCGTCCTCGTGGCGGGGCTCGCGGTCTACCGGGAGTCGCGCCGGGAGGGCCCGGGCCCCGCTCCAGGCTCCCCCCCCGCCGCCGCCCCGGCCCCCGCCCCCTCCGCCGCCCCCGCGCCCGCCCCCCTCCCCCGGGTGCTCGACTTCGGCCGGGACACCTGAGCCTCCTGCAAGCGGATGAAGCCGGTTCTGGAGGAACTGGCCCGGAGGCACGAGGGGAAGGTGGAGGTCCGCATCGTGGACATCCGCGAGCCCGCGGGGGAGGAGCTCGCGAGGACCCACCGCGTGAACCTCATCCCGACCCAGGTCCTGCTGGACGCGGCGGGGAGGGAGCGGTTCCGCCACGAGGGGTTCCTCCCCCTGGAGGACCTGGAGGCGGAGCTGGCGAGGCTCGGATGGACCCGCTGATCCTCCTCGCCGCCGCCTCGGAGGAGGGCCTGGCGGAGACGGTGCGCCGGCTCCTGGCGGAGTCCCCCTGGCTCGCCCCTGGGGCGGTGTTCCTCGGGGGGGTGCTCACGGCGCTCAATCCCTGCGTGCTGGCGACGCTCCCCCTGGTGGTGGCCTTCGTCGGGGGGCGGAGGGACGCGACCTCCGCGGGCCGGGGGATCGCGCTCACCCTCGCCTTCGTCGGGGGGCTCTCCGCGTCCTTCGCCGCCCTCGGCGTCGCCGCCGCGCTGACGGGGCGCCTGCTCGGGGACGCGGGGAGGTTCTGGGACTACGCGATCCTCGTCGTCTGCCTCGCCATGGGGGTCCACCTGACGGGGCTCCTCGAGGTCCCGCTCCCGAACTGGACCGTGACGCCCCGCTGGAGGGGCCTGCCGGGGGCGGCGGCCCTCGGCGCGCTCTTCGGCGCCGTCTCGACCCCCTGCGCCACGCCCATCCTCGTCGTCGTCATGGCCTACGTGGCCTCCTCGGGGGCGAGCCTCGCCTGGGGGGCGTTCCTCCTGTTCGTCTACGCGCTGGGGCACAGCCTTCTCCTCTTCGCCGTGGGGGCGTCCGCCGGCGCGGCGCGCACCCTCCTCGAATCCCCCCGTCTCGCCCTGGCCGGGCGGCGGCTCCGGCAGGGGGCCGGGATCCTCATCGCCGCCGTCGGCGTCTGGGTCTTCCTCTCGAGGTCCTGAACCATGTCCGAGCGCGCGAAGCTCCTCCTCCTCGCCGGCGTCTTCCTCGCCTGCTGGGCCACCCCCTTCGGGGAGCCCCGTGTCCAGGGGGCGATCCTCGAGGGATTCCGCCTCCTCGGGGACTACGCCCGCGAGCACGTGATCCTCTGCCTCGTCCCGGCGCTCTTCATCGCCGGGGGGATCGTGGTCTTCCTCTCCCAGGGCGCGGTGATGCGGTACCTCGGGGCGAAGGCGGACCGGGTCGTGGCCTACGCCGTGGCCTCGGTCTCCGGGGGGATCCTGGCCGTCTGCTCCTGCACCGTCCTGCCGCTCTTCGCGGGGATCTACCGCCGCGGCGCCGGGCTCGGGCCCGCGACCTCCTTCCTGTACTCGGGACCGGCCATCAACGTGCTGGCCATCGTCCTGACGGCGCGGGTGCTCGGGTGGGAGATCGGCCTCGCCCGGGGCCTCGGGGCGATCCTGTTCGCGGTCGTCATCGGGCTGTCCATGGGGGCGCTCTTCCGCGGGGAGGAGGAGGAGCGGATCGAGAACGGCCCCGACCCCTTCGCGGCGGAGGGGGAGGCCGGGATCGGCCGGGCGGCCGCCATCCTCGGGGCGATGGTCGGCCTCCTCGTCTTCGCCAACTGGTCGAGGCCGGCGGAGGCCGGGGGGGTCCTCCACGCCGTCTGGACCGTGAAGTGGTGGCTCGCCGGGGCCTGCCTCGCGGCCACGCTCCTCCTGGCCTGGAAGCGGTACGGCGCGGAGGAGCGGAGGACCTGGGTCGAGGAGACCTGGACCTACGCGAAGATGATGCTCCCGCTCCTGCTGGCCGGCGTCCTCGTCTCCGGCTTCCTCCTCGGCCGCCCCGGCGAGGACGCGGGCATCGTCCCCGAGCGCTGGATCCGGGACCTCGTCGGGGGGAACTCCCTGGCCGCCAACTTCTTCGCGGCGCTCTTCGGCGTCCTCATGTACTTCGCCACGCTCACCGAGGTCCCCATCCTCCAGGGGCTCATCGGGTCCGGCATGGGGCAGGGGCCGGCGCTGGCGCTCCTCCTCTCCGGACCGGCCGTCTCCCTCCCGAGCCTGCTGGTCATCCGCGGCGTGCTCGGGACGAGGAAGACCCTCGCCTACGCGGGGCTCGTCCTCGTCTTCTCGACCCTCGCGGGGTGGATCTACGGGGGGCTGGCGGGCTGAGAGGAGCCGGGAGGGGCCCTCCCCGGTTTCTGCGGCCCCCTTGCCCCCTCTTCGCGGGGGTGCAAGACCGTTCCTGAGCGCTCCGCTCCGGATCCCGAGGGCGGCTCCCCTTCTCCCTTCGGAGGAGGCGTTCCCCCGCTCCACGGCCTCGCGCCGCCTCCGGCGGGGAGGGGACCCCGCCGGGCGACGCCCTTGCGGGATGGTGGGGCCATCGAGCCCCTCCCGGGGACTCCCTCCCCGCCGGGAGAAGCCACCGGGGTTCCGAGGGCCCTCCCCTCCCGCCGGTCACCGCCGGCCCCTCCACCCCGCCGAGGACTCGCCCCCCTTCCCCCTTCCGGCGGGCCGTGAGGCGGAGGCAACGGCCTCTCCCATCAACGGAGATTGGGGGTTAATCCAAACGGGTGCAGGGAATTTCCCCCTCCGACCGGGCTTCCTCCCCAAACCGAACTCGCGACCACTCGCCCGTCACCCCGGTTCCTTGCCGGGCGTCAATCTCCCCCCGCGGGGCCCGTCGGTTGCTGGGCGACTTCGCCAGTCCGCAATCGGAGCTCCGGCCCGTGAGCCGGATGAGGATGCGGTGCAGCCTTGGGCCGCTGCAGGGAGGGCGAGGAATGAAGCCATCGGGAGAAGAGTCCGGCCTCCTGTCACGCAGGGGGCTCCTCGTGGGTGCCGCATGCGCCGGCGTCGGGGCCGCCGTCGGAGGCATCGCCGCCGCCGGGGCCCCGGCGGAAGAGGCAGGCGGTCCCGCCCCCCCGGTGCCCGAGGGACCGGGCGAGACCCTCCGGATGCTCCGGGACCTCCGAAGGGCCCTCGCCAGGAAGCCGGAGGAGCGGCGCTGGGGGATGGTCATCGACACGCGCCGGTGCATCGGGTGTCACGCCTGCACGGTCGCCTGCGTCGCCGAGAACAACCTGCCCTCGGGGGTGACCTACAGGAGGGTCTTCGAGGACTCCTACGGGGACTACCCCGACGTCCGGACCTCCTTCATGCCCACGAACTGCATGCAGTGCGAGAAGCCCCCCTGCGTGGAGGCTGCCAACCGCGTCGTCCCCGGGGCCATGGGGAGGACGGTCGAGGGCGTCGTGACGATCGACTACGCGAAGATGAAGGGACGCGAGGTGTTCGAGGTGGCCCGGAAGGCATGCCCCTACACGGCCCTCTACCTCGACGAAGGTCGGAACCACACGGACGGGACGCCCGCCGTTCAGGACTACGAGACGCGACCCGTCCCCGAGTACGGGAGGACCTGGACCCGCGGGGAGACGAAGGGCTCGACGAGGAAGTGCCACTTCTGCCTGCACAGGGTCGATGCCGGACGCCTCCCTGCCTGCGTGTCCACCTGCACGGGGCTCGCCATGCAATTCGGGGACCTGGCCGATCCGAAAAGCCTCGTCTCCGAGAGGGTCGCCACGGGAGCCTGCCGGAGGCTCCATCCGGACAAGGGGACGAGCCCCCGCGTCCACTTCCTGGACGACTGGCCTGCCGAGGACGAGAAGGAGGCACCGCCCCCCCTCTCCAACCGTCCACGTCAGGACTGCTTGCGGTGCCACGAGTTCGGCCGGTGACGGGAGGCGACGCGGGCCGCGGAACGAGGGAGGAAACGAGGATGCCCAAGAACAGAGGCGGCTTGCCAGACGAGTTCCGGGACTCCCGCCGGGGGTTCCTCGCCGGGGCCGCGCTCGCCGCCGGAAGCGCCGTCGCCTCGACCAGGGCAGCGGTCGCCCTCGCTGGCGAGGAGAAGGCCCCGCCGGCATCGCCCCCGGGAGGTCTCCCGGATGCCGACATCCGCACCGTGTGTCTGCAGTGCAACACGGGGTGCGGCATCCGCGTCCACACGCGCAACGGGAGCGCCGTCAAGATCGACGGGAACCCCTACAGCCCGTGGACCATGGTGCCCTCGCTCCCCTACGCGACCCCCCTGGCGCAGTCTTCCCTCGTCGAGGGCTCTCTGTGTCCGAAGGGGCAGTCGGGGATCCAGACGGCCCACGACCCCTACCGCGTGACCTCGGTCCTGAAGCGCTCCGGACCCCGGGGTTCCAACCGCTGGGAGACCGTCCCCTTCGACAAGGCCCTCGAGGAGATCGTGGAGGGCGGACGCCTCTTCGCGAAGGTCCCGGGTGAGGAAGGGCGCGAAGTCGCGGGGCTCCGGTCGCTGTTCGCGCTCCGCGACCCGAAGGTCGCCAAGGAGATTTCGGACGCCGTCTCCGCCCTGCGGAAGAAGAAGGCCCCGGACGACAGGAAGAAGGCCCTGGCGGAGTTCCGCGAGAAGTTCGCCGACCACCTCCAGGCCCTGATCGACCCCGACCACCCCGACTTCGGCCCCAGGAACAACCAGTTCGTGTTCGCATGGGGGAGGCTCAAGGGAGGGAGGTCGGAGTTCATCAAGCGGTTCGTGTCGGACTCCTTCGGATCCGTGAACGCCCACGGACACACGACGGTGTGCCAGGGCTCCCTCTACTTCACCGGGAAGGCCATGAGCGACCAGTTCTCGGAGGGCAAGTTCACCGGCGGCGGCAAGGCCTACTGGCAGGCCGACACGGCGAACGTGGAGTTCCTCATCGCCATCGGCTCGGCCTACATCGAGGGCGGCTACGGCCCCACCCACCACGCCCGCAAGCTCATGGCCAACCTCGTCGAGGGGAAGGTCAAGATCGCGGTCGTGGACCCGAGGTTCTCGAAGATCGCCGCCAAGGCCTGGAAGTGGGTCCCCGCGAAGCCCGGGACCGAGGGGGCGCTGGCCCTCGGCATGATCCGCTGGATCCTCGACAACGGGCGCCACGACGCGAAGTTCCTCTCCGCGGCGAACAAGGCCGCCGCGAAGGCGGCCGGCGAGTCCACGTGGACCAACGCCGCGTGGCTCGTGAAGGAGGACGGTTCTCTGCTGCGCGCATCGGAGATCGACATCGACGACAAGAGGAAGAAGAAGGCCGCGACCGGGCCCGATTGGGAACTCGACCCCTTCGTGGTGCTGCAGGGCGGGACTCCCCGGGCGGTGGACCCCGACGACGACTCCATGGCGATCACCGGGGACCTCCTCTTCACGGGGGAGGTCTCCGGGATCCGGGTGAAGACCTCCCTCCAGATCCTCCGGGAGTCGGCCAACTCCCGGACGCTCGCGGAGTGGGCGGCCCTCTGCGGGTTGGAGCCCTCCGTCCTCGAGGAACTGGCGCGGGAGTTCACCTCCCACGGGAAGCGCGCCGTGGCGGACCTGCACCGGGGGGCCTCCCAGCACACCAACGGCTTCTACAACGTGCTGGCGATCTACAGCCTGAACGCCCTCGTCGGGAACTTCGACTGGAAGGGCGGGCTCCTGAAGGCGACCACCTTCGACCACGCGGGCGGGAAGCCCGGGCAGCCCTACCCCCTCGCGAAGCTCCACCCCGCCAAGGCGGTCCCCTTCGGCCTCTCCGTCATCCGGCACGAGGCCTCCTACGAGGAATCGACGGTCTTCTCGGGGTACCCGGCGAAGCGCAACTGGTACCCGTTCGCGAGCGACATCTACCAGGAGATCATCCCGTCCATCGGGGACGCCTATCCCTACCCGGCGAAGGCCCTGTTCCTCTACATGGCCAATCCCGCCTACGCGTTGCCCGCGGGGAACACCAACATCGAGGTCCTCGCGGACCCGTCGAGGCTCCCCCTGGTGGTGGCCTGCGACATCACGATCGGCGAAACCACCCTCTACGCGGACTACGTGTTCCCCGACACCGGGTACCTCGAGCGGTGGGAGTTCCAGGGCAGCCACCCCTCCATCGCCGAGAAGGTCCAGCCGATCCGCAACCCGGCCATCGCCTCGCCCAACGGGACCGTCCGGGTCTTCGGCGAGGAGATGCCCCTGTCCCTTGAGGCCATGCTGATCGGACTGGCGGCGAAACTCGGCCTCCCCGGCTACGGACCGGACGGCCTCGGGAAGGAACTTCCGCTCGCCCGGGCCGAGGACGTGTACCTCAAGATGGCCGCCAACGTGGCCTCCGGAGACGGGCCCGGGGAAGCGCTCCCGGAGGCCGACGACGCGGAGGTCGCCGCCTTCCTGGAGGCGCGGAAGCACCTTCCCGCGACGGTCTTCGACGCGGAGCGATGGAAGAAGGCCGCGGGCGAGGCCCACTGGAAGAGGGTGGTGTACGTCCTCAACCGGGGCGGGAGGTTCCAGGACAGCGAGAAGGCGTTCTCCGGGGAGAAGTTCGCCAACAAGTACGGGAAGACGCTGAACCTCTACCTGGAGAAGGTGGCCCGGGCCAAGTCGGCGATGTCGGGGAAGCCCCTCGCCGGGGTGGCGGCCTACTTCCCCGTGGCGGACCTCCTCGGGAAGCCCGTCCCCGGCTCGGGGGATCCCGACGCCCTGACCCTCATCACCTACCGGGTCATCACCCAGACCAAGTCGCGGACCGTCGCCAACGACTGGCTGACGCAGGTCCAACCGTCGAACGAGATCCTGGTGAACTCCGCCGATGCGAAGAGGCTCGGGATCGCGAAGGGACAGCGCGTCCGCGTCGTCTCCGCGAGCAATCCGCGCGGGGTCTGGGACCTCCGGAACGGCACCGAGAAGCCCATGGTGGGTGCGGTCTCGGTCACCGAGGGCCTGCGCCCGGGCGTCGTGGCCTTCTCCCTCGGCAAGGGCCACTGGGCCTACGGTTCGTCGGACGCCTGGATCGACGGGAAGAGGATCCCCGGGGACCCGCGCCGCGCTGCGGGCGTCCACGCCAACGCCGCCATGGCGGTGGACCCGCACCTGAAGAACACGTGCCTCGTGGACCCCATCGGCGGGAGCGTGTCCTTCTACGACAGTCCCGTGCGCCTCGTCAAGGAGGGGTAGGCCGGTGGTCGAGGGTCCGGCGGTGACCGGCGGGAGGGGGGGACCCTCGGAGCCCCGTTGGCATCTGCCGTCGGGGAGGGAATCCCCGGGAGGGGCTCGATGGCCCCGCCATCCCGCAAGGGCGTCGCCCGGCGGGATCCCCTCCCGGGCCGACCGCCGCCGCGCCGGGGCCGCCCCGGGGACCTTCCCAGGGGCGGCTCGATTCCCGGGCCAGGTTCTGCGGCCCCCTTGCCCCGTCTTCACGGAGCCCTCACGGGGCTCCCCCATCATCCAGTCCACGTCCGGAGGCGCAGGGGGCCCACAGGGCAGGGCCCATCGCCCCGGAGACCTTCCAGGAGGAACAGCATGAAGCGCATCGCAGGCGGGCTCGCCCTCGCGGCCGGCCTCCTCGCCTCGGCCCCCGGCGCCTTCGCCGCGGACGCCGCCGGCGGGAAGACCGAGGCCGAGAGGCGTCTCGAGGAGGTCCTCGCCGAGCTCGAGGCCCAGCGCCTCGAGATCAACGGACTCAAGTCGCAGCTCGCCGTCGTCCAGGGCGGGTCGGGCATCGAGGCGCAGGTGATGAAGTACCTCGCCGCCGACGAGGCGAAGAAGACGGACGCCTCCAAGGACGACTTCCGCGTGTTCTGGAAGGAGGGCCTCAACTTCCAGACCGCGGACAAGGCCTTCCACCTCAAGGTGGGCGGCCGGATCATGTACGACATGGTCTTCCCCGACGCCGACGACGACGTCGAGGCGAAGGCCGGCGACTTCGACGCCCTCTCCGGCTTCCGCCGCCTGCGCGTCGAGTTCGAGGGGACGATCTTCAAGAACGTCTTCTACAAGAACGTCATCGACTTCTCCGACACCGGCTACGCCTACAAGGACAACCTCATCGGGTTCTCCGGCCTGCCGGCCGTGGGCAACTTCCAGGTGGGCTACTTCAAGGAGCCGGTGGGCCTCGAGGAGCTGACCTCCAGCAAGTACATCACCTTCACCGAGCGCTCCATCGCCACGAACGCCTTCGTCCCGGCCCACAACCACGGCTTCCAGTTCTTCAACAACTACCAGGACGGCGACATCACCTGGGCGGTGGGCGACTTCTGGGACGGCGGCACCGGCGCCGCGCGCGTGGAGCACGGCTTCTCCGGCAGGGTCACCTGGGTGCCCTTCAAGAACAAGGACGACGGCACCCTCTTCCACGTCGGCGGGTCGGCGCAGCTCCGCAGCCCCGACGCCGAATCCGACCGCTTCCGCGCCCGGCCCGAGACCCCCTTCACGCCCCGGACCCTCGACACGAAGGTGATCTCCGTGGACAACGAGACCATCCTCGGCCTCGAGGGCGCCTGGGTGATGGGGCCCTTCTCGGTCCAGGGCGAGTACTACCGGGCCTCCATCGACGGCCACCCGGACGTGGCGGGCTCCCCGGACCCCGAGTTCTCCGGCTTCTACCTCGCCGGCTCCTACTTCCTGACCGGCGAGTCCCGCCCCTACAAGAACGGGACCTTCGGCCGCGTCAAGCCGAAGACGACCTTCGAGGGCGAGACCCTCGGCGGCGCCTTCGAGGTCGCGCTCCGGTACGCCAAGGTGGACCTCGACGACGACGGCGTCCAGGGCGGCGTCGCCAGCGACTGGACGGTGGGCCTCAACTGGTACCTCAACACCAACACCCGCGTCATGCTCGACTTCGTGCTGCACGAGGTCCGCTGGGACTCGGACACGGAGGGGGACGTGAAGTCCGTGGTCCTGCGCTTCCAGGTCGACTTCTAGGGCGAAACGGGGAGGCGGGGCCCCCGACCGGGGGTCCCGCCGATCCGGCGAATTCAAGGCGGGGTTCCGGGTTCCTCCGCCGGCCGGTTCCGAAGCCCATGCCCTGTGCGCGGACCCGCGCCGGTCACCGTTCCGGGGACTCCGCCGACAACGACGCCCCGCGGCCGCGAGGCCGCGGGGCGTCCGCATTTCCCCCGCCCCATCCCTCGGAGGCCCGCCCGGCGGGATGGTAGGCTCCTCCCGTCGGGAGGGCGGTGCATGGTCCGACGCACGCTGACGGTCCGGGACGTCCTCGGCGCCACCTCCTACCACGGAGCGCGGGTCCTGCTGGCCGCGGCCTCGCTGGGGGTCTTCGAGGCCCTCGCGGGCCGCCGCGCCACCCCCGCCGCCGTCGCCCGCCGCATCGGGGCGGACCCCGGGGCGGTGGAGCGCCTCCTCGTCGCGCTCGTGGGGATGCACCTCCTCGAGCGGGAGGGGCGCCGGGTCCGCCTCGCCCCGGGGGCCCGGGAACTCCTCACCGAGGGGGGGGAGTTCTCCCTGTCCGATCTCCTCCGCCACAGGGCCGCCCGGTTCAAGGCCTGGGCCCAGCTCGAGGACAGCGTGCGCACGGGGAAGCCGGTGGTGGTGGCGGGGGACGGGGCCGAGGATCCCCTCGCCCTGCAGGCCGCCCGCGCGCGCCGCGACTCCGCCCGCCGCTGGGCCCCGGTCCTGGCCAACTTCCTGGACCTGGGGAGCGCGAAGTCGCTGCTCCTGCTCGGGGACGGGCCGGCGGTCCACGCCCACCACTTCGCCCGGACCCACCCCCGGCTGGCCATCACCGTCCTCGACACCCCGGCCTCCGTCGCGGTGGGGAGGGAGTACCTCGCCGGGAAGGCGGAGGCGGCCCGCATCCGCCTCGTCCCCGGGGACCCCTGCGGGACGACCTGCCGGAGGGGCGGTTCTCCGCGGCCTTCCTCTCCGACGCGCTCCACTCCTTCTCCCTGGAGGACGCGCGGAGGCTCCTGCGGAGGGTGCGGCGGTCCCTGAAGGCGGGAGGACTCCTCGTGGTGCGGGACCGGTTCCTCGACGATCGCGGGCCGGGCCCCCTGGAGAACGCCCTCTACGACGTCCAGCTCCTCCTGACGACGAGGGAGGGGCGCTGCCACTCCCTCAAGGAGGTGGAGGCGGCGGTCCGGGCCGCGGGCTTCGGGAAGATCCGGGCGGCCGACCCGGGGCTCTCGGACCCGACGAGGATCCTCACGGCGCGGGCCTGACGCGCCCGGGATACACTTCCACGGTGAACGGGAACGGCTCCTCGCCCGCCGGCGGGCCCCGCGCCCACCTCGTCGTCTTCGCCCTCCTCGAGGGGGGGTGGTACGCCTCCATGGCGGCCATGTTCGCGGGCTTCCCGGTCCTCCTCGTGGCCTCCCTCCACCTCCGCTGGCCCCCGGCCGTCTCCGTCTGGGCGGCGGCCATGATGGCCATGCTCCTCCTCTCCCTCCGGGTCCGGGGGAGGGAGGGGGCGCCGGGGCGGCTGCTGGGGCGCGAGGAGGCCCCCGGGCTCCGGGCGCTGGTGGACGAGGCGCGCCGCGTGGCCGGCATCGGCCCGGTGGGGGAGATCCGGGTGACCGCCCTCCCCAACGTCGGGGTCACGCGGGTCTTCCGCGGGGGGATCCTCTACTGCCGCCCGGTGAAGGTCCTCCTCGTCGGCCTCCCCTGCCTCCGGGCCCTGACGGTGCCGGAACTCGCCTCCATCCTCGTCCACGAGTTCGCCCACTTCCTCGGGCAGGACGTCCACCGGGGGGAGCGGCTCGCGGTCATCGACGCGCGGGTCGGAAACCTCCAGGCGGCCTTCGAGCGCACCGGCCCCCTTCGCTGGCTGAGCCCCGTCTACCTCTGGGCGCGGGCCTACGGGGCGTTCTTCACCGTGGCCACGGCGCGCATCCGGCGGCGGCAGGAGATCCTCGCCGACGCCCTGGCCGCCCGGGCCTGCACGGCCCCCGTCTACGGGAGGGCCCTGATCAAGGCGGCGGCGGTCCGGAGGCTCTTCTTCCGGATGGCGGGCCGGAGGCTCCTGGCCGGCATCCGGAAGGGGGAGCCCCCCCGGAACCTGTTCCTCGAGACCCGGGACGCCATCCGCGGGCTCCACCCCGACGACCGGCGGCGGGTGATGCGGGAGGTCCGGGAGGCGCCGGAGGCGGCCCTCTCGACGCATCCCCCCCTCGCGGAGCGGCTCGAGCGGATCGGCCGCCTCTGGGTGCCGCGGCGCCGCCGCCGGGAGGGGCGGGCCTCGGCCCTCGTACCGGGGCTGGCGGCCCTGGAGGAGGAGCTCACGCCGGCGGCCTCGCGGGTGGTCATGGCGGCCCTCGTCCTGCGGGCGAGGAGGAGCGGGCGGGAGCCGGCCGCGGTGATCGCCGGACGGGAGCGGCCGGACCCGGACCCGGGCGCGGGCGCGGCCGGGGCGGCGACCCTCTCCCTCGTGCCCGCCTGACGGGAATTTCCCCGGGGCGCGGGGAGCGGGCTACACTGGGGGTTTCCCCATGGGGCCGAGGCCCCGAATCCCCGGACTCCCCTCCCCCCGGGAGGGGCCCCGCGGCGCACGCGCCCGCGGAGCACGAAGAGGAGAACCGCCTTGCCGAACGCGACCGAACTGAAGAGGGGCAACGTCATCATCATGGACGGCGACCTCTGGAACATCATGGAGTCCACGCACGTCACCCCGGGGAACTGGCGCGGGATGGTCCAGGTGACCATGAAGAACCTCCGGACCGGCTCCAAGAAGCAGCACCGGTTCCGCTCCACGGACTCCGTCGAGACCGCCTACCTCGACAAGAAGCAGATGCAGTACCTCTACAAGGACCCCGCCGGGTACTGCTTCATGGACACGACCACCTACGAGCAGGTCATCCTCACCGACGACGAGATCGGGGACGGGCTGAACTACCTCAAGGAGAACGACGAGATCCAGGTCACCTTCCACGACGGGGTGGCCATCGGGGTGGAGCTGCCCCCCGTGGTGGTCCTCACCATCAAGGACACCGACCCGGGGTCCAAGGGGGACACCGTCTCCAACGTCTTCAAGCCCGCCACGGTGGAGACCGGCCTCGTCGTGAAGGTCCCCCTCTTCATCGAGAAGGGGGAGCGGATCAAGGTGGACACCCGGACGGGGGAGTTCCAGGGGCGGGACAACTAGCCCGCCCTCACCTCCTCTTCGGCGCGATCTCCGCGGCCTTCGCCGCGTCGCTCCAGAGGCCCCGCGCCCCCTCCCGGGCGCCGCGCTCCGCCTCCCGGAACCGCTCGGCGTGCCGGACGTTGGGCGGGTACCGGTAGGCGAAGGCGTAGCCCTCCTCGACCAGCGCCAGGTTCACGAAGAGGCCGTCCTCCCGGTGGACGTAGGCGAGGGTGCGGCCGTAGCGGTCCTTCCGCTCGACGTCGAACTCCAGGCGCACGCGCCGTCCCTCGACCATCTCGCGGGCCCGCTTCGCCGCCTCCTTCCCGTACCACTGCACCGCCCGGCGCGGGTCCACGCTCTCCGGCGTGTTGATGCCCGTGAGGCGGACCTTCTCCTTCCCGTCGAGTTCCAGCGTGTCCCCGTCCACCACGCGGACCACGGTGCGGAGGGGGGAATCCGGCGCCTCCACGGCCGGGGCGGGGGACGGGGGAGCCGGAGAGGGCGATGGGGGCGCCGCCGCCTCCCCCCCCCTCCGGCAGGAGTTCCGGGATCCGCTCCCCCGCGGTCCGGGCCTTCGCCAGGAGCAGCTCCACCGCGGCCCGCACCCGGTCGGCCGCGAGGGATCTCCCGGGAGGCGAGGCGTAGGCGGCCCCGACCCCGCCCCCGAAGAGGGTGAGCGCGATCAGGAAGCCGAGTCCGTGGGGGAAGCGGCGGCGGGGTTTCGGGTCCATCCCCCCTTCATCGGCAGGGGAGGCCCCGGAGGCGGAGCCGACCCCCACCGGTGGGGGGGATTCCCCCCGGCGTCCGCCATTCCTTGCGATTGCTCCTCCCCGTCCCGGGGGAGCGGTACCATCCCGGGATGACCGCGAAGAAGAGGAAGGCGGAGGAGGAGACCCCTCCCCCCGGGGCCGCGAAGGGCGGGGCCAGGGCCCGGAAGCCCGCCGCCCGCGTCACCGCCGAGGAGATGGCCGGGCGCCAGCGGGAGATCTCCGTCAGCGAGTTCTTCACCAAGAACCGCCACCTGCTCGGCTTCGACAACCCCCGCAAGGCCCTCCTCACCACCGTGAAGGAGGCCGTGGACAACGCGCTCGACGCCTGCGAGGAGGCGGGGATCCTCCCCGTCGTCGAGGTGGAGATCCGGCGGGTGACGGAGCGCAACGGGAACGGCGCCGCCGGGAACGGGAGCCCGAACGGGGGCGGCGCCGCCGCCGCCCCGGCGGGCGACATGCCCCTCTTCGCCGCCCCCGCCGCCGCCGCACCCCCCGCCCCCGCCCCCGCCCCCGCCGACGAGGACGAGGACGCCGACGCCGGCCCGAAGCGCCGCGGCGCCGCCGCCGCCCCCGAGCGCTACCTCGTGTCGGTCGGTGACAACGGCCCCGGCATCGTCCGGGAGCAGGTGGGGAAGATCTTCGGCAAGCTCCTCTACGGCTCGAAGTTCCACCGCCTCCGCCAGTCCCGCGGCCAGCAGGGCATCGGCATCTCCGCCGCCGGCATGTACGGCCAGCTCACCACGGGGAAGCCGGTGCGGATCTGGTCCCGCACCTCGCGGAAGAAGCCGGCCCACTTCATCGAGATGCACATGGACCTGCGGAAGAACACCCCGGAGATCACGAAGGACGAGGAGATCCCCTGGGACCGGGAGCACGACACCGGCACGCGGGTCGAGATCGAGCTGGAGGCGAAGTACCAGAAGGGCGCCCGCAGCGTGGACGACTACCTGCGCCAGACGGCGCTCGCCAACCCGCACGTCACCATCCGCTACCGCGACCCCGAGGGGACCGAGACCCTCATCGAGCGCGCCGTGAAGGACCTCCCCGAGGCCCCGAGGGAGATCCAGCCCCACCCCTACGGCGTCGAGCTCGGCATGCTCATCCAGATGATGAAGGGGACGACCCACCGGAAGCTCAAGGCCTTCCTCCAGCACGAGTTCTCCCGCGTCTCCGGGCCGACGGCGGTGGAGATCTGCCGCAGGGCCGGCCTCGCGCCCGAGGCCTGGGTCGCCCGCATCGCCCGCGAGGAGGCGGACAACCTGCACCGGTCCCTTTCCGAGGTGCGGATCATGAACCCGCCCACGGACTGCGTCTCGCCCATCGGCGAGGGGGCCGTGGAGAAGGCCCTCCTCCGGGAGCGGCCGGGCGCCTTCGTCCACGCGGTGACGCGGCCCCCCTCCGTCTACCGGGGGAACCCCTTCGTCGTCGAGGCGGGCATCGCCTGGGGGGGCGAGGGGGCGCCGGCGGACGAGCTGGCCTCGGTCTTCCGCTTCGCCAACCGGGTGCCGCTCCTCTACCAGCAGTCCGCCTGCGCGGTCAGCAAGGCGGTCCTCTCCTGCCCCTGGCGGAACTACGGCGTGGACCAGAGCCGCGGCGCGCTGCCGACGGGCCCCCTGCTCGTCTTCGTCCACCTCGCCTCGGTGTGGGTCCCCTTCACGAGCGAGTCGAAGGAGGCCATCGCCCACTACCCGGAGATCCTCAAGGAGATCCGGCTCGCGGTCATGGAGTGCGGGCGGAACCTGGGGCAGCACCTCTCCCGCCAGCGGCGCCTCGCCGACGCGCAGAAGAAGAAGGACTACATCGCGGCCTACCTGCCCCACATCGTGATCGCGCTGAAGGAGATCCTCACGCTGGACGAGAAGGCGGAGAAGGCCGCGACCCGCAACCTCACCGAGGTGCTGGAGAAGAGCCGGGCGCTGTAGCCCCGCGCGGGGCGGAACCGAGGAGGAGCCGTGGCGAAGGCGAAGGGGCCCCGCAAGGCCATGGACGACCGGGACCGCACGGTGCTCGCGGCGGTGGAGGAGGTCGCGAGGGACGTCCACGCCTCCATCCAGCGGAAGGCGAAGCCGGAGCTCGACTTCCCCATCCGGGCGCTCGCCAACGTGCGCTACGACCAGAAGGTCGGCTACTTCGAGATCGGGAAGCGCAAGGCGGTGCGCACGCTCACCGTCAACACGGCCAAGTCCTTCGCCCAGACGCTCCGCATGATGGCGCTGAGCCGCCAGCACGTCCTCGAGGACCGGGAGGCCACCAAGAGGGAGGCCTACTACATCTCGAAGAACTGGGACGACGCCAAGTTCGACGAGCAGCCGGAATCCGACGCGGTGATGGACGACATCGAGGCGATGTTCTCGGTGCACGGGGTGAACCGGGAGATGCTCCGGTTCAAGCCCGAGGAGCACGGGGGCTCCGTGGCGGGGGCGCTCACCATCCTCGACCGCCGGCGGAACACGGGGGAGCCGCTCCGGATCGACTGCACGAACTTCGGCTCCGGGGCCTACACGGTCCCGAGCAACGTGGAGCACCTCGGCTTCGAGACGAAGGCGAGGTTCATCCTGGTGATCGAGACAGGCGGCACCTTCGACCGGCTGAACACCGGGGAGTACTGGAGGACGGCCAACTGCATCCTCGTGGAGATGGGGGGGGTGCCGACGCGGGCCTGCCGGCGGTTCATCCGGCGGCTCTCCGACGAGCACCGGATCCCCGTCTACGCCTTCACCGACTGCGACCCCTACGGCTTCGCGAACATCTACCGGACGCTCAAGGTCGGCTCGGGGAACGCGGCCCACATCAACCGGTTCTTCTGCGTTCCGAAGGCCTCCTTCCTCGGGGTGTCGCCGCAGGACATCGTGGACTTCAAGCTGCCGACCCACCCGCTGAAGGAGATGGACATCAAGCGGGCGGAGGACGCGCTGAAGAACGACCCCTTCTACGAGGTCCACCCGAAGTGGAAGATGGCGGTGGAGCACCTGCTGAAGATGGGGGTCCGCGCCGAGCAGCAGGCCTTCGCGAAGTTCGGCCTCGACTTCGTGATGGAGGAGTACCTGCCGGCGAAGCTGAAGAACCCGGGGAAGTTCCTGCCCTAGCGGTCCCTCCCCTCCGGACCTCCCCTCCCCCCGGCCGCTCCCGCCCCCCGGACCGGGGGGCCCCCCCGCCCCGGCGCCATCCGTTACACTGGGCGCTTCCCCAGGGGAGGAGCGGGCGCCGGCATGCCCAAGCGGAGGCTGGACAACATCCGGGGCTCCTGGCTGGCCATCGTGGTGGCGGCCTGCCTGCTCGGCATCTTCGCCCTCGGCCTCGGCTCCGAGCGCGTGCGCACCGTCGTCCGCCGCGCCCTCCCCGCCTCCCTCGGCGGCGTCCGGGGGCCTTCCGCCGACCTCTTCCCCGAGGTCGTGCCCGAGGAGGAGGGGAGGAAGGAGAAGGACCCCGACGCCCTCCCCGAGCACCCGAAGGAGGAATCCCTCCGCGGCATCGTGAGGGACGCCGCCGGGAAGCCCGTCGCCGGCGCCACGGTCTCCGCCGAGCGGTGGCGGAAGTCCCGCTGGGAGGTCCTCGCCGAGGCCCGCACCAACAGGGACGGGGAGTTCGTCCTCGGCCCCCTGCCGAAGGCCCACCTCTCCGCCGTCGCCCGCGCCCCCGGGTACGCCTCCGAGCGCAAGCCCGCCCGCACCGGCTCCCGCCTCGAGTTCAACCTGAAGAGCGGCGGCACCCTCCTCCTCAAGGTCGTGGACGCCGTGACGGGGGAGCCGGTCAAGGAGTGCTACGTCTCCGGCTGGAGCCAGCGCGGCGACTGGTACGAGGCCGGCCGCACCGACGCGAAGGGGGAGTCCCGGTACCTCTCGGTACCGCCCGGCCGCCTCTGGATGGAGATCGTCCCCCCCGAGCACCGCCGCGTGAACCTCGAGGACATCGAGGTCTTCGAGGGGAAGGAGACCGTCAAGGAGATCCCCGTCGTCAAGGGGGGGATGCTCAAGGGCCGCGTGCTCGACGCCGAGACCAAGGTCCCCGTGGCGCAGGCGAACATCAGGACCTGGGACGAGGCCAAGAGCGCCGTGAGCGGCGAGGACGGGAAGTACGAGATCCCCTCCCCCTCGGGGCAGTGGGGCCTGTCGCTCCGCGTCTCCGCCCCCGGCTACCCCGAGCAGTGGCAGTGGCTCCAGATCCAGGGGGACCCCTCCCAGGACGTCGAGAAGGACATCGAGATCGGCAAGGGGGGGAAGGTCACCGGGGTCGTGCTCAGGCCCGACGGCTCCCCGGCCGCGGGCGCCCGGGTCGGGCGGGACCCCGGGGACCTCATGACCGGCGTCCCCGAGGACACCGCCACCGCCGACGCCGAGGGGAGGTTCGTCCTCGAGGCGGTCCCGGCCATGCGCGGCGGGAGGCTCTTCGCCGTCGCCGAGGGCTTCGCCCTCAGCCGCTCCGATCCCCTGGAGGTCCGGTCCGGGTCGGAGGTCTCCATCCGCATCCTGCTCCAGTCCGGCGCCGCCTTCAAGGGGACGGTGAAGGACGAGGACGGGGAGCCGCTCGCCGGGGTCTCCTTCCAGCTCGAGCGCCAGTGGTCCCCCCAGGACGGCGGCGGCTGGTTCTGGATCCCCGAGCTGGTCGGGTACAGCCTCGCCGACGGGACCTGGGAGATCCCCTCCGTGCCGGGGGGGACCTACTCCGTGCGCGTGAACCTCGAGGGCTACGCCCCCGAGAGCCGGGGCAGCCTCGTCGCCCCGCCGGAGGGGGAGCTGGCCGGCCTCGACTTCCTCCTCCGCAAGGGGAGCTCCATCACGGGCCGCGTGCGGAACCTCGCGGGGGACCTCCTCCCGGGCGTCTCCGTCACCGCATGGGGATGGGTCATGGGGAGCGAGGGGCAGAACGAGTGGGTCCAGCGGGCCGAGGTCCGCTCCAACGACGAGGGGTTCTTCGTCATGGACGGGCTCCGGGACGGGGCCTACACGCTCAACTTCGTCGCCACGGGGTACGCGCCGCTGTCCCGGGCCGGCATCGTCGCCGGCACGCGGGAGCTCCAGGTGACCGTGCTCCCCACCGCCCGGCTCGAGGGCCGCGTCTTCGAGCCCGACGGGACGACCCCGGTGGCCAACTTCACCCTCAAGCTCGTGATGGAGGTGGCGGCCGACGGGACCCCCCAGGGGCCGGGCAACATCGTCAACCAGCAGGACTTCGCCGACCGGGAGGGGAAGTTCGTCCTCCACGACGTCCCCGAGGGGCAGGTGGGGCTCGTGGCCGTGGCGGGGAACAAGATCTCCACGCGCCTCGGGAACCTCGTGGTGGGGCCGGGGACGGTCATCGAGAACCTCCGGCTCGTCCTCTCCCTCGGCGGGAGGCTCAAGGTCAGCGTGCGGGACGCCGCCGGGCAGCCCCTGGAGGGGGCGAGCGTGAGCGCCGGCCGGGCCACCCCGGACGGGGGCTGGACCAGCGAGTACTGGTCCCAGACGGACAACGAGGGGGTGGCGATGTTCGCCGCCATGGCCGACGGGAACTGGGTGATCTGGGCCGACTACCAGAACCGGATGAACACGACCCGCCGCGTGAACGTCGGCGGGGGGGTCGAGGCGGAGATGGAGCTGGTCCTCACCACGGGGGGCTCCGTCCTCGTCCACGCCGTGGACGGGGAGGGGAAGCCCGTGGAGGGGGCGGCCGCCTCCTTCGTCAACGCCTCCACCGGGGAGGAGATCCAGCTCAACTGGGGGCTCCTCTGGCAGAAGGCCTGGGAGCGCTCCGGGGGGAGGAACCTCGACTGGCAGAAGGTCCAGAGGGAGGCCACGCAGACCGACGCGGAAGGGAGGCTGCTGCGGGAGGGGATCCCCGCGGGCCAGGTGGTGGTGACCCTCCGCAGGCAGGGGATGAAGGACGCGACGGCCCGGGTCGCGGTCTTCGACGGCTACGAGGTGGACCTCCGCATCCCCATGGAGGGGACCTCCCCGCCGCCGGCCCCGGAGGCCCCTCCCCCCCCGGGGGACGGAGGGGGAGGCGTCGGGGAGGAGGAGTGGTAGCCGCCGGGCGCGGGGTTACCATTCCCCCCGCATGATCCCCCTCCGCCTTCCGCGGCGCCCCTCGCGCGCCCTCCTCCCGGGCGCGCTGCTGGCGCTCCTCGCGCTCCTCCCCCCGGTCCTCGCGGGGGCGGTCGATCCGCTGGACGCCGCCGCCCGCAGCGCCATCTCCGCCTCCGAGGCCCGGTCCGCGGGCGCCGCCCTCGCCGGCCCGAAGTTCCTGGGGCGGGGCACCGGCCAGAAGGGGAACGAGGACGCCGCCCGCTGGCTGGCGAAGGAGCTGCGGGAGGCCGGCCTCGAGCCGGGCGTCTCCCCCGACCGGGTCGAGGACGGGAAGACGGTGGAGGGGGAGTTCCTCCAGTGGTTCGACGTGCCGCCGACGCGGCTGGAGCCCGGCGCGGCCGCGGTGCGGACCCCGAACGTGATCGGGATCCTGCGCGGCACCGGCCTCGACCCCTCGGCCGTGGCCACGCCGACCGACCCCGCGCCTCCCTCCCCCCCGCCCCCCTCCCCCCCGCCCCCCTCCGCTCCCTCCCCCGCGGGGGGCGCCCCCCCGGAGGCCCCCTCCGCCGCGCAGCCGGAGAGGCGCGAGGTCGTCGTCCTCGGCGCGCACTTCGACCACCTCGGCGTCCGCGGCGGCGGCGCCGATCCGAAGAAGCCGCCGAAGAAGTCCTCCGTCTTCTGGGGGGCCGACGACAACGCCAGCGGGACCACGGCCGTGCTCCTCGTCGCCCGGGCCCTCGGCCGCATGGCCGCCGACGGACTCCGTCCCCGGCGGTCCATCGTGGTCGCCTTCTTCACCGGGGAGGAGATGGGGCTCCTCGGGTCGAAGCACTACGTCGGGAGCCCGGTGGTCCCCCTCGCCGACACGGCGGCCATGATCAACCTGGACATGGTCGGCCGCAACGGGACGAAGGCCTTCGAGATCTACGGCAACGGGTCGAGCCCGGAACTGGACGCCTGGCACCGCGAGGTGCTCGCCGAGACGAAGCTCGACTGCTCCTACCCCCCCCCCGCGCTCCTCCAGCGGAGCGACCAGTGGTCCTTCTACGAGGCGGGCATCCCGGTCCTCTTCCTCCACGGAGGGCTCCACGGGGACTACCACACGCCGCGGGACACCGCGGACGGCCTCAACTACCCCAAGATCGCGCTCGCCGCCCGCCACGCCCTCGGCATCCTGTGGAAGGCGGCCAACGCCCCCGGGCGGCCCGGCTTCCGGAAGATCGACATGACCGGGGCCGGCGGGAGGCTCGGCATCGCCGTGGATCCCGCCACCCCGGAGGAGATCGACTCCCTCTCCCTGGAGGAGGGGCGCGGGGCGGTCCGCGTCTCCGCGGTCTTCGCCGGCAGCATGGGGGAGCGCTTCTTCGAGCAGGGGGACCTCATCTTCTCCTGGAACGGGTTCCCGATCATGGCGGACGACCCCGTGGGGCGGTTCACCTCCTTCCTGAACATGGCCAGGACCGGGGACCCCGTGACGATCCGGTACCAGCGCGGGAAGGATCGGAAGGCCGCGACCGTCAAATTCTGACGGCGGGGCGCCCCGTGGGACAATGGGGGGCCCCGGCACCCGAGGATCCCCCATGACGACCGCCCGCCGCCCCGCCGCCCTCCCCGCAGCCGCCCTGGCGGCCGCCGCCCTCCTCGTCCTCGGGGGGGCCCCCGCCGACGCCGGCGAAGGCTTCCTCCTCCGCACCCCGCTGCGCGTCGTCCTCGGCTCCGGGGAGGCGGAGGCGGTGGGGGGGGTGGAGGCGCGCCTCAGGGTGACCAACGCCCGCACCACGGTCCAGTCCTTCACGGTCTGGTTCCGGGGGCTCTCCGACGCCGAGGGGGCGACCCTCTGGATGGCCAAGCCGGGCGAGTTCGAGACGGAGGAGGTCGCCGACTTCGCGGTCGCGGACAACGGCTCGGGGATCTGGACGGTGAAGGCGGATTCCGGCTGGGAGACCTCCCCGGACCTGCCGC
Source organism: Planctomycetota bacterium (assembly GCA_023150535.1). GTDB lineage: Bacteria > Planctomycetota > JAJSAM01 > JAJSAM01 > JAKLKS01 > JAKLKS01. The sequence goes on from JAKLKS010000004.1 coordinate 42,158, forward strand.
TGGGCGTCGAGGCGGTGACCGCCCTCGCCGGGGCCCGCGTCGAGGTGCGCCTCCCGGGGGACGACCTCGAGGACGCCCCGGTCCTCTCGGGGAAACTCGGGGACTTCGACTACGGGGACCTGCCGGCCCGGCCGGGGGCCCCGGGGAACGTCGTCCGCACCTTCCGGCTCCGCCTCCCTCCCGACGTCGACGCCCGCCCCGACGCCGCGGCCCGGGGCGCGGGCCGCGTCTGGCGCGGGCGGGGCCGCGGGGATCCCGCGGGGAAGGACCAGGGGGTCGACCTCTTCGCCGCCGGCCTCACCGAGGACGAGACCTACGAGGTCTGGCTCGAGGACGCGCACGGCGAGATGGTCGATGTGGGGGAGGCGGCCAGCACCGCCGACGGCATGGCCTTCTTCTCCCTGGACACGCGGGCGGGGGACGAGTTCCCCGACGTGGCCGAGGTCGGGACCGTGAAGGACCTCTCCCGCCGCCGCCTCGAACTCCGCCGCACCGGATTCGACGAGCCCTCGCTCGTCGCCATCCTGCCGCGGATCCGGTGATACCGAACCCGGCACAAAGCAGCAGGGGGCTCTTCGCCGGATCGTGAAGGTGCCCCTCGGGAGTCGCAAGCCGGCGGGCCGGCAACTCCATCGGGCCACCCGCACGAAGAGGCGAGGAGCGCCGTCGTGGACGCGAATCGATCCGTCCCTGCTGATTTGTGCCGGGTTCGGTATCATCACCCCGTGATCCGGGCCCTCCTCTTCGACTGCGACGGCACCCTCGCCGACAACGAGCCGATGCACTTCCGCGCCCTGAACGAGGCCCTCCTCGGGGGCGGGACCTCGACCTCCGCGATCACCATCGAGGAGTACCGCTCCCTCATCGGTCTCCCCGACCCCGCGGCGATCCGGGCCGCCCTCGGACTGAGGGGCCTCGCCGCGGACGACGCCCGCCTCGCGGGACTCGTCGCCGCCAAGCGGGCCGCCTACCTCCGCAGCCTCGCCTCCGGCGCGGTCCCCGTGCCCGGGGTCGCCGACTTCCTGCGGGCCGCCTCGAGGACCTACCTCCTCGCCGTCGCCTCCGGCGCCTGGCGGGAGGAGGTGGACGCCATCCTCGCCGGCCTCGGCGCCGCCGGCCTCTTCCGCGTGATCGTCACCGCCGAGGACTGCCCCGTCGGCAAGCCCGACCCCGCCCCCTTCCTGAAGGCGCTCTCCCTCCTCAACGCCTCCTCCCCCGCCCCCGATCCCCCCCTCCAGCCGGGGGAGTGCATCGTCTTCGAGGACTCCGTCCACGGGGTCGCCGCGGCCCGCGCCGCGCGCATGCGCTCCGTGGCCCTCACCACGACCCAGCCCGGGGACGCGCTCCGCGACGCCGACTTCGTCGCCGCCAACTACCGGGCGCTGGATCTCCGGCGGATGACCGCCTTCTTCGACCGGAGGGCGCGGTGATCCGCGCCGTCGCCCGGACCGCCGAGGAGCGCGAGTACCTCGCCCGCGTCGCCGGCGGCCCCCCGGGCCGCGGACTCGCCCGCGCGGCGGTGCTCCTGGCCCGCACCGGCTGCCCCGGCGCCGACCCCGACCGGGTGGAGGCGATCCTCGAGGGCATCGCCGTCGAGGTCCGCCGACGCGCCGGCGCCGCCGCGGAGG
>JAKLKS010000500.1:0-257 GCA_023150535.1 Planctomycetota bacterium
CCTGCGAAAAGCTGCGGGGAGCTGGCAAATGAGCTTTGATCCGCAGATGTCCGAATGGGGAAACCCACCCGCAAGGGTATTGCATACTGAATACATAGGCATGCAAGGCGAACCCGGCGAACTGAAACATCTCAGTAGCTGGAGGAAAAGACATCAACCGAGATTCCGAAAGTAGTGGCGAGCGAAATCGGAAGAGCCTGCTAGTGATAGCACGGGACTTAACAGAACGGCATGGAAAGGCCGGCCACAGTGGGTGA
>JAKLKS010000500.1:267-560 GCA_023150535.1 Planctomycetota bacterium
AAGGCGAAAAGAACCCCGGGAGGGGAGTGAAATAGATCCTGAAACCGCATGCATACAAAAAGTCGGAGCCCTCCGGGGTGACGGCGTACCTTTTGTATAATGGGTCAGCGACTTACATTCAGTGGCAAGCTTAACCGAATAGGGTAGGCGCAGGGAAACCGAGTCCGAACAGGGCGTCTTCAGTCGCTGGGTGTAGACCCGAAACCAGGTGATCTATCCATGGCCAGGATGAAGGTGCGGTAACACGCACTGGAGGTCCGAACCGACTAGTGTTGCAAAACTAGCGGATGAGC
>JAKLKS010000501.1 GCA_023150535.1 Planctomycetota bacterium
TGCCGGCCGGCGAGGTGGTGGCCCTGGTCGGCGGCTCCGGCACCGGCAAGACCACGCTGCTGCGCCAGATGGTGGGCCTTTTGCAGCCGGCCGAGGGCGAGGTGCGGCTGTTCGGCGAGCCCCTCGCCAGCGGCAGCCGCGCCGACCAGCTCGCCCGGCGGCGGCGCTTCGGCATGCTGTTCCAGCAGGGGGCGCTGTTTTCGGCGCTCAACGTGTTCGCCAACGTGGCGTTTCCGCTGCGCGAGTTCGGCATCCGCGACGAGGGCATGCTGCGCGACCTGGTGCTGCTCAAGCTGGCGATGGTCGAGCTCGGCCCCGAGGTGGCCCTTCGCATGCCGGCTGAGCTGTCGGGCGGGATGGTCAAGCGGGTGGCGCTGGCACGGGCGCTGGCCCTCGAGCCCGAACTGCTGCTCCTCGACGAGCCCACCGCGGGCCTCGACCCGGACCGCAGCGCCGGCTTCGTGCGCCTCATCCGGGCGCTGCACGAAGCCCTCGGGCTGACGGTCATCCTGGTCACCCACGACCTCGATACCCTGGCAGCGCTGGCCACCCGCGTG
>JAKLKS010000502.1 GCA_023150535.1 Planctomycetota bacterium
GCCGCGAGGGGTTCGCCCGCAAGAAACCGGTCGAGATCGGCCGCGAGCGCCCGGGCGGACTCGTACCGTGCCTCGGGGTTTTTCTCGAGGCACTTCATCACGATCGTCTCGAGATCGGCGGGAACGCCTGGCTGCAGCCTCCTGACAGGCACGGGATCCTCGTTGACGACCTTCGACATCACCTCGAACGAGCTCGTTCCCGAAAACGGAGGGACGAGCGTGAGCATCTCGTACAAGGTCGCGCCAAGGCCGTAGACATCCGTCCTGCGATCCATGCGGGTCGAGTCGCCCTCGGCTTGCTCGGGAGCCATGTAGGCTGGGCTCCCGAGCGCCTCGCCCATGCGTGTCAGTCCCGGCTCCTCCATGTCGCGAGCCAGACCGAAGTCCGTAATGAAGGGTTGCAGCGACCCGTCCTCCGCCTCGGCGACCAGGATGTTCCCGGGCTTGATGTCGCGGTGGATGAGCCCCGCGGTGTGAGCGGCCTGCAGGGCCAGAGCAACGTCTTTGCAAAGGCGTGCCTTCTGTTCGACGGTCAGCTTCCGGCCCGCTTCCCG
>JAKLKS010000503.1 GCA_023150535.1 Planctomycetota bacterium
TGCGGTGGCGGGCGACGAGAATGGTTACCTCGAGAGCGTGAGCATCTCCTGGGATGGCGACAGCCCGCTCGGCCACGGGCCGACGGGTACGGCCCTGCGTACCGGAAAGCCCTACGTCAACCAGAACGCCGAAAGCAACCCCAGGCTCAGCCCGTGGCGCGACGCGGTGCTCAAGCGCGGCTACCGGTCGAGCATCGGCCTGCCCTTCGTCTGCGAGGGGCGGGTCATCGGCGCGATAACGATCTACTCATCGCTGCCCGATGCCTTCGAGGAGAGCGAGGTCAGGCTCCTCGAGGAGCTCGTACAGAACCTCTCGTTCGGCATCCAGATGCTGCGCACGCGCCAGGAGCGGGATTCTGCCAGGGCCGCCACCCAGGCAAAGAGCGTTTTCCTCGCCAACATGAGCCACGAGATCCGCACGCCGCTCAACGCGATCCTCGGGATGGTGCATCTGCTGGCCCGCGAGGGCGTCACCGACAAGCAGGCGGAGCGGCTGGCCACCATACGGTCCTCGGCCGACCATCTCCTCAGCGTGATCAACGACATCCTC
>JAKLKS010000504.1:0-292 GCA_023150535.1 Planctomycetota bacterium
TCCGCCCGCCGCGCCGCGAGTTCATGTTCACCTATATCCACGGGATCGACTGGGAGAGGGTCAGCCGGGAGCCGGTGTTCGGCGAGGTGTGGCCCGCCGTGGCCCCCATCCTGGAGGGGGCCGAGTTCCTCGCCGCCCACAACGCCCCCTTCGACCGCTCGGTGCTGGCGGCCTGCTGCCAGGCGGCGGGCCTGCCCACGCCGCCCCAGCCCTTCCGGTGCACCGTGAGCCTCGCCCGGGACACCTGGGGGATCCGCCCGACGAAGCTCCCCGACGTCTGCTCCCGCCTGGG
>JAKLKS010000504.1:302-549 GCA_023150535.1 Planctomycetota bacterium
CCTCTCCGACGCCGAGGCGTGCGCCCGGATCCTGCTGGAGGCGCGCCGCCACGTCGCCGTGGCCCGGTGATGGAAGAGCCTCCTCAACCCACCGGCGACGCCGCGGCCGCGAAGACCCGTTCGTCGGAGCGGATCCGCGCCAGGACCTCGGCCCCGGGCTCGCCCACCAGGGCGATCCGGGCGCAGGCGGCCTCGGCGCCCGAGAAGACGATGTTCTGCATCTCCTGGACGTTGAGGCCGGCCTGGC
>JAKLKS010000505.1 GCA_023150535.1 Planctomycetota bacterium
GGTCGAGCAACGTATGCGAACCGAAGCGCAACAATTGCTTCGGTTCGCCCATGCGCGAACTTTCCCCGGCGGCGAGCACCATGGCGGCGATATGCATGGCTCAAGTCTAGCCATGGAGGCCACGGAGAGCACAGAGGTATTTGACTCTCGACTTTGGACTACCGACTCTTGGTTTTTGACTACCGACTCTCGACTTCCGACTCCCGACCATCTCGCGCGCGAGGTATAACCCTGCCATGGCGTTCAGGCTTTACGATACGCGGCTGCAGAAGCAGGTGGAATTCACGCCCCTCCATCCCGGCGAGGCGCGCATCTATAACTGCGGGCCGACGGTCTACGGTATCCCGCACATCGGCAATTTCCGCTCGTTCTTGTTCGCCGATTTGCTACGCCGCCATCTCGAATGGCGCGGGCTCAAGGTCACCCAAGTCATGAACATCACCGACGTCGGCCACCTCACCGAGGACGACGTCGCCGACGCGCAGGGCGAGGACAAGCTGCAGAAAGCTGCGCGCGACTTGGGCTGGGACCCCTTCAAGGTAGCG
>JAKLKS010000506.1:0-277 GCA_023150535.1 Planctomycetota bacterium
GGGGGTCGCGCACGAGGTGCGGAATCCGCTCGCGGCCATCAAGCTGCGCGTCGACCTGCTGCGCCTCGGCGCGGTGACTCCCGAGGTCGCGCGCGATCTGGGCGACGTGGCGTCCGAGGTGACGCGGCTCGATCGGTTGGTCGCGGATCTGCTCGTGGCGACGGGAAAGCGCGTCGAGCAGCGTCGCACGGTCGATTTGGGCGAGCTCGCGGCGGGACGCGCCGAGCTGCTCGCGCCGTGGGCGGCGGAGCGCGACGTCGGGATCGTCGCGAGCGGT
>JAKLKS010000506.1:287-539 GCA_023150535.1 Planctomycetota bacterium
CCGAAGGGCAGCGAGGTCCGCGTCGAGGTCGCGACGCACGACGAGCACGTGGTCGTGTCGGTCGTCGATCGAGGGGATGGGATCGCGCAAGCACACGTCGCGCAGATCTTCGAGCCCTTCTTCACGACGAAGCCCGACGGGACCGGGCTCGGTCTCGCCATCTGTCGATCGATCGCGACGTCGCACGACGGAGAGCTCGGCTACCGGCGTGTCGGGGATACGACTCGGTTCGAGCTACGGTTGCCCTCGAAG
>JAKLKS010000507.1:0-288 GCA_023150535.1 Planctomycetota bacterium
GGCACCAACAGGGGAAATGCGGGAGCGACGGGGCAACCCTCGTCCCTCCGGCTTCGTTCCTCCCGTACCGGATCCAGGGAAAGTACCGCCTGGAGAGGGTGCTGGGCGAGGGAGGGATGGGGACGGTGTTCGAGGCCGCGGACGAGAGGCTCGACCGCAAGGTCGCGCTGAAAGTGATGCGGCTCGACCGCTTCGCCGATCGCGAGATGCTGCTCCGCTTCCAGCGCGAGGCGCGCACACTCGCCCAGATCGACCATCCAGGGGTGATCGCGGTCTACGACACGGGAG
>JAKLKS010000507.1:298-537 GCA_023150535.1 Planctomycetota bacterium
ACTCTTGAAGGGTGTCGAACTCGCCACACTCCTGAGGACGTTCGGACGCGGGACGCCCGCGCAGGTCGGGCGGCTCCTGTCCCAGGCAGCGAGTGGTCTCGAGGCCGCTCACCGCCAGCGGATCGTCCACCGGGACATCAAGCCCGAGAACATCGTCTTGACGGGCGGCGACTCAGGATTCCAGACGAAGATCGTCGATTTCGGCCTCGCGAAGCAGATCGATGCGGAGGGGATGACGC
>JAKLKS010000508.1 GCA_023150535.1 Planctomycetota bacterium
CAGACGGAGCCGCCGGACCCGGCGCCCCCGCCGGCCGCGTAGTAGTAGGCGAAGCCCCAGCCGCCGTCGCCGCCCGAGGCGTCGATGACGCCCGAGCCCTGGAGCTTGAAGGTCCCGTTGGCGACGAGCTTGACGGCGCCGCCGCCGCCGCCGCCGGAGCCGCCGTTCATGACGAAGTAGTAGTAGGCCCCGTCGGTGTCGTAGTACTGGTAGCTCATCGGGTAGGTGCCGCCGCCGCCGCCGCCCGACCCCGCCGTCAGGGTCGGGGAGAAGTTGGTGGTGCCGTAGGAGCCGCCGCCGGAGCCCGCCACGGAGTAGTTGGAGGCGTAGAGGCCGCCGGTCTGGCCGGCCTGCGCGTGGCCGCCGCCGCCGCCGCCGCCGCAGTACGAGGAGTAGAGGCCGGGCTGGCCGGCGCTGGTCGAGACGCCGCCGGTGCCCGCGGTGCCCGCGAGGCCCGAGGTCGCGATCCGGGAGTCGCCGCCCTTCCCGCCGCCGGCCACGGCCGTCCCGCCCGTGCGGGCCGTCGTGCCGGAGGA
>JAKLKS010000509.1 GCA_023150535.1 Planctomycetota bacterium
GTTGAACGCCTTCGTCGCGATCAGGTCGCCGTTCGCGAAGACCTGGAACTCGTACACGCCCGGGTTCCGGAACACGAGGTTCTGGATCTGGAGCGCGAACTCGCAGGTCCGCAGCGGGTTGTCGATCTGCACCTCGGGCGTCTTCCCGCTCCCGATCACGGTGTTGTCCGCGCTGTTCACGAGCCGCAGCTCGAGCACGTACTTCCCGTGCGCGTCGGTCAGGTTCACGTAGACGGCGATCCGCGGGTAGCTGTGCGGGAACGTCGCGATGTGGATGTCCTCGAAGATGCCGATGAGGCTCTTCTTGTTCGTCCCGAACTCGTGGATGATCTGGTCGCAGATCAGGATCGCCTTCACGCTCGGCCGCGGCGCCATCGGAGAGAGTCTACCCAATGGCCCCCGGAGCCCCCCCGGGTTCCGTCTGCGATACTTCCCGCATGAACCTGTTCGGCCAACGCCCGCCCCATCCGGGCACGACGACGCCCACGGGCGCCGACCGCGCCCACGCCAAGGTCGACAGCATCGAGCAGCGGC
>JAKLKS010000050.1 GCA_023150535.1 Planctomycetota bacterium
CGGCGGGGCCGCCGGGGGGGTTCGGCGCGGGGCCTCCGGCGCCGGGGGGAGGACCGCCGCCCGGCCCCTCGGCGAGGACGGAGGCGGAGGCGGCGAGCAGGAGGGCGGCCGACAGGGGGATCGCGAGCGCGGGGCGGCGCAGCATGGGGATCACTCCTTCTCTTCCAGCGGCGGACGGGGGGAGTGTAGCACAGGGGAGGGGACGGGGGAACGGCGGGAATCCCCCCCCGGAATCACCGGGCGCCGTCCGCTCGCGCGGTCCGGCGCCCGGGCCTCAGAGTCCCTGGAGTCGCGCTACTCGCCGGCGGGGAGCTTCACCTTCATGCCGGGGCGCAGGTCCCTCTCGCCGATGCCCTGGTTCGCGCCCATGAGCTTCTTCCACTTGTTCCCGTCGCCGAGGTGGGTGACCGCGAGGCTGTACCAGGAGTCCCCCTTCTTCACCTCGACCTCGCGGCCGCCCTCCACCGCGACGGTGCCCGAGGGGCCGTCGTCGGGGTTCACGGGGGCCAGGGAGTGGACCTTCGGGCGGGAGGCCGTGGGGGCCGGCGCCGGGGAGGGGGCCATGGCCAGGTCGACGCCGCCGGGGATCCGGATGACCTGCCCGATCTTCAGCCGGCGGGGGTCCAGCCCGGGGTTGGCGTCCACGAGGACCTTCCACTTGTTCCCGTCCCCGAGGGTGGCGGCGGCGATCTTCGTCAGGGTGTCCCCCTTGCGGACCTCGTAGGTCGAGCCCGGCTGGGAGGCGGGGGCCGGGGGCGCCGGGGGGGTCATGGCCAGCCCGCCGCCGGAGGGCGGGGTGACGGGGGCGTCGACGGCGGGGGGGGGAACGGCGGCCGGGGGGGTCTCGACGACGGCCGGGCCGGGGTTGCTCGGCCAGGGCGGGAGCTCACCGGAAGGGCCCGCGGCTTCGCCGGGGGCGTTCGCGACGGCGTCCCCGCCGCCCGCGGGGTCGAAGGGATTGGCGCTCTCCTCGCCGCCGACGCCCCAGACCGCCACCACCCCGATGACGACGACCAGGATGAGGATGACCAGGATCCCGAACTTCTCCAGCGTGCTCATCTTCGGCTCTCCCTCTCCCGGCCCTCCGGCCGGGCCGGGGCCCGACGCCCCGGGTGCTCTGTTCCTGTGCGACTTCGGTCGGTCCGCACCGACTCCCTTCTATCGGTATGTTTCGGGGAAAAATCCTCCTTCCTTGAGCCGGATTCCGCGCCGCGGCGCCGGAGCCGGTGACGTCGGCGGGGTCGGTCCTTTCGGCCCGGCGCGCCTTGACCTTCCTGCTAGGATGGGAGCGAACCCGCGGACGCACCGCCGGAGCCGCTGGGGCCCGGACCGCTCCGCACCGGAGGTCCTCGTGCTTCTTCGTCGGCTCAACAACTTCACGGTCGGGGCGGCCCTCCTCTCCCTCGCCTTCTTCGTGTCCCCCGTCTGCGCCCACCAGGAAGCCCCCGCCCCCGCCAAGGCCCCCGGGGAGGAGACCCCTCCGAAGGCCCCCCCGCCGGCGGAGGAGCCCCCCGCGCCGGCCCCCCCCACCGCGCCGGCCCCCGCACCCGCACCGGCCGCCGGCCCGACCGCCTTCGCCGGGCTCCTCCCCCTTCCCGGGGGGAAGGTCGTCGTCGGCATGCCCCGCAGCGGGGACAAGAAGACCTGGGGCTTCAAGGAGCTCATCGCCTGGAGCGTGCTGGGGCGGATGCAGGGGGTGGAGTCCTCCGTGGAGACGGAGCTCTCCCTCGCCGTGGGGGAGCAGGCGGAGACCCTTCCCCCCTACTGGATCGGCAAGTACGAGGTCACCAGCGCCCAGTACCACGAGTTCCTGAAGGCCGCCGGCCGGGTCGAGGTCGTCGTCCCCCCGAAGGGGAGCCCCGGCCCCAACACCCTGGAGGCCATCTCCCGCCAGTTCCTCATCGCCCCCATGTTCCGGGCCGCCAACGGGAAGAACTACTACCCCGTGGCGGTGGACTGGGAGGGCCTCTACGACATCAACGAGGCGGTCCTCAACCCCCCCCGCAAGGAGGGCGACCCCGCCCGCCCCGGCAAGGAGGTCTTCCAGACCCTCCCCCTCGTCCCGGGGATGAAGATCATCGCCTACCGGTTCACGGTCCCCCGGGCCTGGACGATCCGGGAGAGGACCGAGGACGGGAAGGAGCGGCGCCGGCTCCTCGATTCCCCCCCTCCCGGGACCGGGGACCACCCGGTCACGGGGGTCTCCCTCACCGACGCCATCGCCATGGCCGAGTACTACGGCTGCCACGTCCCCACGGAGATCGAGTGGGAGACGGCGGCCAGGGGGCCCAAGGGGGAGCCCTGGCCCACGGGGGAGTTCGAACCCCTGGGGATGGCCTGGTCGGGGTTCAACATCCAGCTCGAACTGGCCCAGGTGGAGGCGAAGAAGAGGCTGAAGAGCGGCGGGGACAGGATCCCCCCCGCCGAGCGGGCGCGGCTCGACTGGATCCTCGCCGCCAAGCCCATCGACGAGGCGACCACCATGGACGTCCCGGTCTTCCCCGTGGGGATGTTCCCCCTGGGCGCGGCCCCCTGCGGCGCCCTCGACCTGCTGGGGAACGCCGAGGAGTGGGTCTCGACCCCCCTCGTCCCCTGGGAGAAGTCCGACTCCAAGTCCGTCTGGCTCCACGCCCGGGCCCAGGTCCTCCGGGGGGGCAACACCCTGGACAAGGACATCTTCCTCACGGCCACCATCCGGAAGTTCTGGGTGGAGGGGAACCCGCTCGCCGCCCACCAGCGCTACACCAGCGCCGGGTTCCGGCTGGCGCGCCACGCCGTCCCGGGGGCGAGTTCCGCCTTCCACACCGTCGGGAGGGCGCTCTCCGCCGACCCCCCCATCCTCCCCGGGGAGATCGACCCGAGGACCCGCAACCCCGTCTTCGTCGGCCTCTCCATCGACCGGGCCTCGGGCATCGAGCGCCTCGACGAGGTCGCCTGGGACCCGGCGGGGTCGCCGGGGAACGACCCGCGGGGGAAGGTCTTCCACACGGGGCCGGCCCGGAGCCTCTGCGTCGTCCCCGCCTCGGGAACCCCCTTCCGGGAGGCCGGCACCCTCCGCAAGGCCTGGGACCGCCCGGTCCACGATGTCGCCAGCGGCCAGCCGGAGACCCGCGAGCCGCGGGACATCCCCTTCCTCGGCATCCTCCACATGACCGAGGGCATGGAACTGAAGGGGGAGGTCTTCACCGAGGTGAAGAAGGAGATTCCCCTCGCGGGGGAGGACCTCAAGCGGGCGAAGGAGTCCTTCGACGCCGCGCACAAGGCCTGGGCCGAGCGCAAGGCGGCCCGGGAGAAGGAGGCGGAGGCGCCCCCCCCCGAGGACGGGGCCGGCGGCGGCGCCCCTCCCCCCGATGACGGCGGGAAGAAGCAGGCGCCCCTCCCCCCCCGGAGCGGGTCCAAGAAGGGCGGGGACGGAAAGCCGCCCAAGGGGGGCGACAAGTCGAAGGACGGCGACAAGCCGAAGGACGGCGACAAGCCCAAGGACGGAGACAAGCCGAAGGACGGGGCCGACCCCACCCACAACCCCGACGGGAACCCCGAGGAGGAGGAGGAGCCGGCGGAGGACCCCGATCCGGAGCCCGTGATGGTCACCCACCGCACCGTCCTCGTCCCCTCCTACGGGCCGGGCTTCGTGAAGGGGGAGGACCATCCCGGCGGGCTCTTCCTCGGCCTCGTGCAGTGGCAGGGGGAGAAGCGGGTCGTCCTCTGGGAGGCCCGCATGGGCAAGGTCGGGACCGCGGCCCCCGGCGGGTCGGTGCTCCTCGAATCCCCCCTCGTGATCCTCCCCAAGGACTGCCTCGAGGTCCGGAAGGTGAACAAGCCCGCGGCCCCCTGGTCGGTGCTGGACACCACCTCCGGGGAGGCGGAGCATCAGTTCTTCCTCCCCGTCGAGGGGAAGCAGGAGGGATTCGAGTTCACCCTGAAGATCCAGCTCGGGGACTTCCCCCCGGGGACGGCGGCCTGCCCCTGGCGCACCACGGGAACGAAGCCGGCGAAGGCGAACGGGGGGAAGCCGGCCGAGGCGGAGCCGGAGAAGTCGGTGGGGCCGAAGTAGGGGGCCCCACCGCCGGCCGTTGGTGCGGTACCGCACGGATTCCCGTATCAGGATCGCTCGGGTGCGGATCCGGGCGGAATCCGGTGGGCGGGAATCCCCCATAAGACCAATGCGCAAGGCAGGTTACGTCGCTCCACGGGGGGTGGCGGCTTGGGCACGCCAGTTGTTCCAGTGGGACACTGGTGTTCAGCCGGGGTGTCCCGGCCACCAACAGAACCCGGGAGGTCGAAGGAACGGGGCGCCGGCAACGGGGCCACGGACCGGAGACCAGGAACCCGATTGCACCCGGGTACTGTGAGCTGCAAGAGAGAGCCCAGCCCCGCACTGGGCTCTCTTTCTTTTGGTGCGCGCCTTTCCACGCCGCGGCGGCCGGGCCGCTACAATCCCCCCCCTTGGCCCCCCCCGCCCCCTCCGTCTGGAACCGCGTCGAGGCCCTCCTCGACCGCGTCGAGAAGCCGGCCCAGTACGCCGGCGGGGAGCGCAACCAGGTCCTGAAGGACCCCCGCTCCGTGGCGGTGCGCGTGGCCCTCGCCTTCCCCGACACCTACGCCATCGGGATGAGCCACCTCGGGCTCCGCGTCCTCTACGGGATCCTCAACGAGCGGCCGGACTGCTGGGCGGAGCGGGTCTTCTGCCCCTGGTCGGACATGGAGGCCGCGATGCGCGCCTCCTCGGTCCCGCTGGCGACCCTGGAGAGCCACACCCCGCTCGCCGCCTTCGACCTCGTCGGCTTCTCCCTCTCCTACGAACTCTCCAACACGAACCTCCTCACGATGCTCGACCTCGGCGGGATCCCGCTCCACCGCCGCGACCGCGCGGAGGGGGACCCGCTCGTGCTCGCCGGCGGCGACGGGGCCGCCTCCCCCGAGCCCATGGCGGACTTCGTGGACCTGTTCTGCATCGGGGACGGCGAGGAGGCGCTGCCGGCCCTCGTGGACGTCTACGCGGAGTGCCGCCGCGGCGGCCTCTCCCGGCGGGAGACGCTGCTGGAGATCGTCTCCCGGGTCCCGGGCTGGTACGCGCCGGAGTTCTACCGCCCGGTCTTCCACGGGGACGGGACCATGGCCGCGATGGAGGTCCTCGACCCCCGCGCCCCCGACCGGGTCGCGGAGGTCCACGTCGCCTCCCTCGAGGACGCCTACTACCCGGTGAAGCCGGTCATCCCCTACGCCGACTGCATCCACGACCGCATCTCGCTCGAGGTGATGCGGGGCTGCACCCAGGGCTGCCGGTTCTGCCAGGCGGGGATGATCAAGCGCTCCCAGAGGCTGCGGAGCGTGGACACGCTGCTCCGGCTCGCGCGGGAGACCTACGCCAACACCGGCTACGACGAGATCTCGCTGGTCTCCCTCTCCACCGCCGACTACCCGCGCCTCGTGGAACTCTCGGGCCGCCTCCACGAGGAGTTCAAGGGGAAGCGGGTGAACGTCTCCATCCCGAGCCTGCGGGTGAACGAGACGCTGAAGCTCGTGCCGGGCCTGGTCGAGGGGGTGCGGCGCTCCTCCCTCACCATCGCGCCGGAGGTGGCGACCGACCGGCTGCGGAAGGTGATCAACAAGGACATCCGGAACGAGCACCTCTACTCCGGCATCGAGGAGGCCTACCGGCGCGGCTGGCACGCGGTGAAGCTCTACTTCATGGTGGGCCTCCCGACGGAGACCGACGAGGACGTGCGCGCCATCGTCGAGATGGGCACCGCCTGCAGCGAGGTGGGCCGGAAGGCCGGGGTCGGGCCGAAGCAGGCGACGATCTCGGTGTCGAACTTCGTGCCGAAGCCGCACACCCCCTTCCAGTGGCACCCGATGCCGGTCGCGGAGGAGCTGCGGCGGCGGGGGAGCCTCGTGCGCGACCTCGCCCGCGGGAACCGGAGGCTCAAGGTCCGGATCCACGACGTCGAGCGGAGCCTGCTCGAGGGGGTCCTCTCCCGCGGCGACCGGCGGGTCGGGGCCGCGGTCCTCGGCGCCTGGCGGCGCGGGGCGCGGTTCGACGCCTGGGACGAGCGGTTCAAGCCGGCGGCCTGGGACGAGGCCTTCCGCGAGGCGGGGGTGGACCCGCTGTGGGTCAACCACCGCGAGCGCTCCCTCACGGAGTGGCTCCCCTGGGACCACGTGAAGGGCGGGGTGCGGCGCGCCTACCACGTGCAGGAGAAGCTGAAGGCCGACCGGGGCGAGACGACGGGCTTCTGCATGGTCGACAAGTGCAACCGCTGCGGGATCGACGTGAAGGAGTGCGGCCCCGCCATCAAGGTCTTCAAGAACCTGCCGTCGCGGCGCGCCCCGCAGCCGGTCTAGGGCGCCGGGCGGCGAAGGAGGTCCCCGTGCCCACGCTCCGCGCCCCCGCGATCCGCGCCCTCGCCGCCGCCCTCCTTCTCCCCCTCGCCGCGGGCTGCGCCTCGGGCGGATCCCCCGCCGGGGACGCCGCCGCCGATCCCGCCGCCGCCCCCCCGCCGGCGACCCGGCTCCTCGAGTACCGGGACGGGGAGACGCTGCTGGAGGGGTTCCTCGCCCTCCCCCCGGGGCTCGGCGCCGCCGCGCCGCGGCCGGTGGTGCTCGTCGTCCACGAGTGGTGGGGGCGGACGGCCCACGCCGACCGGAGCGCGGAGCGTGTGGCGGGGATGGGGTTCGTGGCGCTGGCGGTGGACATGTACGGGAAGGGGCGGGTGACGGAGGACCGGGAGCAGGCAGGGAAATGGGCGGGGGAGGTGCGGGGGGACGCGGCGCTGTCGCGGCGGCGGCTGGAGGCGGCGCTCGCGGCGCTGCGGGAGGTGGACGGTGCGGATCTCGCGCGGGTGGCCTGCATCGGCTTCTGCTTCGGGGGGACGGTGTCGCTGAACGCGGCCTGGTCGGGGATGGACCTCCGGGCGGCGGTGTCGTTCCACGGGAGCCTGACGGCGCCCTCCGCGGAGCAGGGGCCGGGGGTCCGGGCGTCGGTGCTGGTGCTCCACGGGGCGGACGACCCGGCGGTGCCGGCGGAATCGCTGGCGGCCTATCACGCGGCGGTGAGGGAGCACCGGCTCGATGCGGTGTTCGTGGGGTTCGCGGGGGCGGTGCACTCGTTCACGAACCCCGCGGCGGACGGGAAGCGGAGCGCGTCGTCGAAGTACCACGAGTCGGCGGCGCGGCGGGCGTGGGAGATGGCGGAGGGGTTCCTGCGGGAGAGGCTTCGCTAGCCGCCTCCCCCCCACCGGGCGAATCCTGAGGATCCCGCCCCCGCGGACCTAACCTCTGCGGATGCATCGCTTCACCCCCGTCCTCGAGATCCTCCGCCGCCACCGCCCCGCCCTCTACCTGGGGCTCCTCTGCATCCTCGTCACCCAGGCGGCGTACATGACCATCCCCCGCCTCATCCAGGTGGCGGTGGACTCCCTCAAGGTCGTCCCCCTCGACCCCGACCTCGTCCCGCGCACCGCCCTGCTCGTCCTCGGCATCGCCGCCGTCCGCGCCGTCTCCCAGTACTGGATGCGCTGGCTCATCGTCGGGGTGAGCCGGAAGATGGAATCGGAACTCCGGTCCCGCGTCTTCGAGCACCTCTCCCGCCTCCACTTCGGCTGGTTCGACACCGCCCGCACCGGCGACGTCCTGAGCCGCCTCACCGCCGACATCGAGGCCGTCCGCATGCCCGTCGGCCCCGGCATCATGTACCTCGTCAACACCGCCGTCGCCGTCCCCGCGGCGCTGGCCGTCATGTGGTCCTACAGCCCCCGCCTCACCCTCCTCGTCCTCGTCCCCCTCGCCGCCACCGCCGTCTTCACCAAGGTCTTCTCCCCCCTCGTCCACCGGGCGAGCGTCGCCATGCAGGAGGGCCAGGCCGACCTCGCCAGCCGGGCGCAGGAGTCCTTCGCCGGCGTCCGCGTCGTCAAGTCCTATGCCCGCGAGGAGGCCGAGGTCGCCGCCTTCCGGGCGCAGGGGGAGGACTACTCCCGGCGCGTGCTCGCCTTCGTGAAGTCCCGCATCCTCATGGGTCCGGCCTTCTTCCTCCTCGAGGGGGCCGGCATGCTCCTCATCCTGTGGGTGGGGGGCGGCATGGTCGGGCGCGGGGAGATGACGGAGGGGGAGTTCCTCGCCTTCAACATCTACAACCTCATGCTCCTGTGGCCGATGATCGCGCTCGGCTGGGTCGTCTCCCTCTTCCAGCGCGGCGCCGCCTCCATGGACCGCATCAACGAGGTCCTCGACGCCCGCCCCGACGTCGCCGACGCGCCCGGGGCCCTCCCGCTCCACCGCCCGCGCGGCGAGGTGGAGGTCCGGAACCTGGACTTCTCCTTCGGGAAGGGCCCCCCCGCCCTCCGGGGGATCTCCTTCCGGATCCCGGCGGGGAGGACGCTGGCCGTCATCGGCCCCACGGGGAGCGGGAAGAGCACCCTCCTGTCCCTCCTCCCCCGCCTCTACCGCGTCCCCGACGGCACCGTCTTCCTCGACGGCGCGGACGTGAACTCGATCCGCCTCGCCGACCTCCGCCGCGCCGTGGCCGTCGTCCCGCAGGAGACCTTCCTCTTCTCCGCCTCCATCCGCGAGAACGTCGGCTGGGGGTTCGAGGAGGGGCCGCCGCCGGGGGCCGCCGAGCGGGCGGCGGAGGCCTCCCGGATCTCCGTGGACGTCGAGCGGTTCCCCGGCCGCTTCGACACCCTCCTCGGCGAGCGGGGCGTCAACCTCTCCGGGGGGCAGAAGCAGCGGGTCGCCATCGCCCGGGCGCTCGCCATGGACGCCCCCGTCCTCGTGCTCGACGACTGCCTCTCCTCCGTGGACGCCGGCACCGAGGAGGAGATCCTCCTCAACCTGCGCGAGGCGACCCGCCACCGGACGACCCTCCTCGTGAGCCACCGCATCGCCGCGGTGCGCCACGCCGACGAGATCCTCTTCCTCGAGGGGGGGATGATCGTCGAGAGGGGGACCCACGAGGAGCTGCTCGCCCGCGGCGGCCGCTACGCCGACCTCGCGCGCCTCCAGCGCCTCCAGGGCGAGATCGAGGCGGCCTCGTGAGCGGCGAGTACTTCGAGGAGGACGAGAACCTCGGGAAGGCCGTGGACGCCCGTCTCCTGCGGCGCCTCTGGGCCTTCGTGCGCCCCCACGCGCGCTGGCTGGCCTTCTCCACCCTCGCCCTCGCCGTGGTCTCGCTCCTCGACCTCCTGCCCGTCCACCTGCTGCGGGAGGCGGTGGACGGCCCCATCGCGCGGAGGCTCCGCGGGGAGATCGGGGAGGAGGAGTTCCGCGGGGCGCTCCTCTCCCTCGTCGGGGTCTTCGGGCTCGCGCTCACGGGGGCCTTCGCGCTGCGCACATCCAGTCCCAGCCGCTGTCCTACTACGACCGCAACCCCGTAGGGCGCCTCGTCACGCGGGTCGTCTACGACATCGAATCCCTCAACGAGGTCCTCACGAGCGGCGTGGACGCCCTCTTCCACGACATCCTGAAGCTCGCCGCCATCCTCGCCTGGCTGCTCCTCATCAACTGGCAGCTCGCGCTCGTCACCTTCGTCGTGCTGCCGCCCATGTACTGGGTGGCCCACCTCTTCCGCACGAGCAACCGGGCCTCCTTCCGGGAGGTGCGGGGGAGGATCGCCGCGCTCAACGCCTACCTGCAGGAGGCGGTGACCGGCATCCGGGTGATCCAGCTCTTCGTGCAGGAGCGGCGCGCGGCGAAGGCCTTCCGGGCGCGGAGCGAGGCCCTCATGGAGGGCCACCTCCGGACGGTCTTCAACTACGCCTACTTCTTCCCCGCGGTGGACTTCCTCGGCACCTGCGCCAAGGCGCTCCTCCTCTGGTACGGCGGGGCGCGGATCCTCGAGGGGGCCCTCACCCTCGGCGAGTTCATGCAGTTCTTCATCCTGCTCGACTACTTCTTCGAGCCCATCCGCGACGTGTCGGAGAAGTACAACCTCCTCCAGTCGGCCATGGCCTCCTCGGAGCGGATCTTCCGGGTGCTCGACACGAAGGCCGACCTCGTCCCCCCCGCCGACCCGGAGGCGCTGCCGTCGCCGGCCCGCGGCGAGGTGGAGTTCGACCGCGTGGAGTTCGCCTACAACCCCGGGGAGCCGGTGCTGCGGGGGGTCTCCTTCCGGGTGCGGCCCGGGGAGAAGGTCGCCATCGTCGGCGCCACGGGGGCGGGGAAGACGACCGTCATCTCCCTCCTCACCCGGCTCTACGACGTCGGCGGCGGCGCGGTGCGCGTGGACGGCGTGGACGTGCGGCGCGCCGACCCGGCGGCGCTGCGGAGGCGCGTGGCGGTGGTGCTCCAGGACGTCTTCCTCTTCGCGGGGGACGTCGAGGGGAACATCACGCTGGGCGACCCCGCCGTCACCCGGGAGCGGGTGGAGGCCGCCGCCCGGGCGGTCCACGCCGACGGCTTCATCCGGGCCCTCCCCGACGGCTACGCCACGGCGGTGCAGGAGCGGGGGGCGACCCTCTCCGTGGGCCAGAAGCAGCTCCTCTCCTTCGCCCGGGCCATGGCGCGGGACCCGGCGATCCTCGTGCTCGACGAGGCGACCTCCAGCGTGGACTCCTCGACGGAGGCCCTGGTCCAGGACGCCGTGGAGCGGCTCATGGAGGGGCGCACCGCCATCGTGGTCGCCCACCGGCTCTCGACCATCCGCTCCTGCGACCGGATCCTCGTCTTCCACCACGGGGAGATCCGCGAGGAGGGGAGCCACCGCGAGCTCCTGGAGAGGGGGGGGCTCTACGCGCGGCTCTACCAGCTCCAGTTCGCGGCCCAGGAGAGGGCGGCCCACCCGGCGCCGTGACCCCGTCCGCCCCCCTTGCGCGGCCGGGGAGCCCCTCCGATTACAATGGGCGCCCCCTCCGAGGAGACCCCCCCCATGGCCCACGCCTCGCCCTACACCGCGATGGACTTCTACGACGTGGACGCCCTCCTGACCGAGGAGGACCGGATCGTCCGGGACACCGTGCGCTCCTTCGTGGACGCCGAGATCCTCCCCGACATCAGGCGCCACTTCCGCGACGGGACCTTCCCCCTCGACCTCATCCCCCGGTTCGGGGAGATGGGCCTCCTCGGCTCCCAGCTCGAGGGCTACGGCTGCGCGGGGATGTCCTACACCGCCTACGGGGTCATCTGCCGGGAGATGGAGCGGGGGGACTCCGGCGCCCGCTCCTTCTGCTCCGTGCAGAGCTCGCTCGTCATGTACCCCATCCACCGCTACGGCTCCGAGGAGCAGAAGCGGAAGTGGCTCCCGGAGATGGCGGCGGGGAGGAAGATCGGGTGCTTCGGGCTCACGGAACCGGACTTCGGCTCCAACCCCGGGGGCATGGCGACCACGGCGAAGACGGTGAAGGGCGGCTTCGTCCTCAACGGGAACAAGTACTGGATCACCAACGCCTCCATCGCCGACCTCTCCCTCGTCTGGGCCCGCCTCGACGGCGGCACCATCCGCGGCTTCCTCGTGGAGAAGGGGACGAAGGGGTGCACCCCGGAGGAGATCCGGGGGAAGTACTCGCTCCGGGCCTCGGACACGAGCGGCATCGTGCTCGAGGACTGCTTCGTCCCCTCCGACGCGATCCTCCCGGAGGGTGTGGGGCTCAAGGCCCCCCTCTCCTGCCTCGACTCCGCCCGCTACGGCATCGCCTGGGGGGCCGTCGGCGCCGCGCAGGCCTGCTTCGACGAGGCGCTCCGGTACGCGAAGACGCGCATCCAGTTCGACCGGCCCATCGCCTCCTTCCAGCTCGTCCAGAACAAGTTCGCGGAGATGCTCACCTGGATCACCTCGGCGCAGCTCCAGGCCTGGCGGCTGGGGAGGCTCTGGGACGAGGGGACCCACGAGCCGGCCCACACCTCCCTCGCCAAGCGCCACAACGTGGAGATGGCGCTCAAGGTGGGGCGCACCTGCCGGGACATCCTCGGGGCCAGCGGGATCACCGAGGAGTACGCGGCGCTCCGCCACGTGCTGAACCTCGAGTCGGTCATCACCTACGAAGGCACGCACGACATCCACGGCCTGATTCTCGGCGAGCGGATCACGGGGATCCCCGCCTTCAAGGGCTGAGGCACAGGGAGCCGGCTCGGCCGGCGGAGGCACGGAAGATGCGCAAGGCGTTCACGACTCTGGCTCTGGCGGCGCTGCTGGCGGCGGGGGCGGGACTGGCGGGCTGCGCCTCCTCGAAGTGCTGCGACGGGAACCCTGCCTGCGAGAAGTGCATGGCGGCGAAGCCCGGGTGCGCGGACTGCGCGAAGGGCGCCTGCACGAAGTGCCAGAAGTAGGAGCGGCGGCGGCGGACCGGGGGCCCCGCGAGGGGCCCCCGGTGATTCCGGGGGTCAGGGCGGGTCCTTCCGGAAGCCGATGCGCTCCACGGGAGATTCCCCGGCCCTCAGGAGCTCCCGGAGGGCCTCGAACACCTCTCCGAACCTGCCTTCGCACCGGTTCTCCAGTTCCTCGACCCTGGCGGCAAGGGCTGCCAGGTCCAGGAGGAGGCCCCGCATCCGTACGAAGGCCCTCATGATCTCCACGTTCACCTGTACCGCCCTCGGGCTTCCGAGGACGCTCGACAGCATCGCGACTCCCTGCTCTGTGAAAGCCAGGGGGGCCGATCTCGTCCCACCCCAACCAGCGCGGGGGAGGCCGTACCTCGACTGCAGGAGGCGGCAGTCCCTCCTGGTCAGCGGGAACATGAAATCCTCCGGGAAACGGTCCCGATTCCGCTTCACGGCCTGGACAAGGGCGCCCGTCCTGACACCGTAGAGACGAGCCAGGTCCGCATCGAGAACGACCCTTCGCTCCCGGACGAGGAGGATGACCCTGTCGATGGTCGTAGCGTCGGGCAGTGGGGTCTCGACCTTCGGGGAGTTCCGCGATTCCATGAAGCGGGGATGCCCGGCTGAGTTCAGGCCTGGGGTGGGTTGCAGGCTCCGCGAACGCGAAGATCCGCCATAACGAGCTGGAAGACATGGTGTTACAGGGAATTGTGGAATCTTGAAATCACAATCTGTGACATCAAGATCCGACAGGCTGCCATAACATGTTGCAGATACGCGAATTGCGGAGGAACTGGATGTGCGTCGGGGCCCTGCTCCGCCCGGGACTCCAGGCCGATCCGGGAGGCACGCCCCGGGCACGTTCAGGGGTGGATTGGCCTGCCCAGGGGGGGCCCCGGGTCCTCCATCTCCACCTCCAGCACGTCCAGCGCCGCGCAGGCGCAGGGCCTCCCGAGGATCGACGCCGCCGAGGGGGTCGTCCGCCCCCCGTCCCCGGAGATCATCTCCTTGATGTAGGCCCCCGCCTCGGTGCGCACCTCCAGCTCCAGCGCACCGTCCTCCAGCGCCCGCGCCGCCGCCGCGAGCACCCGCCGCTCCCGCACCCGGTCGGCCCGCCGCCGCTCCACCCGCACCGGGGTCCTCTGGGAGAGCACCGCCCCCGCGAGGCCGGCCGCGAGGCGCTCCGCGTCCCCCGCCGCCGCCCCCCCCTCGACCTCCACCCGCGCGAGGTAGCGCTTCGGCGGGTGCACCGCCGGCACCCTCTCCCCCGCCTCCCGCGCCACGGGGTGGAGGACCGGGAACTCCGCCGCCCCCGCCGCCGCCGCCTCCGCCCTCGCCCGCACCGCCGCCCCGTCGAAGGTGCGCCGCCGCGGCCGCGCCAGCTCCAGGACGAAGGGCCGCCCCCGCCCCAGCATCCGGACGTCGGCGTCCTCGCGTCCGCACCCCTTGAAGACCCCGCCGGCCGCACCGCAGGCCTCCACCACAGCGGGCAGGACGAACTCCGCGACGGACCCCTCCACCATGCGGCCCCGCCCGGCGCAGTTCCGGCACCCGCGGCCCCTGCAGAGCGGGCAGTGGAAGGGCGTCTGGGCGAGGGCGCGGGAGAGCTTCCGGTAGCGTCCGTAGACGAAGAGGGGCGCGGGATGGAGCTCGATCTCCAGCGAGGGGAACCGGACCACGAGCCGCATCTCGGGGTTGCGGAACTCCGGGATCCGCGCGCCCCCCCAGGCCTCCCCCAGCAGCGTCCCCAGGGTCCGGTTGGCCGCCTTCCGGAAGACCTCGCCCGCCTCGCCGGGGAACCCCGGGGGGGCGCTGCCGCCGCAGAGGTAGGTGGAGAACTCCCAGCCCTCGGCCGCGCGGAGGACCGCTTCCGCGGCCCCGCGCGCCGCCGCCTCCCCCGCCGCCGCCGGTTCCATCCCCCGATCCTACGGGGCGGCGGGAACCTCCCGTCAGAAGGCCGCGGCCGCCGCGGCCTCGACGCCGAAGATCTCCTCGAAGACCTCGCGCACCGTGCCGATGCGCTCCGCCCTCCACGCGTTGGTCCCGCAGAAGACGAGCCCCGTCTCCACGTCCCCCGCCTGGGCGCGGGAGAGCGCCTCCACGAGGCAGAACCCCTCCCCCGCGTCCCGGTAGGAGCACTCCTCGAGGCAGGACGCCGGGCAGGTGAACTTCCGGTCCCGGTCCGCGGCGGCGATGCGCTCCACGTTGGCCCGGAGCGCCCTGCCCGGCATCCCCACCGGGCTCCGGATGAGCCCGATGTCCTCCGGGCGCGCGGTGAGGTAGGCCTCCTTGAACCGGCGGTCGGCGTCGCACTCCTCGGTGACGACGAACCGGGTGGCCATCTGGACGCCGTCCGCCCCCTGCTCCAGGGCGTGGAGGAACTCCTCCCGGCCCCAGACCCCGCCGGCGGCGATGACGGGGACCCGCACCTGCCAGTCCCGGAGGAACATCTCCTTGATGGCCCGCACCGTCCCGTAGTGGTCCCGGCCGCCGACCCCGATGTTCTCCGCGCGGTCCCCGAGGTGCCCGCCGGCGGTGTCGGGGTCCTCGACGACGATCGCGTCGGGCAGGCGGCCGTGGCGGCGCTCCCACCGCCGGGCGATGAGCTCCGCGGCCCGGAGCGACGAGACGATGGGGACGAGGGCGACCTCCGGGTGGCCGGCCACGAGCGCGGGGAGCGAGAAGGGGAGGCCGGCACCGCTCACGATCACCCGCGCCCCGGCGTCGCAGGCCGCGGGCACCACGCGGTCGAACTCCCGCAGGGCGACCATGCAGTTGACGCCCACGACCCCGCCCTTCGCCAGCGCGACGGCCTCCTCGACCTCGGCGCGGGTCTCCTTCTCCCCGGCGGCCTCGATGCGCCCCTTCCCGCCGCTGCGGAAGCCGAGCGCCGCCGTCGCGACGATCCCGAGCCCGCCGCTGCGCGCGACCGCCCCGGCGAGGCGGCGGGCGGAGATCCTCACGCCCATCCCGCCCTGGAAGAGGGGGAGGCGGAGGGTCTGGCGGCCGATGGCCAGCGGGGAGACGGAGGCGTGCGTTCCGAGCATCGGTTCGGGGTGGATCTCCACGAGGGTCCCGCTCCGGACCATCCGGGAGGCGCCCGGCCGTTCCAGTCTAGGCCCGCCCCCGCCCCCGTCGGCGGGAATGCCGGGTCGCCGTCACGCCGCGGCGGAGCCGAGGGCGGCGGCGGCGCGGACGAGGGCGGCGGCCACCCCGTCCAGCGCCGCCCGCTGCCCGGGATCCCGCAGCCCCCCCTCCCCGTCGAAGGCCTCCTGCGCCTTCCCCACGGCGAGCTGGTCCGGGATCACGATCACCCGCAGGTTCCCGAGGATCGATCGCACCGCCGCCAGGCCGCGCAGGCCCCCGAGGGCCCCGGGCGAGGCGCTCACCAGCGCCGCCACCTTCCCGTCGAAGGACGCCAGCGGCCCCTCGTCGCCGTCCTTCCGGGAGGCCCAGTCGATGGCGTTCTTGAGGAGCGCGCTGATCGAGGAGTTGTGCTCCGGGCAGGCGAGGAGGAGCCCGTGGTGGGAGCGCATGGCCGCCTTGAGCAGGCGCGCGTGGGGGGGCATCCCCTCCCGGGCCTCGAGGTCCCGGTCGTAGAGGGGGAGCGGGTGGTCGCGGAACTCGTGGACGGTCGCGAGCCCGCCCGCGCGCTCCACCGCGGCGGCGGCGGCCCGCGCGAGGCGGCGGTTGAGGGAGGATTCCGCGGCGCTGCCGGCGAGGACGAGGATCCGGGGTCGGTCGGTCATGGGCCGGAGCCTACGCGGCCGGACGGCGGGCCGCGCGATTCCCGCGCCCGGTCAGGGCGGCGCCGGCGGACCGCCCCGCGCGCCGTCCCGCAGCCCGCGGAGGAAGGCCGCCCCCGCCGCGGGCCTCCCCGTGGCCAGGTTCCTCAGGAACACGTGGGGCCCGCGGAGGAGGACCATCCAGGGCCAGAAGGCCAGCGCCCGCGCCGCGCCCCCGAGCCTCTTGCGCGCGAAGAGAACGTGGCCCCTCGCGAGGAGGTAGGCCTGGAAGGGGCTCCGGTGGCCGGCCGCGGCGCTCACGCGGTGGCGCGCGACCGCCCCGGGGACGTGGAGGAGGCGCCGCCCCGAGGCGGCCGCCCGGGCGCACCAGTCGGCGTCCTCCCAGTAGGCGAAGTACTCCTCGTCGAGCGGCCCGACGGCGTCCCAGGCGCCGCCCCGCAGGAGCACCGCGCAGAAGGTGAGGAACCCGCAGGGCCGCGGCGCGCCGCCCTCCTCCCGCGGGAGCCCGCCGACCCCCTCGTGGACCGCGACGCCGATCCCCCGGGCGATGCGCCCCCCGCCGAACCAGAGCCTCCCCGAGCCGTCGTCGAGGAGGATGCGCGGCCCCGCCGCCGCCGCGCCGGGATCGGCCGCCAGCGCGGCGCGCAGGGCCCCCAGCGCCCCGGGCTCCAGCACGGCGTCGTTGTTGAGGAGGAGGAGGTCGGCCCCGGCGGCGCCCGCCTCCCGGGCCGCCCGCACGCCCGCGTTCACGCCCCCGGCGAAGCCGAGGTTGCGCGGGAGCGGCAGGACCCGCACGCGCCGGTCGCCGGCGAACTCCCGCCGCAGGGCCTCGCCCTCCCCGTTCCCGCTGCCGTTGTCCACGACCACCACGGGATCCGGTCCGTCGGCGGCGAGCAGCGAGGCGAGGCAGCGCCGGGTGTCGGCGATCCCGTTCCAGTTGAGCACCACCGCCGCGGCGGGCGCCGGCGGGGGCTCAGCCACGGGCGCGCTCCCCGGCGATCCCCGCGAGCATCGCCGCCACCTCCGCGGCGCAGGCGTCCCAGGAAGCCGCGGCGGCCCGCTCCCTCCCCCGGCGGATCCGGTCCTCGCGCCCCGGCCCCCGGCGCAGGGCCTCGCGGATCCCCCGGGCGACGTCCGCGGGATCCAGGGGGTCGAAGAGCACCGCCGCGCCGCCCGCCGCCTCGGGGAGGCTCGCCGCCCGGGAGCAGGCCACGGGGGCGCCCGCCGAGAAGGCCTCGAGGACCGGGAACCCGTAGCCCTCGTAGAGGCTGGGCACGACCACGAGGTCGGCGGAGGCGTAGAGCGCCCCGAGGTCGGCGGCGGGGAGGAAGCCGGGCGCCGCCACGGGCTCCCCGGGCCCCACCTCCTCCGCGCGGAACGCGGCGGCCCGCTCCCCTCCCCCCGCCAGGACGAGGGAGTGGGGGAGGCCCTCCCGCTCCCGGAGGAGGCGCCAGGCCGCCAGCAGCGCGGGGAGGTTCTTGCGCGGATCGAAGTTGGAGACGGAGAGGAGGAAGGGGGCGGGCACGCCGAGACGCGCGAGGAGGGGAGCGGCGTCCCCGCGCGGCAGCGGGGATCCCGGTCCCGGCGCGACCACCCGCACCTTCCCGGGATCGACGCCCGGGACGCACTCGAGGATCTCGGAGCGGGCGAACTCCGAGGCCGTGATCACGACCCGCGCCCTCCGGACGGAATCCGGGACGACGCGGTCCATGTAGAGGCGGAAGCGGAGGGACTTCGTCGCGGGGAAGCGCCTCCAGGCGAAGTCGAAGACGACCACGGCGGAGGGGAGGTCGAACCGGAAGGCCGGGAGCACGAAGGCGGGGGCGAGGTGGACCGAGGCGCCGGCCTCCCGGAGGAGGCGGGGCATGCGGGCGTGCTGGAACCAGAGGGCGCGGGGGGTGTCGGGCCCCTCCACGGGGGCGCGGAGCACGCGCACCCGGTCCCCCGCGCGGGCGAGGTCCTCGTCCGCCGCGGAGCCCCGCGGGAGGACGGCGGCGACGGCGGGGCCGCCGGGGAGGGAAGCCATCGCGCCGAGGAGGCGCCGCGCGAAGGTCCCCACCCCGGCCGGCCGGGCGGTGATGGACAGGCCGTCGAAGCCGACGATCACGCGCCCCGCCCCTCCACGACGAGGGCGTTCTTGAAGGGGGGCTCGCCGTCGCGGGGCCTCCCGCGGCGGAGGTACCAGAGGCCGTCGAGGAGGCGGGCGAGGGGGCCTCCCCCGCCGAACTGGCGGCGCACCGCCTCCTGCCAGACGGCGGTGTTGCCGAACCCCTCCACGCGGGCGCCGGGGAAGAGGGCGCGGATCTCCTCCTCCGTCGGGAGCCCGTTCCCGAGGTGCTCCGCCGTGTAGCGCTCGGATCCGCCGAACCTCTCCCGGTGCCAGGCGTCGAACTCCCGGTCCGCGGCGGCCCCGCCGAACCGTCCCGCGCCTCCGTCGCAGGGCATCGTGTGGACCTGCCCGAGGCGGGCGACGCGGCGGCACTCCCCGGCCCAGCGGGGGCGCGCCTCCCGGGGGATGTGCTCGAAGACGTCGCTCGAGGCGACGGCGTCCAGGGAGCGGTCGCGGAAGGGGAGGTCCCCGGCCGGGTCGAGGGCCAGGGCGGCCGCGACGGGCGGCCTCCGCGGCGCCGCGGCCAGCGCCTCCCGGTCGGTGTCCACGAGGAAGACCCGGTAGCGCGGGCCGAGGCCGAGGGCCTCCAGCATCTTCGCCAGGGCCGCGGAGGCGCCGCCGAAGTCGAGCACCTCCATGCGCTCCAGCCCCGCGGCGGCGCGGATCCCCTCGAGCTCGTTCACGATGCGGAGGTGGCGGAGCGTCCACTCCACGGAGCCGTAGACCGACTGCAGGGCGGCCTCGCGGGCCCCGAAGGCGCGGGGGAAGCGCGGCCGGCGCGGGCGGAGGAACTCCAGGAGGAGGACGCGGGGGTGCATGCCCCCGGCAGGGTAGCGGAGGGGGGGGGCGGGAGGGGAGGAGGATCCCCCTCCCCGGGGACGGACCTCCCCCGCTCCCCCCCCGCCGTGCTACCCTGCCGTCGCAGGGGCGTCCAGGCGATCGCGGGGACCGCGCGAGCGGCACCCCGAGGAAAGTCCGGGCTCCACAGGGCAAGGTGGTGGGTAACTCCCACCGGCCGCAAGGCCAGGGACAGCGCAACAGAGAGCAGACCGCCGCGCCCCGAGAGGGGCGGGGCAAGGGTGAAACGGTGGGGTAAGAGCCCACCGCGGCCGCGGCGACGCGGCCGGCACGGCAAGCCCCACCTGGAGCAAGGCCACGTAGGGAGGGAGGGGTCCCAGGACCCCGCGGTGTCGCCCGCACCGCCACGACCTCCGGGTAGGCTGCTCGAGGCGGCGGGCAACCGCCGTCCGAGAGGAATGGTCGCCGGCGGGGAAGAAGGCGGGCGGGCCTCCGGGTCCGCAGGCCGTAAACCCGCGCACAGGACCCGGCTTACGGACGCCCCTGCACACCCGCTCCCGAATCCGCTTGCAGGTCCCGCACCCCCCCGTACAATGGACCCGTTCCCTTCGGGACTCGTGGATGTCCCGTTCCGGCCGGGCCTGCAGCGCCGGCCTCGATGGACCCCAGCCTCGAAGGATCTCGGGAACGCGGCCCTTGTACCCGTCGCGCGCGGGGATCGCCGTGCGCGTGCGCGTGCATGCGGCCCCGTTCCCCAGCATTCGTAGGGATTTCCGGGGAACGCCTCTCCTCCGTCCCTTGTCCCGTCTTCTCTGCTCTCCGCGCCCGTAGGGGCGCGGCCTGTTCCAGGTCTCCCGCACGCGCTCCGAGGGAAGGACGCGGCCGCGGGGACCCCATGGCGCCCGAGCGCCGAGGACTCTCCCACATGCCCGACGAGAACTCCGGAGGGGGCGGCTCCGCGCCCGCTCCCACGCCCACCCCCGGCCCCGCCGCCTCCCCCGCGGGCCAGGGAGGAAGGGCCGCCCCGGGCGCGCCCGGCGCACCCGGCGCGCCCGGCGGGCAGGGGGGCGGCCAGAACCGCGGCGCCCCCTGGCGGAACAACAACGGCGGCGGCAACAACGGCCGCGGGCGG
>JAKLKS010000510.1 GCA_023150535.1 Planctomycetota bacterium
GCGCGCGGCCTCGCGGGCCCGGGCGGCGTCGAGGGACTTGGCGATGATCGACCGCGCCACCTGGGGGTTCTGCTGGAGGTACGCCATGAGCTTGTCGTTCACGACGCTCTCGACGAGGCCCTTCACCTCGGAGTTGCCGAGCTTGCCCTTCGTCTGGCCCTCAAACTGGGGCTCGGGCACCTTCACCGAGAGCACGCAGGAGAGGCCCTCACGCACGTCTTCGCCGGAGAGGCTCTCGCCTGTGTTCGCCTTGAGGAAGCCCTCGTCCGTGGCGTAGGCGTTGAGCGTGCGGGTGAGCGCGGCGCGGTAGCCCGTGACGTGGGTGCCGCCGTCTACGGTGTTGATGTTGTTCACGAAGGAGAACAGCGTCTCTTGGTAGGAGCTGTTCCACTGGAAGGCCAGCTCGACATCAACACCCTCACGCTCGGCGTGCATGTAGATCGGGGGGTCGTGCAGGGCTTGTTTGTTCTTGTTGATGTGCTCCACGAAGGAGCGGATGCCGCCTTCATACTTGAAGATGTGCTCGCGGCCGT
>JAKLKS010000511.1 GCA_023150535.1 Planctomycetota bacterium
CCCGACGGCGAACGCGCCCAGGGCGGCGTCGCGCGTCGGGGTCTCGTAGGTCCTGACCTCCTCGAGCGTCCGGCGCGACCCGCGCGCGCGCAGCACCGCGAAGCGCTCCTTCCCGAACAGCACGAGGTCCTGGTCGCCGTCCCCGTCGAGGTCGGCCGCGTGGAGCGCCTGGAAGTCGAGCTCCCCCACCGGCACGCTCTCCACGACCGCGAACACGCCCGATGCGTCGCGCGCGAGGACGAGGACCGCCTTCTCGGCGCGGCCGTCGCCGTCGAGGTCGAGCGCCGCCCCGCCCTTCACCTGCGCGCGGGGCGACGCGGCGTTGGCCTGGTCCTTCACCGAGAGCCCGCCGCCCGCGTCGAGCAGGAGAGCGCGCGCGAAGTTCTTGGCCGCGAGGAGGAGCTCCGGCTTCCCGTCGCCGTCCACGTCCCCCGGCGTCGCGGAGCCGCGCATGGCCTGGTAGGTCAGGTCGCCGCGGTACCGGGTCCCCTTGGCGGACTCGTCCGTGAACGTCATCTCCGGACCCTGCCGG
>JAKLKS010000512.1 GCA_023150535.1 Planctomycetota bacterium
CCATCGTCTCGGCGCGGCCGAAGCGCGCGGCGGCCAGGTCGGTGTAGGTGCTGAAGTGGCGCGCCTCGCTGGCCAGCAGGGACCGGTAGAAGGCCGCCAGCTCGGCCTCCTCGGCCTCCGCGAGCCCCTCGGCCAGCAGCTTCATGCGCTCGCAGGAGCGCGCCTCGATGAGGGCGCAGCACAGCAGCGTGTCCAGCAGGCGCTGGGGCTCGTCCTTGCGCACGGCGGCGTGCAGGCGGGCGGCGTAGGGCGCGGGCTCCAGGCGCTGCAGGGCCAGCCCCCGGGCCGGGAGCAGGGCCAGCACCTGCTCGAAGTGCTCCAGCTCCTCGCGCGCCAGGGGCGAGAGGGCGGCCACCAGGTCGGGCTGGTCCACGTAGCGGAAGATCAGGTTCATGGCCGTGCTGGCGGCCTTCTTCTCGCAGTGGGCGTGGTCGACCAGGATGGCCGGCAGGGCGGCCAGGGCCTGGGGCAGCCAGTCGGCGCGGGTCGGAGCGGCGAGGTGCAGCACCGGCCCGCCCTATCCGGGGGCGGT
>JAKLKS010000513.1 GCA_023150535.1 Planctomycetota bacterium
CCGGTGGTTCTCGGCAACGCACGGTTCCTGCGGGAGATGGGGATTGACGCGCAAGCCGCGGAGTCCACCCTGCAGGAGCTCGAGGAGAAGGGAGAAACGATCGTGCTCGTGGCCGTGGAAGGCCAGCTCGCCGGGCTCATCGGCGTGAAGGATCCGGTCAAGGCCGGGGTTCGGGAGACGATCGAGCATCTCCAGGCCGAAGGCATGCACCTCATTCTCAGCACCGGCGACGCCCCGGCCCTGGCCGCGGCCGACGTGGGCATCGCCATGGGCACGGGCACGGACGTGGCGATCGCCACCGCAGGCGTTACGCTCGTCAAAGGCGACATTCGCGCCGTCTCCTTCGCCCTCCACCTCGGCAAGGCCACTCTCCGCAACATCCGCCAGAACCTCTTCTTCGCCTTCGGCTACAACTTCCTGGGGCTCCCGGTGGCCGCCGGTGTTCTCTGGCCGGTGTTCGGCATTCTGATGAGCCCGATGGTCGCGAGCGTGGCCATGAGCTTCAGCTCCGTGTCTGTGATCGGCAAC
>JAKLKS010000514.1 GCA_023150535.1 Planctomycetota bacterium
AAGCGCCTATGGGGATTCCGTTGCGCGAGTTGATCTACGGCGCGCAATATGGTCAGGGCGTGATCGGCGAGTTGAAGGCCGTCATCCCCGGCGGCAGTTCCATGCCGGTATTCACGAAAGACAAGCTCGACACGCCGATGGACATGGACAGCGTCAAAGCGGCCGGAAGCTTCCTCGGTTCGGCGGGCGTGATCGTGATGAACGAGTCCACCTGCATGGTCAACGCGCTCTATAACCTATCGCGTTTCTATCACCATGAGTCCTGCGGCCAGTGCACGCCGTGCCGCGAGGGGACGGGCTGGCTCGAGCGCGTGCTGCACCGCGTCGAATTCGGCCATGGCCACGAGGGCGACCTTGACCTTTTGAACAACGTTGCGTCTCAGATGGAGCGCAAGACAATCTGCTTCCTCGCCGACTCCATCGTCATGCCGGTGCACAGCTACATCAAGCAGTTCCGCGAGGAATTTGAATACCACATCCAGCACAAGCGCTGCATGACCGGGACTCCCGCCGGGGTATTCCCGTT
>JAKLKS010000515.1 GCA_023150535.1 Planctomycetota bacterium
GCAGGAGCGCCAGGTGACCGTCGCCGGGCGAACCCACAGCTTGGAGGCGCCGTTTCAGGTCTTCGCCACCCAGAACCCCATCGAGCAAGAGGGCACTTACCCCTTGCCCGAGGCCCAGCTCGACCGCTTCATGCTGTCGATTGAGGTGGGGTACCCCAGCGAGGCTGAAGAGATGGAGATCGTGCGCCGCACCACGGTGGGGGAGCCCGCCGAGGTGGTCCCGGTGCTCGACCGCTCGTTGTTGTTGGGCCTGCAGAGCCTCGTGCGCCGCCTGCCCGCGAACGAGGCCGTCACCCGCTACGCCGTGCGCCTCGCCCGAGCCACCCGCGAGACGCCGTCGTTGTCCCTGGGCGCGGGGCCGCGCGGGGCCATCGCGCTCACGAGGGCGGCGCGGGGCTTCGCGGCCTTGGAGGGCCGGGACTTTGTGGTGCCCGACGACGTCAAACGTGTGGCGCTGCCGGCCTTACGCCATCGTGTGCAGCTCGCCCCCGAGCTGGAGATCGAGGGGCGCGGGGTGGATGAGG
>JAKLKS010000516.1 GCA_023150535.1 Planctomycetota bacterium
GGAAGGAGGTGGTGGCCGACCTGCTGCACCGCAAGAGCCGGCGGTCCGGGGGTCCGCTGGTGAAGCTCAACTGCGCGGCGCTTCCGGCGCCGCTGCTGGAGGCGGAGCTCTTCGGCTACGAGCGGGGGGCCTTCACGGGCGCGGAGCGGCGGCACGCGGGGCGGTTCGAGCAGGCGGACGGGGGGACGCTGTTCCTCGACGAGATCGGCGAGATGCCGCCGGAGCTGCAGGTGAAGCTGCTGCGGGTGCTGCAGGACCGGAAGGTGGAGCGGCTCGGGGGTTCGGGGCCGGTGTCCGTGGACGTGCGGATCCTGGCGGCGACGAACCGGGACCTCCCGGCGATGGTGGAGGCGGGGCGGTTCCGGGAGGATCTCTGGTTCCGGCTGAACGTGCTGTCGGTGGTGGTGCCGCCGCTGCGGGCCCGCCGGGAGGACATCCCGGTGCTGGCGGCGCGGTTCCTCGAGGAGATGCGGGGTCGGCACGGGAGCGGGCCGACGGGGTTCTCGCCGGAGGCGCTGGACGC
>JAKLKS010000517.1 GCA_023150535.1 Planctomycetota bacterium
GTGACCCCGGCGGTCGTGACCACGCGGCCGGCGTCGACGAAGCGGCGGCCCGGGTGGACGCGGCAGCGGGGGGCGGCGGCGCGCAGGCGGTCGAGGCCCTTGTGGTGGGTGGTCGCGTCGAGGTCGTCCAACAGACCGGCACGGGCGAGCAGCAGGGCGCCCATGCACACCGACAGCACGATGCGGGCCTCGCCCGCGGCACGGCGCAGCCAGTCGAGGCCGGCGGCGTCGACGTTCTGCATGTCTCCCCCGGGGACGACGATGACATCGAAGGCCGGCGCGTCGCCGAATCCGTGAGTCACACCGACGTCGAGGCCGCCCATCGTGCGCACGCGGGGCCCGCCGGCGATGGTGGAGACGCAAAACCGCCGCCCCTCGTCGGCGACGATGAAGACCTCGGCGGGGCCGGCGAAGTCGAGGAGCTCGACGCCTTCGAAGACGAGGACGCCGACGTCGAGCCGCCGGGGGTTCACGCCCCGGCCTCGGGCACGGCCGCGGCGACGGGCTGCGCGTCGGGGCGG
>JAKLKS010000518.1 GCA_023150535.1 Planctomycetota bacterium
CGACCTTCCGGATCCGATGCACGGCCCGCGGCTGGCCGACATCCTCCATCCCGAAGACGGTTCGGAGGATCCCGAATCGCCGTTTACCGAAGGCCCGCATGGGAGAGTTGCGGCGAAGTACACGCTGACCGAGCACCTGTGGAACTACCTCCAGGCTTACGCCGCGAAGCACAAGCGCCAGGGAAACGGCTTCGGCTTCGGCCTTGTCGGCCCGAACGACGTGGCTCGGACACTGTCGGCCAGGTACTACAAGGACGGCTCCGAGATCCTCATTCGGCGGAGCCGGGGATGTCCGCGCCGGCTGACCCCACGAGAATGCGCGCGTCTGATGGGGTTCGATCGACCGGAGAAACGACGCTTCGTGATCCCGGTCTCAGATACGCAGGCGTACAAGCAGTTCGGCAATGCCGTGGTCGTGCCGGTCGTGAGCCAGATCGCTGCGGCTATAGTTCGGCGGAACGCCTCGTCCGGTGGCCGCTCTCTCGCGAACAGGAAGAACAAACGAGGCCAACTTCCCTT
>JAKLKS010000519.1 GCA_023150535.1 Planctomycetota bacterium
GGGCGGCCTGGCGGACGAGGTTCGCGGCCCGCTCCACGGGCAGTTCGCAGAGCGCGACCAGGTCCCGGAGCGAGCGCCCCTCCACGAACTCCATGATGTAGAAGGGGACCCCCTGCGGGTCCATGTCGGTGTCCACGCCGAAGTCGTCGATGCGGATGACGTTGGGGTGGCGGATCTGCTGGGCGAGGCGGACCTCGCGCTCGAAGCGCTTGACCATGACCTCGTCGGCGCCGGGGCGGAGGATCTTCACGCACTTCACGATCCCCATGCGCGCGTGGACGACCTGGAAGACCTGGCCCATGCCGCCCCGGCCGATGCGCCGGACGAGGCGCCACTTCCCCTCGAGCAGGGATCCGAGGATCCGGTCGTCGTCGAGGTCCAGGTTCATGGTCCTCCCGCGCCCGCGGCCCGTCCGCGGCGATCCAGCAGGATAGAACAGGGACCGGCGGCCGGGGGCGGGGAATCGGGAGCGGCGGGGGGAGGGGCTCTTCGCTGTTCCGTGTGGGTGATGCCTCTCC
>JAKLKS010000051.1:0-19397 GCA_023150535.1 Planctomycetota bacterium
TTCGCGCGGCCCCGGGAGCGGGGGCCCGTGGTGGCGGTGGGGGGGGTGTTGGGGGTGGGGAAGACGACGCTGGCGGCGGCGCTGTCGCGGCGGCTCCGGCTCCCGGTGGTGGCGGAGGACGGGGCGCGGCGGGGGCTCGCGGGGGAGGGGGACCCTTTCTCGCCCGCGGCGGGGCGGCGGACCTGCGCGGAGTTCCTGCGGCGGGCGCGGGCGGTGCTCGGGTCGGGGCGGGGGGTGGTGCTGGACGGCCCCTTCCGGACGCGGGCCTCGCGGGGGCGGGCGCGGCGGCTGGCGGAGCGGGCGGGGCGGGGGTTCCTGGTCGTCGAGGTGGTCTGCCCGGCGGGGGTGCTGCGGCGGCGGATCCGGGGGCACCGGCCGGATTCGGTGGGCGACCTCCCGGAGCGGTCCTGGCGGGAGTTCGAGGCGCCGGGGGAGGTGGCGGCGGGGGAGCGGATGCGGATCGAATCGGTGGAGGCGCCGGAGGCCATGGCCGCGGCGGTGGAGGAGAGGCTGCGGGGGGGCGTGGAGGTGGGGGGGAGACCCTAGCCCCGCCTCTACCCGTCCCCATGCCCGCAGATGCGGTCCCTCTCCGTCCGCACCTTCCCGCCCTCCTCGATGAACTTCCGCCGCGATTCGAGGAAGTCGACGAGCTGCGCCGCCGTCATGCCCTCCGCGGAGCAGGTGTGGAACCGCGCCTCCGGCCCGAAGCGCTCGTGGATCGCCGCCACCAGCTCCGCGCGGGTGTAGGAGCGGCCGGCGTCGGCCATCATGGTCAGGACGTCGTGGCCGTGGACCATCGTCGGCTTCGCGGGCTTGGCGGGTGCTCTCTTGCCGGGCATGGCGGCCATCCTGGGGTCCGGAGGCCCGGGAGCGGACGATTCCGCCGTCCCCGGCCGTGACCCGGCCGCTGCGGGGTTCCCCGGTAAGCGATGGGGCCAGGCTCCGGCCCGTCCCCCGGCCGGATTGCCGCCCGCGCCGGAATCGGGTGCTACACTCCTCCGTTCCAGCACCGCTCCCCGGAGGGAATCCCATGCACCGCCGCGCCCCGCTCCCCGTCCTGCTCCTGGCCCTCGGCGTCGTCCTCGCCGCCTGCGGCGCCGGCGGCGAGACCGCGGCCCCCGCCCCGCCCCCGCCCCGGCCCCCGAACGTCGCCGCCGCCCCTCCTGCCCCCGCCGCCCCCCCCCTCCCGAAGTCGGAGATCCCCATGGACAAGGGCGAGCCGGTCACCACCGCCTCCGGCCTCAAGTACTGGGTCCTGACCCCCGGCACCGGCACCGCCCACCCGAAGCGGGGCGACCTCGTCATGGTCCACTACACCGGCTGGCTCGAGGACGGGACCGAGTTCGACTCCTCCCACCGCCGCGGCGACGCCGCCCGGTTCGCCGTCGGCCAGCTCATCGAGGGCTGGAACGAGGCCCTCACCCTCATGACCGAGGGGGCCCGCTGGAAGCTCGCCATCCCCGCCGTCCTCGGCTACGGCGCCTCCGGCGCCCCGCCCCGCATCCCCGCCAACGCCGACCTCGTCTTCGACGTGGAGCTCGTCGGCTTCCAGTCCGTGCCGGAGTTCCGCGCCCCGGCGAAGGAGGGCCTGAAGAGGACCCCCGGCGGCACCGGCTACGAGGTCCTCGCCCCGGGCAAGGGCGATCCCTGCGGCCCGGAGGCCTCCTTCGAGCTCGAGTACGCCTTCTGGACCCCCTCCGGGGAGCTGCTGGAGTGCTCCGTCTCCTCGGGCCGCACCATCGCCGGGGGTGCGGGGGACATGGCGCTCCCCTTCCTCAAGGAGCTTCCCGCGCTGCTGCGCGAGGGGGAGGAGGTCCTCGCCGAGGTCCCCTTCGACCAGGGCTTCGGGAAGCGGGGGGGGATGAAGCTCCCCGAGGGGACTCCCTCGATCTGGAGGCTCAAGCTCGTCCGCATCGGCCGCCCGAAGCCCGCGCCGGAGTTCGTCCTCCCGAAGGAGGAGGAGATGGAGGTCCTCCCCTCCGGCCTGAAGGTCCGCACCCTCCGGGAGGGCGCCGGCGAGGCGCCGAAGATGGGCCAGCAGGTCGTCGTCCACTACACCGGGTGGCTCACCGACGGGAAGGTCTTCGACTCCTCCGTGGTGCGCGGCCTGCCGGCCACCTTCCGCCTCGGCGAGGTCATCCCGGGGTGGAACGAGGGGCTCCAGCGGATGAAGCCCGGCGGCGAGGCCCTGCTCGTCATCCCCGCCTCCCTCGGCTACGGGGTCCGGGGCGCCGGCGACAGGATCCCCCCGGGGGCGACGCTGGTCTTCCGGGTCGAACTCCTCGAGGTGAAGAAGTAGCGTCCGCCCGCCCCGCCCTCCCGGTTCAAGGAGGGCGGGGGGCTCCCCTTCGGGGCCCCGGCGAGGGGGTTCCATGGGCGTGCGAAGGCGCATCCTGGCGGGGGTGCTGCTGGCGCTGGCGGCGTGCGGGCTCCTGCCCCTCTCCACCTCCGCGGAGACGCGCACCCTCTCCTACGCCAGGGACGGAGCCGGGCGGCTCTGCCGCGTCGGCGACGGGACCGGGATGTTCCGGGAGTACCGCCACGACGGCGCCGGCAACGTGCTGGGCTCCCGCCTGCGGCGGCTCTGGACGCTCTCGGTGAAGAAGCCCGCGAAGGCGGCCTGGGTCCTCTCCGTGGCCGGGGACGGGACGGTCGAGGGCTTCGGGGTGGACGACGCCGGGACCGTCCTCTCGCTCTCGGGCACCCTCGCGGTGGA
Organism: Planctomycetota bacterium; assembly: GCA_023150535.1. Classification (GTDB taxonomy): domain Bacteria; phylum Planctomycetota; class JAJSAM01; order JAJSAM01; family JAKLKS01; genus JAKLKS01. The sequence continues at coordinate 2,717 of JAKLKS010000051.1, forward strand.
GGGGGGCGCGGTCACGGGCACCCTCGCCCTGTACGACACGGGCGACGAGACGGCCCTCGGCTCCCTCGACCTCGCGGGCAGCAGGGCGACCTCGGACGGCGCGGGCCCCCTCGCCCTCACCCTCAAGGGGAGCGGCAGCGCCGGGACCCTCTCGGCGAAGGGGACGCGGCCGGCGGGGGCCTTCGAGGGGTTCTCGGGCGTGTTCGGGGGGGCGAAGAACCTCCTCCAGGTGGGGAGCGCCAGGACCCATCCCGGCGTGGTCGCCTTCTGGAGCGAGGGGACCCGGGGCGGCGTCTCCCGCGTGGACGGGGAGGGGATCGAGGGGTTCCTCCTGCGGGACGCGGCGGGGAAGGCCTACGGCGTGGTGGAGACCGGGTCCGGCCCGGTCCCGGTCCTCGCGAAGATGAAGGACGGGGCGAAGTCGGTCTCGCTCAAGTCCGCGAAGGGAAGCGCTGCGAAGTTGAGGATGAAGGTGAAGCCGTGAGGCCCGCCGTGACCGCCCGCGGCCTCCCGCTCCTCCTCCTGGCCCTCGTCCTCGGGCTCGCGACCGCGCCCCCCCGGGCGGCGGCCCACGATCACCCCTACGAGATCACGGTCGAGGTGGGGAAGTCGGTGGACTTCCGCGTGACCGACGCCGGGACCTGCAAGGCCCTCGTGCGGGCCTCGGTCCTCAGCCCCTCCCCCCTCGTCTCCGTGAGCCCCGACGAGGGCTTCGGCGTCTCCGTGAAGTTCACGGTCACCGCCTTCGACCAGCCCGGCGAGGAGACCATCGCCGTGGAGTGGATCGGCGTGGACGCCCTCAACGGGACCGACGGCCCCTGCCAGGAGGTCTCCGGGCTCGTCCCGATCCTCGTGCACGTCGTCGCGCCGCCGAGGGACGGGAGCGCCGGGAGCAAGCCCGCCTCGGGGAAGGCCGGGGACCCCGTCAACACCTTCACCGGGGAGTTGACCCTCGACGAGCCGCCGGACCTCGACATGGGGGGGCCGCTGCCGCTGCGCTTCTCCCGGACCTACGCCTCGAAGCTCCGCATCAACTTCGTGGTCGGCGACCTCGGCGACAACTGGCGCCACGGCTTCGAGTGGCGGGTCCACTCCTCGGGGACGCTGGCGACGATGGTGAACGCCCAGGGGAAGGTCCTCAAGTACCTGCAGGAGGGGGAGGACTGGACGCTCCAGGGGACGACCGATTCCCCGATCCGCCTCGCCCGGGACGGGACCGGCTGGGTCTGCATCGACCCCGCGGACGACCTCGTCCGGCGCTTCGACGGGTCGGGCCGGATGACCTCGGTGGAGGACGGGCGCGGGAACCGCCTCCTCCTCGAGTACTCCGTCTCCACGGGGAAGCTGGACCGGGTCGTCGAGGACGCCCCCGCCTCCACGGCCCGGGCGCTCCACTTCGCCTACGACGACGGGCTCCTCGCGACGGTCACGGAGCGGTGGGGCGGGGTCCCCGGCCGCTCCGTCTCCTTCGGCCACGAGGGGGAGGAACTGGTCTCCTTCACCGACGCGGCGGGGGGGATCACGGTCTACGCCTACGACGGGGAGCACGCCGATCCCGCGCTGCTGACGACCCGCACCTCGCCGCGGGGCAACGTACCCTTCACGCAGGAGTGGGACGAGGTCGGCAAGGTCGCGGTCCAGCGGGACGCCGACGGGAACGAGTGGTCCTTCGACTACGGCCCCCCGCAGAAGCCGGGGACGACGAAGGTGACGCGGCCGGACGGGAAGGTGGAGACCCACGTCCACGACGCGGCGGGCGCGCTCGCCTCGGCCTCGGACGGGGCGGGGAACGCGGTCGCCATCGCCGACGACGACGGGGCGCCGCGGCGGGCGGCCATCGAGGACGGGGCGGGGGCGCGGACGCTCCGCTCCTTCGACGCCGCCTCGGGCCTCGTCACCTCGACGACGGACGCGCTGGGGAACGAGACGACCCTCACCTGGGCGGAGCGGACCTCCCCCGTGGCCGGGGCGCCCCGGCGGGACCTCGTCCGCATCGACCACCCCGACGGGACCTTCGAGACCTTCGGCTACGACGGCTCCGGGAACCGGACCTCCCGCACCGACGGGGAGGGGAACTCCTGGACCTCCACCTTCGACGGGCGCGGGAACCGCCTCACGGAGACCGATCCCCTGGGGCGCACCACCTCCTGGACCTGGGACGGCTGGGGGAACCCGGCCTCGACCACCGACCCCGCGGGGAAGGTGACGACCTTCCAGTACGACGCCTGGCGGCGCCTCTCGGGGATGCTCCTCCCCGACGGGACCTCGCGGGCCTTCACCCGGGACCTCCTCGACCGGCCGCTCACGGAAACGGACGGGGAGGGGCGGACCCGGACGCGCACCTGGGACGCCAACGGGAACATGACCTCGGGCACCGACTTCGCCGGGGTGACGACGACCTTCGCCTACGACGACATGGACCGGGTGATCTCCGCGGAGGACGGGGCGGGGGGCGTCTCCTCCACCGCCTACGACGACCTCGGCCGCATCTCCTCCCTGACCGACCGCCTCGGGAGGACCTCCACCCGGGGCTACGACGCCGCGGATCGGCAGGTCTCCGAGGAGGACCCCCTCGGCGGGGAGTGGGGCAGCGGGTACGACGGGGCGGGGCGCGTGATCGCCTCCACCTTCCCCTCCGGCCGCGTGCTGCGCCTCGACCGGGACCCCGCGGGCAGGGTCGTCCGCGTGGAGACACCCTCCGGACGCCGGCGTTGGACCGGGTTCGACCGGCGCGGGAGGGTCGTCCGGACCGTGGACGGCGCCGGGCGCGTGACGCGGCTGACCCTGGACGGCCGGGGGCTTCCCGAGGAGATCGACGTCGGCGGCGGCGCCGCGGTCGCCTCCCACGGGTGGTCGGACGCGGGGAGCCTCCTCTCCGTGACCGACGGCGGCGGGGCGGCCTGGACCTTCGGGCGGGAGGCCCGCGACCTCGCCTCCTCCCGCACCGATCCCCTGGGCCGGACCACCACCATCACCTTCGACGGGGTCGGCCGGCCGGTGCGGCACGACTTCCCGGGTTCCCTGGGCCACCTCGACCTCCTCCTCGACGACGCCGGGGAGGTGGTGCGGCGGACCTTCTCCGACGGCACCGTCCTCGACTTCGCCCGGGACGGCGAGGGCCGCTGGCTCTCGGCCACGGGGGCGGCCTTCACGCTGGACGCGCGGGGGGCCATCGCCTCGAGCAACGGGATGGCCGTCGGCCGGGACGCCGAGGGGCGCATCACCTCCGTCGCCCTGGCTCCGGGGAAGACCGTCACCTACCAGTACGACGCCCGCGGGCGGCTCATTCGCGTGCAGGACTGGGCCGGCGGCCGGGCCGACCTCGCCCGGGACGAGGACGGGCGGCTCACCGGCATCACCCGCACCAACGGCGTGGCCACGGACTTCACGCTGGACCCGGACGGGAACATCACGGGCATCCGCGAGGGGGCGCTGGCGGAGACGACCCTGGTGCGGGACGGCGCGGGGACGGTGATCGCCGCCACCCGGGAGGGTCCCCTCGTGCCCGGCCTCGGGGAGGGGGACGACGGGGACCTCGTGCTGGACGCGGCCCACCAGGCGGCCGGATCGGAGTACGACGCCCTCGGGCGGACGACGGCGGACGGGACCCGCTCCTACACCTGGGACCTCGCCTCGCGGCTCGTCTCCATCGAGGAGGGGCCCACGAACGTGGACGCGACCTTCGACGCCTTCGGCCTCCTCCTCTCGCGGGAGGACGGCGGCCCCGTGGAGGAGTGGACCTGGAACCACGCCTACGGGATTCCGGCCCCCTGCGTGCGGAGGGTGGGCGGCGGGGACCCGGAGTTCTTCGTCCACGCCCCGGACGGGACGCTGCTCTGGTCGGTGCTCCCCTCGGGGGCGCGCCGCTGGTACCACTTCGACGAGGCGGGGAACACGATCCTCCTCACCGACGACGCGGGCGCCGTCACCGACGCCTACGCCCACGACCCCTGGGGCGTGCTCCAGTCCTCCACGGGGGCGACGGACAACCCCTTCACCTTCGGCGGGCGCTTCGGGGTGATGAAGGAGGGGGAGGGCGGCCTCTTCCGGATGCGGGTGCGGGTCTACGACGCGGCCGCCCGGCGCTTCCTGTCGCGGGAGCCCATGACCGAACGCGTCGGTCCCCTCGATCTCGCCCCCTACGCCTACGCGGCGGGGGACCCCCTCGGCCTCGTCGATCCCACGGGCGAAGCGCCCGGCGACCCGGCGCCCTCGCTGTCGGCCACGGACATCGCGGCGAAGGTCAACGCGGGGGTCGGCGTCTACGCCGAGGCGGAGGAGCGTCTCTACAACGCCACCCGCGTCCTGCAGCGCACCGGGGCCCAGGAGGCCTTCAAGAACAAGGTGGTCCGGGCCGGCGGGGCGGCCAACTACGTCGGCACCGGCATCGAGATCTACAACGCCAACAACCGGATGACCGACGCCATCGACCGGTTCACGGCGCGCAGCCGCGACGTGTGGGACTGGTTCCGGAGGATGCTCAACGAGGCGAACGACCTCTACCGCCAGAAGCGGATGACCCTGGACCAGTTGCGGGCCTTCCGCCGCGCCCTCGTCGACGCCCGCGAGGCGCAGCTGCAGGCCAACCGGGACGGCCTGTGGACCGACACCCTGCAGACGAGCACCATCATGGCGCTGAACTCCTTCACCGGCCTCATCCCCGGCGCGGGGCTCGTCCCGGCGCTGGACTGGTCGAACGCCAACGGCATCGGCGGCGCCCTCGGCGTCGTGGAGAAGTGACACCGAACCCGGCACGAATCAGCAGGGGGGAGGGGCGGGTTCCTCCCCCCCCTGCTGATTCGTGCCGGGTACGGTATCTCACCGATCCGGAAGGAACGGGAAGGGCAGGGTCACCCTCCCCTCCGCGGCGGCGAGGCGCAGGAGCGCCATGCCCTCCCCGGAGGTGCCCAGCATGAGGCTCACGCCGTGGTACGTGATCCCCTTCCCGTCGGGGCGGTCGTAGTTGGTCCACTTCCTCCCGTCGCCGTCCGCCTTCGACAGCCGGATCAGGCAGCGGCCGACGGCCCGGGCGTAGGCGAGGTCCCGCGGGTCGCCGGTGGCCCGGTGGAGGTCGAGGAAGAAGTCGAGCACCCCGGCCGCGCCGCAGCAGAGGCTCGGCGAGTAGAAGCGCGTGGACCCGCCCTCGCCCATCCCCTTCTCCGGACGCTCCGCCCGGATCCAGGCCCCCGCGGCCCTGGCCGGGGCGAGCCACCGCTTCTCCCCGGTCACGGCGGAGAGCAGCAGGAAGAGCCTCCCGGTCCCCGCGGGCCCGTGGCACCACCCCTCCTGGAACGAGTTCGCCCCGCCGGGGAGGGAGTGGCACCACGCGAGGGTCCCGTCCTTCGACTTCCCGTGGGCCAGCAGCCAGCGGGCCCCCGCGAGCGCGGCCTCCCGGCAGGTCCCGTCGCCCGTGGCCGCCCCGGTCCGGGCCAGCGCGTAGGCGACCCCCGCCGTGCCGTGGGAGAAGTTCGGGTAGTGGGTCGCCTGCCCCTCCGCGGCGGTCCAGCGCAGGAGGCGGCCCTTCCCCGGCGGCCCGGCCCGGTCCTCGATCCCCCGGCGGGCGAGGGTGCGGCCCGCGCGGGCGGCGGCGGCGGCGTAGCGGTCGTCCCCGGTCGTCTCCGCCGCCTCGAGGAGGAGCAGGATCGTCCCGGCGGCCCCCGCGATGATGTCGTTGCTCCCGTCGAAGGAGGCGCCGTCCCCCTCGGGCACCATGCGGGCGATGAGTCCGTCGGCGATCCGCCGGGCCCCCGCGAGCGCGGCGGCGTCGCCCCGCAGGCGGTGGCGGAGGAGGAGGGCCCAGGCCGTCCCGGCCTCCCCGGTGTAGAGGGCGGCGGAGGCGGGGGCGGGGGCGGGAGCGGCGGCGGCCCCCTCCCCTCCCGCGGTCGGGGCCGCGGGCGGGGGATGGAGGAGTCCCCGGGCCGTCGCGTCCGCCGCCTTCCGGAGGTCCGGGTCGTCCAGCGCCGCCGCGGCGTTCTCCAGGAAGAGGAGCACCCCCGCGCTCCCCGCGTAGAGCGGCGCGGCGGGCACCTCCCCGGGGGACTCGGCGTACTCGGGGAAGGAGAGGGCGGCGGCGCCGTCGGGGAGCGTCCTCTCGATCCCCTGCCGGACCACCCAGCGCGCCGCCTCCCGGGCCGCGGACAGGGCGTCGGGCTCCCTGCCCGGCCCCCCGGCGGGGGCGGAACCGGCGAGGAGGAGCAGCGCCAGGAGGGGGGCCGTGCTCCGCACGGCCATGGTCATACCCGGACGCGTTCTCCACGGCGACTTCCGCCGGGTTGGGTATCCTCCCCCTCCGTGACCACCGTCCTCCCCTTCACGCCCGAGGTCGCCCGCGAGACCGAGCCGCTCTGGGAGCGGCTGAAGACGGTCGTGCCGCGCTTCGAGTGGGAGATGAAGGCCCCGCTCGTCGCCGCCATCAACCGGCTCAAGAGGGAGCGGCGGGCCGTCATCCTCGGCCACAACTACATGGTCCCGGAGATCTTCCACGGGATCAGCGACTTCACCGGCGACTCCCTCGAGCTGGCGCGGCGCGCCCGGGACACGGACGCGGCGATCATCCTCTTCTGCGGCGTCCACTTCATGGCGGAGACGGCGAAGATCCTCAACCCCGGCCGCACCGTCCTCATCCCCGACCTCGAGGCCGGCTGCTCGCTGTCGGAGTCCATCACCGCGGAGGACGTGCGCCACCCCGGGGTCCCCGTGGTGGCCTACGTGAACACGCCGGCCGCCATCAAGGCGGAGGTGGACGTCTGCTGCACCTCGGCCAACGCGGTGCAGGTGGTGGAATCCCTCGGCGTCGACGAGGTCCTCTTCCTCCCCGACGAGTACCTCGCGCGGAACGTGGCGAGGAAGACGAAGGTGAAGGTCACGGCCTGGAAGGGGCGCTGCATCGTCCACGAGCAGTTCACCGTGGAGATGCTCGAGTCCTACCGCGCCCAGTTCCCCGGCATCGAGATCCTCGCCCACCCGGAGTGCTCCCCGGAGGTCTGCGCCGCCGCGGACTTCGTCGGCTCCACCAAGGGGATGATCGACCGCCTCGACCGTCCGAAGTCGGGCCGGGTGATCCTCATCACCGAGTGCTCCATGGCGGACAACGTGCAGGGCGCCCACCCGGAACTGGAGTTCGTCAAGACCTGCACCCTCTGCCCCCACATGAAGAGGATCACCCTGGAGAAGGTCCTCGCGTCGCTGACGGACCTCAAGCACGAGATCCTCCTCGAGGAGGGCCTCCGCCTGCGCGCGCTGCGGTCGGTGGAGAGGATGCTGGCGCTTCCCGTCCCGGCCCGGGCCGACGCCGACCCGGGGGAGTAGGCGGAAGGCGGAAAGAACGAACCCGACCCGTTCTTTCAGCTTTCCCTCCCCCTTCCGCTTCCGCAGGGAAGGAGTAGGATCGGGGGATCCACCGGAGGGAACTTCCATGAACTCCGCTCTCCGTCCCGCGGTCCTCGCCGTCCTCCTCCTCGCCGGCTGCTCCGGCGGGGGAGGCGGGGGGGGAGACGGGAACCGGCCCGCCGCCCCCGACGCCGCCGCCGCTCCCCTCGTGTTGGCCGCCGGGGTGACCGCCCTCCCCTCCGGCCCCGAGCCCCCCTGGGCCTCCGCCGTGGACCTCGCCCGCCTCGGCGTCGACCCCTCGGAGGTGGACGCCTGGTACGACCTCACGACGCCCGCGGGCGAGCCCTTCCAGTTCGAGGCCGTGAGCCGCCGCCCCGGGAACGCGGGCGCGGTGACCGTGGGCCTCGCCCACGGCTCCGACGACGGCCTCGTCCCCGCCGGCGGCCCCTCCACCATCGCCGCCGCCGGCATCGTCCCCTCCGGCTCCGGGGCCCTCCTGCGGGACGCCTGGATCGAGGCCCGGGGGGACGGCTTCGGCCGCCTCGGACTCCGCGGCTCCATCGACCGCCCCCAGGTCCTCGTGCTGCGCAGCGAGGCCGGGAAGCGCCGCTCCACCGCCCTGGTCCGGCTCTCCATCGGGCCGGAGTCCGACATCAACCTCGCCGCCCGGGGCGGCGCCGACGTCCCCGGAGTGACCGACGCCCGCACCCTCTACTCCAGCGATTCCTGGATGTTCGGCCTCCCGACGGCGGCCGTCTCCGGGGACCGGGTCACCGTGCTCGCCTACGAGGGGGACCGGGCCGACCCGACCCGGTACCAGCGCTACGAGATGCGCCTGCAGGTGGACGGGGCGGGGACGGTCACGGGCGGCGCCTCGGAGGAGGCCTCCCCGGATTCCGGCAACTGGCGCGACCACGAGGTCGCGGCCCTCTTCAACACCCTCGCCCTCGTCCACTCCGGGACGGAGACCGTGGACCTCCGCCTCTCCTTCGATCGCGGCGCCACCTTCGCGCAGACCGTGGTGCTCGACCGCGCCGCGGGGGGCTGGACGCCGCGCCTCGCGCAGGTCGCCTTCGCCGCCGACTACACGCTGGCCGCGGTCTTCTGGAAGACGCCGCGGGAGGGGGCGACCGACCTCGTGCTGGTGGCCGGCCGGCCCGCGGCCTTCGACGGGGGGGGCTCGCCGACGCGCTTCGCGTTCGACGACCCCGTCACCCTCCGGCGCGTGGAGGGGGACGTGACGCCGCTCCTCACCGGCCTCGCCTGGTCCGGGGGCGGCGACCTCGTCGTCGGCTACGGGTTCACCTCCTTCGAGTCCCTCCCCGACGCCCGCTGGCGGAGCCTGACGCAGAACCGCTGCGCGGTCCTCCCCTTCGCGGGGGAGCCGCGGGACACGCTGGTCGAGGAGGAGGAGATCGTCGGCAAGGACCCCTCGGTGGCGGTCACCGGGAGCGGGGACGCGCTCCGCGTCTTCTTCGCCTACGAGGCGGCCGACGGGGTCCGCCTGCGGGTGAGCGGGGACGCCGGGCGGACCTTCGGCCCGCCGGTCGGGCCGGGGGACGCGACGACCTCCTTCCCGACGGTGCTGGTGCGCGAGGCCGGGGGGGCCGCGAAGGTGGACCTCCTGTTCCTGGCACAGGGCCCGGAGGGCTCCGAGATCCACCTCCTCCGCTGGGAGGACTTCGACGGGGCGGCGCCGCCGACCGCCCACCGGGTGACCCGCGCCTCCATGACGGCGACCGCGGACGCGCCGCCGGACCGGAAGGTCCCGGGGGCGCCCCTGGACGCGATCCTGCCGGAGGGGGGGCTCCGGGTGACGGAGGTCTCCTGGTTCGGCTACGACGCGGTGGTGGACGGGGAGGACGTGGTCCTCGTCTACGACGAGCAGACCTACGACGCCTGGACCTGGTGCGGGGGGGGATGGGCGGGGGAGAGGATGGGCCCGGCCGCCGGGGGCGGCGTCGTCTTCCTCGACGGCGAGGGGGGCTTCGTCCCCGCGGAGCCGCCGCCGCTGGCGCCGGGGCTCAGGTCGCCGGTGCCCGCCCCCGACCCGGAGCAGATGCACCAGCTGAAGCTGCTGCGCTGGCGGTAGGCGGGGGAGGCGCCGGTCCCGTCCCTCCGGCTCGCCCGGGGGACGACGGGGTCCGTCGGGCGCCCGCCCCCGGACCGGCCAGGATCGCCATCGCCGCCGCCCACTCCGCCGCGAGCACGGCGAGGGCAGGGCTCCCGCCCAGGGTGAGCGCCCCGAGCCTCTCCCCCGCGGCGAAGGAGAGCGGGCCGAGGAGGGCGCCGAGGAGCGCGGCGGCGGCGGGCCTCCCCGCGAGCCAGCCGAGGGTCGGCCGCGCCGAGGCCGCGAAGGCCCCCCACAGGATCGCCATCCAGGCCGGCGCCAGGGGGAGGCCGAGGGGGAGGTCGCGGAAGGCGGTCACCCCGAGATGGAGGTTCGCCGTCTCGAGGAGGGCGCCCGCCGCCAGGGCCCGCGGCACGAGCCGCCGCGCCCCCGCGGAGCGATCGAGGAAGCCGAGGTGGAGCACGAGGAGGACCGCCCCTCCCGCGGCCCCGGTCCAGGGGCGCCCCGCCGCGGCGCCGAGGACGCAGGAGAACCAGGCCGCCTGGAAGCCGAGGAAGGACGCGACGGCCGCGGTCCGCTCCCTCAGGGCAGGGCCCGCCGGGCGAGGATCTGCGCGTCCCCGAGGACCCCTTCCGCGAACCCGCCCTCGCAGTAGCGGAGGTAGAACTCCCACATCCGCAGGAACCGCTCCGGGTAGCCGAGGGCCCGGACCCGGTCGCGGTTGTCGAGGAACCGCCCGCGCCACTCCCGGAGGGTGCGCGCGTAGTGGGGACCGATGTCCTCCATGCGCTCCAGGCGCAGGCCGGCCCGCTCCATGGAGCGGGCGAGCACCGGCGCGGAGGGGATGAAGGAGCCGGGGAAGACGTGGCGCTGGATGAAGTCCACGCGGCGGAGCGCGGGGCCGTGGAGCCGGTGGTCGATGGTGATGGCCTGGAGCGCGAAGAGCCCCCCGGGCCGCAGGAGGCGCGCGCAGGCCTCGAAGTACCCGTCCAGGTTGTCCGCCCCCACGGCCTCCACCATCTCCACGGAGACCAGCCGGTCGAAGGTCCCCTCCATCTCCCTGTAGTCCCGCTCGATCACCTCGATCCGGCCGGAGAGGCCCGCCGCCGCCGCCCGCCCGCGGGCCGCCGCGGCCTGCTCCCCGGAGAGGGTCGTCGTCGTCACCCTGCAGCCGAAGCGCGAGGCCGCGTGCAGGGCGAGGGCCCCCCAGCCCGTCCCGATCTCGGCCAGGTGGTGTTCCGGACGCAGCCCCAGCCACCGGCAGAGGCGGTCCATCTTCGCCTCCGCCGCCTCCTCCAGGGTCGCGTCCTCCCGCTCGAAGTAGAGGGCCGAGTAGTTCATGGTGCGATCGAGGAACAGGGCGAAGAGGTCGTTCCCGAGATCGTAGTGGTCGGCGACGTTCCGCCGGCTCCCGGGGAGCGTGTTCCGCCGGAGCGAGTGGAACGCCCGGAGCGCCGGCGCCCCGAGGCGCGCGAGGCCGGATTCCATCCCGTCGAGGACCGCCCGGTTGCGCAGGAGGATGCGCACCACCGCCGTGAGGTCGTCGGCGGTCCAGTCCCCGTCCATGAAGGACTCCCCGGCCCCGACGGAGCCGCGGAGGGCGACGGCGGACCAGAAGGAGGGGCGGGCGACCCGGATCCCGGCCCGCAGCGTCGAAGCGGGGTCCCCGAAGGCGCTCTCCCCCCCGGCGTCCCGGAGCACGAGGAACCCCTCCCGGATGCCCTCGAGGCGGCGGAGCACCCCCCGCCGCAGGATGCCGTCGAGGAACCCGGGCCGGGACGGGACGGGTGCGGCGGGGGAGCCGCCGGGGCGGGCGGGACGGAGGGCGGGGAGGGTGGATCCGTTCACGGGGCGCTCCGCGCGGCGGCCCCGGCTGCGGCGGGCCCCCGCTTCGAGGGATGGGGGAAGAAGGGGACACCCTTGAGCTTCAGGCGCAGGGCCTGCCCGTAGATGGCGGCCAGCACCCGCAGGGTCTGGAAGGGGAACCGGAGGAGCACCGAGGCGAGGGTCGTCCCCGCGATCTCCCGGCGCTCCAGGTGCATCGTCGCGTCGAAGACCCGCCGCCCCTCCCGCTCGAGGTCCATGTGGACCGCGAGGCGGCCCCGGGGCTCCGTGAACCTCCAGTCGTAGGAGACGTCCATGGGGAGGAAGGGGGAGACGTGGAACTCCTTCGGGAACCGCCAGCGGTGGCGGGCGCCGGTGCCGGCGTCCCCCGGCCCGAGGACGTAGCAGTGGCGCTCGCCCCAGGGGGTGTTGTCCACCTCCGCGACCACGGTCTCGACGCGGCGGTCGGCGGCGTCGAAGCAGTAGTAGAAGGAGACCGGGTTGAACACGTGGCCGAACCACCGGGGATGGGTCAGCAGCCGCACGGGGCCCGCGGGCCGCCGCCCCGTGCGCTCCTCGACGAGGCGCCGCACCGACTCGTCGAGGGCCGTCGCCGGGTCCCCGAGGTGGTCCTCGCGGCGGAAGGAGACGATGTTCCGCCGGCCCGCGGACCAGAACCAGCGTCCGCGGAAGACCCGGTCCTCCTCGGCGAGGTCGAGGTAGAGCATGGCCAGCCGGTAGGAGAAGGCGTGGGGCACGGGGGAGAACCGGCGGTGGCGGACCCTCCCCTCGTAGATCCCGGACCGCAGGGGGGGGCCGCTCACGCCGTCACCGCCGGCGCGCGGCCCGGGGCGGAGGCGGCCGCGGCGCGGATCCCCTCGACGGCCTCGAGGCCGCTCCGGACCCCGTCCTCGTGGAACCCGAAGCCCCACCAGGCCCCGCAGTACCAGGTGCGCCGGACCCCGCTCACGAGGCGGCGGCGCCCCTGGGCCTCCACGGCCCGGGTGGTGAGGACCGGGTGGTGGTAGACCATGCGCTCCCGGACGAGGTCCTCCCGGGGGGCGCCGGGGCGGTTGAGGGTGACGCACCAGTGCTCCGGGCCGGGGAGCCCCTGGAGGACGTTCATGTCGTAGGTGAGGGTGGCCCGGCCCGCCGCCTCCCGGGGGACGAAGGCGTTCCATGCGGAGCGTGCCCGGCGGCTGCGGGGAAGCAGGGAGCCGTCGGTGTGGAGGACGGCGTCGTTCCGCTGGAAGGCGAAGGCTCCCAGCACCTCCGCCTCCGCGGCGGAGGGGTCCTCGAGCATGCGGAGGGCCTGGTCGGCGTGGGCCGCCACCACCACGGCGTCGAACACCTCGACCCCGCCGGGGAAGGAGATCCGCACGCGGTCGGGGAGGCGCCGGATCCCCGTCACCGGGCAGGAGGTGCGGATCCGGTCCCGGAAGCCCCGGGTCATGGCCTCGACGTAGGTCGCCGAGCCCCCGGCCACGGTCCGCCAGACGGGGCGGCCCTCCACCTGCAGCATCCCGTGGTTGTCGAGGAAGCGGGCGAGGGTCCGCCCCGGGAAGGCGTCGATGCCGGCGGGGTCCGCGGACCAGATGGCCGAGGCCATGGGCACGAGGAAGTGCTCCCGGAACTCCCGGGAGAAGCGCCGCCCGCGGATCCACTCCCCGAGGGGCCGCTCCGCCCCGGCCCCCTCCAGCAGCCCCCGCGCCTCCCGGTGGAAGCGGAGGATGTCGCGGATCATCCGGTGGAAGGAGGGCCGCAGCAGGTTCCGCCGCTGGGCGAAGAGCGCGTCGAGGGTCGAGCCCCCGTACTCCAGCCCCGTCGCCTCCACCTGGACGGAGAAGGACATCGTGCTCTCGCGGCTCCCGACGCCGAGCTCCCGGAGGATCCCGCAGAACAGGGGGTAGGTCCGCTCGTTGAACACGATGAAGCCGCTGTCCACGGCGAGGTCCCCGCCGGCGCCGCGGACCCTGCGGGTGTGCACGTGGCCCCCGACGCGGCCGTCGGCCTCGAAGAGGGTCACCTCGTGGTCGCGGTGGAGCCTCCAGGCGGCCACGAGGCCCGCGACGCCGGACCCGACGACGGCGATCCTCACCGGGCCGCCTCCTCGCGGAGGCGGGCCGGCACCGGGTGGAGGTCGCTCACGAGCCCCACCCGCTCCAGGAGGCGGAGCCCCCAGAGGGTCGGGTCGATCTCCCGGGGCCGGAAGCCCTGGGCCGCGGAGCCGGGGTACCGGTGGTGGTTGTTGTGCCACCCCTCGCCCAGGGTGACGAGGGCGAGCAGCAGGCTGTTGCGGGAGTCGTCCGGCGTCTCGAAGCGGCGCGAGCCCATCCGGTGCGCGAGGGAGTTGATGGTGCAGGTCCCGTGGAACAGGACGACCGTGGAGACGAAGAAGCCCCAGGCGAGGAACTGGAGGCCGCTCGCGCCGGAGGCGGGGAAGGCGGCGCCGAGCCAGGCGCCGAGCCCGAGAAGGGACGCGGCGAGGGCGGCGGGGACCAGCATGTCGAAGCGGTCGAGGAACCGCAGTTCCGGGTACCTCGCGAGGTCCGGGACCTCCCGGACGTCCGTCCGGAAGTGCGCGCGGGAGGTGATCCAGCCCATGTGGGCCCACCAGAAGCCGTCGAGGCGGGGGGAGTGCCGGTCCCCGGGCCGGTCGGCGACGCGGTGGTGGACGCGGTGGTGGGCGGCCCACCAGAGGGGGCCGCGCTGGACCGCCGTGGCGCCGGCGAGCGCGAAGGCGAACTGGGCCGCGCGGGAGCAGCGGAAGGTCCTGTGGGAGAAGTAGCGGTGGTAGAAGGCGGTGATCGCGAACATCCGCAGGACGTAGAGGCCCGCCGCCAGCGCCAGGGCCGCCGGGCTCCATCCCGCGGGGACGACCAGCAGGCAGCCGAGGTGCATCACGGCGAAGGGGAGCACGCGGACGGCGTCCACCCGGCGGGGGTCGCCCCCCTCCGCCGCGGGGTCCCCGGCCCAGGTGTCGAACCAGCGCACGACCGCGGCCGCGGCGGGGAAGCGGGCGGTCACGGAGCCGCCCCGGCGTCGGCCCGGCGGCGGAACCGGTAGTGGGCGACGAACCACTCCGTCCCCCCGCGGAAGGCGAAGAGCTCCGCGCAGGCCATGAAGAAGACGCGCCAGCGGTGGTAGAGGACCCGCGGCCCCCCGGGCGCCCCCGTCGAGGCCAGGGCCGCCAGCGCCTCGCGGCGCCGCTCCTCCAGGTTCCGGAGCCAGTCCTCGGAGGTGCGGGCGTAGTGGCCGCCGTCGACGCGCCACCGCTCCTCCACGACCATGTCCCCCCCGAAGCGCGGGAGGAGGTCCTCCGAGGGCATGATCCCCCCGGTGAAGAAGTGCCGCCCCATCCAGTCGTCGTCCCGCTCCGTCCCGAAGGGGTAGGCGAGCTCCCGGTGGCAGAAGACGTGGACGAAGAGCCGCCCCCCCGGGCGGAGCCAGCCCGCGATGCGCCGCAGGAGCACCTCGTAGTTGCGCATGTGCTCGAACATCTCCACGGAGACCGCGCGGTCGAAGCGGCGCGGGGTGTCGAAGCCGTTCATGTCCGCGGTGATCACCTCGACGTTCGGGAGTCCCCGCTCCCGGGCGCGCGCGAGGATGAACTCCCGCTGGGGGGCGGAGTTGGAGACGGCCAGGACGCGGGACCGGGGGAAGCGCTCCGCCATCCAGAGGGTGAGGGAGCCCCAGCCGCAGCCGAGTTCCAGGACCTCCTGACCGTCGGCGAGCCCGGCGCGCTCCGCCGTGAGGGCGAGCATCGCCTCCTCCGCCTCGTCCAGGTTCGCGCAGCCCGGCGGGTAGAGGCAGGAGGAGTACTTGAGCCGCTTCCCGAGGACCGCCTCGAAGAAGGCGGGGGGGACCTCGTAGTGCTGGGCGTTGGCGGCCTCCGCGTGGAGCGCCACGGGCGAGGCGCGGAGGTCCTCCACGAGGGCCCGCAGCGCCGCCTCCCGCCCGGCGGGGCCGCCGCGGGATTCCTCCCGGAGGCGGCGGCGCAGGAGCCCGCGGATGCCGAGGCGGATCACGGGGGCGGGGACGAGCCCCCGCTCGACGAGGGCCAGGGCGGCGTTCACGGTTCGGACCTCCGGGGGAACCAGGGGAAGAACGCGGGGACGGTGCGCTGGTAGGCGCGGTAGTCCTCGCCGCGGGTGGCCAGGGCGCGGGCCTCGGCGGGGGGGATGCCCGTCACCCTGAGGATGAGGAGGAGCATCAGGGCGGGCGCGGCCGCGGCGGCCCAGGCGGCGGGGGAGCCGAGGGCGAGGAGCGGCCACGCGCACCAGCCCAGCCACTGGAAGAAGTAGTTCGGGTGGCGGGAGAGGGCCCAGAGCCCGCTCCGGCAGGTGCGGCCGCGGTTGGCCGGATCGGCGCGGAAGGCGGCGAGCCGGCGGTCGGCCGCCCACTCCCCGGCGACGGCGGCGAGCACCAGGGCCGCCCCCGCGGCGTCCGCGGGCCCGAGGTCGCGCCGGGGGTTCGTCAGGGCCGCGAGGTAGGGGACGGAGAGCAGCGCGACGAGGAGCGCCTGGGCCTGGAAGAACACGAGGAACCAGGCCTGCGCCCCCTCGCCCTTCTCCTCCCGGAGGCGCCGGTAGCGCCCGTCCTCGCCGCGCCCGAGGCGGTCCCTGACCAGGTGGAGCGTGAGGCGCAGCGACCAGGCCCCGGCGAGCCCGGCCACGAGGAGCCTCCTCCCCGCCGGTGCCTCGACCAGGGAGGCGTGGAGGACGGCCGCGCACCCCAGCCCGGCGGACCAGGCGACGTCCACGGGGGTGGCGTCCCCGGTCGAGCGCTGGCGGACCCAGAGGAGGAGGAAGGCGGCGGCGGCGATCCCCCAGGCGAGGAGGAGCAGGTCGGGCCGGAGGAGGTCGCGGAGCACGGGGGGATTGTCCCGCGGGGCGGCCTAATGTCCAAGTTAAAATCTGGACAATAAAGGGGCGGCCCCTACTCCATCTCCGCGGCGATGCCGGCGACCTCCAGCCGGAAGGGTCCCTCGCGCCCGCCGGCGGCCATGAGCCCGAGGACGCGCACCGCGTCGGCCCGCAGCGGCGGCGCCGCGGGGTCCGGCCTCCCGTGGAGGGAGGCCGCGAACCCCGCGAGGGGGAGGACCACCTCGTGCCAGTCCCCGGCGGGGAGGTCGAGCGGGGCCTTGTAGTTCCCCGCCTCCGGCCCGTCGTGGGTCTTGAGGAAGACGGTGTAGCGCCGCCCGTCGCCGCGCGCCCGGACGACCAGCGCCTTCACGCCGCGCAGCGCCCCCGGGGGGAGGAGGGCCCTCACGGAGGCGAACCCCCCGCCGTTGGCGAGGGAGAGCCGCCCCGCGAAGCAGGCCGCCCCCTTCCCGCCCACCAGCTCCCCCCCGGAGAGGCCGCCCATGACCCCGTCGTGGAGCGGCTTCCAGGGGGCCGCGGCCGCGGGATCGGAGAAGACGAAGAGGACCTGTCGCATGGGGGGGATCCTGACCGG
>JAKLKS010000051.1:19407-19763 GCA_023150535.1 Planctomycetota bacterium
GCCGCGCCCAACCCCCCCGCCGCCGTGACCGCTCCGGTCAGCGCTTCCTTCCCCGCCGCTGGGGCGCGGGCGGGGAGGAGACCGGCCTCCCGGAGCGCAGCTCCCTCTCCTCCGTCGCGTAGAGCCAGAGGGCGTCCACCACGACCTTCCGCGCCGCGGCCGCGCCTCCGAACCTCTCCACGATCACCTTCTTGTGCTCGAGGTTCTTGTAGTCCTCGAAGAAGCTCCGGATCTGCCGCATGGTGTGGCGGGGGAGCTCCCGGATGTCGGCGATGTCCGCCACCGCGGGGTCGTGGAGGTGGACGGCGATGACCTTGTCGTCCTCCTTCCCGTCGTCGTCCATGCGCATGACGCCC
>JAKLKS010000520.1 GCA_023150535.1 Planctomycetota bacterium
TTGACGACGGCATTCGGGGACGTCGACACGCTCCTGGCGGCGCGGGCGCTGGGTACCGTGGACTACGTGGCCAAGCCGATCGCCAAGGACGACCTGCGTCTGCGCGCCGCCGCGGCGCTCACCCGGGCGCGCCAGGCGGGGGAGATCAAGAACCTCCGCGAGCGGCTGGACAAGCGCTACGGGTTCGAGGCCATTCTTGGGGTGTCCAAGCCGATGGAGCGGCTCTTCGAACGCCTCCGCGTCGTGGCCCCGGCCCGGACGACCGTCCTGATCGTGGGGGAGTCGGGAACCGGCAAGGAGCTGGTCGCCAACGCCCTGCACCACAACTCGCCGCGCAGGCCTCGAGCCTTCGTGGCGCTCAACTGCGGAGCGATTCCGAAGGAGATCATCGAATCGGAGCTCTTCGGCCACGAGCGGGGAGCCTTCACCGGGGCTCTCGTGAAGCGGATCGGCCGGATCGAGCAAGCCCACGGCGGGACACTCTTTCTCGACGAGGTCTCGGAGATGCCTCCGGAC
>JAKLKS010000521.1 GCA_023150535.1 Planctomycetota bacterium
ATCTCGCGGACGTTCCCGGGCCACGGGTGCGCGCGGAGACGGGCCGCGGCCTCGGGGTCCACCCGGACGTGCGGGGCCTCGAGCTCGACGAGCAGCCGATCGACGAGCAGCGGCACGTCCTCGGGGCGCTCCCGCAACGGCGGCAGCCGGAGCTCGACGACGCGCAGCCGGAAGTAGAGGTCCTCGCGGAACCGGCCGTCGGCGACCATCTCCTCGAGCGGGCTGTTCGTCGCGGCGACGAGCCGGACGTCGAAGGTCAGGTCCTGCGTCCCCCCGACGCGCCGCAGGGTGCCTCCTTCGAGCACGCGCAGGAGCTTCCCCTGGAGGGCCGGGCCGAGGAGCCCGATCTCGTCGAGGAAGAGCGTGCCCTTGTGCGCCTCCTCGTAGCACCCGATGCGTCGCGCGTCCGCGCCCGTGAAGGCCCCCTTCTCGTGGCCGAAGAACGCGCTCTCGAGCAGCGTCTCCGGGATCGCCGCGCAGTTCAGGATGACGAACGGCCCGTCCGCCCGCCGC
>JAKLKS010000522.1 GCA_023150535.1 Planctomycetota bacterium
GAACACGCGCGGGCCCGATCCGCGGAGCCCCGGCCTCACCGCGCGCGACTGGGTGACCTTGACCATCCGCGACACCGGGCACGGCATGGACGAGCACGTGAAGGCCCACCTCTTCGAGCCCTTCTTCACGACGAAGCCGCCCGGCCGCGGCACGGGCCTCGGGCTCGCGACGGTCAAGGGCATCATCGACGAGCTCGGCGGCACGATCCGCGTCGACAGCACGCTGGGCGAAGGCACGACCTTCACGATCGGCCTGAGCGTGCTCGTCGCCGAAGACGACGACGCGGTGCGCGCGCTGACGACGCGCGTGCTGAAGCGCCGGGGCTACGACGTCCCGACGGCCGCGAGCGGCGAGGAGGCCCTCGAGCTCGCGACGCGGCACCGGGCTCACCTCGACCTGCTGCTCACCGACGTCGTCATGACGAAGATGACGGGTCGCGAGCTCGCAGACGCGGTCCGCCAGCTCCACCCGGAGATCCGCGTGCTCTTCGTCTCGGGCTACACCGACGACG
>JAKLKS010000523.1 GCA_023150535.1 Planctomycetota bacterium
GTCGTGGACTTCGACACCCGGAAGAGCTCCCGGTACTCCCCGAACATCAGCTTCCCCCGGGCGAGCACCCGGTTGATCGCCGTCTGCTGGCGGTGGTTCACGTCGAAGCCTCTCTTCGCGATCTCCGCGAGGATCTTGTCCACCTGGCCGGGGTCGTATCCCGGAAGGAGCGTCGGGCCGCGCGCGTCGAGCTTGATGTCCTCCGACCCGATCTTTCTCCCCTCCGAGCTCACGACGGCGCGCAGGATCACGTTGCGGAGCTCCCGGACGTTCCCCGGCCACGGGAACGACTCGAGCTTCGCGATCGCGTCGTTCGTGAGCTTCACGTCCGCCCTGCCCTCGCGGCGGGCGGCCTCCTCCACGAAGGCGTAGGCGAGGGGCTCGATGTCCTGGAGCCTCTCCCGCAGGGCCGGCACCCGCAGGCTCAGCCCGGCGAGGCGGTAGTAGAGGTCCTCGCGGAACCTCCCGGTCGCGATCATCTGCTCGAGATCCGCGTTCGTTGCCGCGAT
>JAKLKS010000524.1 GCA_023150535.1 Planctomycetota bacterium
ACCCCCCGTCGGGGGTGCCGTCGCAGTCCTGGTCGACCCCGTCGTCGCAGTGATCGGCGCCTCCGGGCAGGCTGAAGGGATCGGTGTCGTCGCAGTCCCCGGCGTCCTCGGAGAAGCCGTCGCCGTCGTCGTCGGAGGCGGCGGTGCCCTCGTCCACGACGCCGTCGCAGTCGTCGTCCCGCCCGTTCGCGGCCTCGCCCGCGCCCGGGTGGACCTCGGGATCGGCGTCGTCGCAGTCCCCGGCGTCCTCGGAGAAGCCGTCGCCGTCGTCGTCGGAGGCGGAGGTGCCCTCGTCCACCTCCCCGTCGCAGTCCTGGTCGCGTCCGTCGGGCGCCTCGGGCGCCCCCGGGGCGACCGCGGGATCGGTGTCGTCGCAGTCCCCGGCACCCTCGGAGAAGCCGTCGCCGTCGTCGTCGACGAGGGGAGTGCCCTCGTCGGCGATCCCGTCGCAGTCCTGGTCGCGCCCGTCGGCGACCTCGGCGGCGCCGGGCCGGACGGAAGCGTCGGTG
>JAKLKS010000525.1 GCA_023150535.1 Planctomycetota bacterium
CCTTGCCTGACGATCGGGGCGTAGCGTGGCCACCCCCGCGCACCATCGGCCGGCCCGCATGCATCACCCACCGAGTCCCGGATGCCCGGCACCCGACGGAGATCCCCAGCGGAAGCGAAATGTAAAAGTGTTGGTGCCTGACACCCTGATCGACACCCTGATCAGGGATGTCGAGCGGTCAAGCGCCGCAAGTGGGAGCGGGCGAGGTGGACCCGGCCGCCCTACGGCCGTTGACACCACCCCACGCCGGAAATAGGCTTGCGCGTTCCACACGGGCCTGGCCGTTCTTCGCCCTCCGGCAGGGTCCGTGGCGGTCCGAGGGGTCCCTCATGCTGCGCGACAAGAGCCTCCACCTCTCCGCCGCGGGCGGCGCCGGCGGGTATCCCGCGGATCCCGTCGCCGTCACCCGGGCCGTCCTCGAGAAGTCCCCCCTCCTCGTGTACTGCCTGGACCTCCAGGGGCGGACCGCCGTCGTCAACCGGCGGATGCGCGACCTGACCGGCTGGG
>JAKLKS010000526.1:0-261 GCA_023150535.1 Planctomycetota bacterium
CCTGGGGCTGGTGGTCGGGCTGGACTACAAGGACCCGGGGATGGACATCCACTACCAGTTCCAGCGCTACAAGTCCCATCCCTACATCGCCGAGCTGATCAAGGACGGCAAGGTCGTCAGCTACGGCGCCAAGGCGCTCAGCGCCGGGGGCTGGTTCGCGCGGCCGCGGCCCTACTTCGACGGCGGCCTCTTCGTGGGCGAGTCCGCGGGGCTGCTGGACGCCCAGCGCCTCAAGGGGATCCACCTCGCCATCAAGTCGGG
>JAKLKS010000526.1:271-507 GCA_023150535.1 Planctomycetota bacterium
AGAAGGACTTCTCCGCCGAGCTCCTGCGGGCCTACGACGCCGCCATCGAGGGCAGCTACATCAAGACGGAGATGTGGAAGTCCCGGAACTTCCACCAGGGCTTCGAGGACGGGATGATGCTCGGCATGATCCGCGCCGGGCTCGGCATGGTCTTCGGCGCCGGCGACCGCAAGCAGGGCCACCCCGACTGGACGCGCATGGAGAAGATGCCGGTCTACTACGAGGGCCGGCACGCG
>JAKLKS010000527.1 GCA_023150535.1 Planctomycetota bacterium
CGCGTACGAGGGCGACGCGTCCGACCCCTACCGGTACGACCGCTACGAGATGCGGATCCAGCACGACCGCGTGACGGGGCTCGTCACGGGCGGTGCCGCGCTCGAGCCGAACCCCGACTCCGGCAACTGGCGCGACCACGAGGTCGCGGCGCTCTACAACGTGCTCGCGCTCGTCCACTGCGGCCTCGCCGAGGTGACGCTCAAGCTCTCCTTCGACCGCGGCGCGACGTTCGGCCAGGTCGCCACGCTCGCGCGCGCCGGCGGCGACGGCACGACCCACCTCGCCACGGTCGAGATGGCGGCCGACTACACGGTCGCCGTCGCCTTCTGGCAGACGCACTTCGGCGGCGCGGAGCTGATGCTCGTCGAGGGGAGCCCGTCGGCCTTCGACGGCAGTGGCTCGCCGACCCGGTTCGCGTTCGGCGCCCCGAAGGTCCTCTACGCGACCTCCGGGGACGTCGCGCCCGTCATCAGGGGCCTCGCGTGGTCCCCGGGCGGCGACCTCG
>JAKLKS010000528.1 GCA_023150535.1 Planctomycetota bacterium
GTATGCGTCGGCGGGGCGGAGGAGGGCCCGGAAGCTCCGCAGCGCCTCGTCGTCCCGGCCCAGGGCCGCCAGGGCGAAGCCCAGGTTGCTCCGAGCCCTGCGCCCGGCGGGGTCCAGGTCCACCGCCCGCTCCAGGGCCTCCACCGCCTCCCCGGGCCGTCCCGACAGGAGCAGGGTGAAGCCCAGGTCGTTCCACAACGCCGCGGTGAACGGCGAGAGCTCCACGGCCCGGCGCAGGTGCGACAGCGCCTCGTCGGTGCGGGCCGCCTCCTCGTAGGCGCGGGCGGCCTCCTCCAGCAACCCGTTGGCCTCCAGGGCGCGCCCGAGGGCGATCCGGGTGGGGGCGTCCCCGGGCCGGTCCCGCACCAGGGCCCCCGCCGCCTTCAGGGCGAGCTCGGTCCGGCCCTGCTCCAGCAGCGTGCCCACCACCCGGACCCGCACCCGGTGCATCGCCGCCGCGGGATCGGGGTCGAGGCCGGCCTGGGCGGAGAGGTCCGCGGGTCCC
>JAKLKS010000529.1 GCA_023150535.1 Planctomycetota bacterium
AAACAACCCAGACCGCCAGCTAAGGTCCCAAATGACATGCTAAGTGGTAAACGAGGTGGGAAGGCATAGACAGCCAGGATGTTGGCTTAGAAGCAGCCATCATTTAAAGAAAGCGTAATAGCTCACTGGTCGAGTCGTCCTGCGCGGAAGATGTAACGGGGCTCAAGCATGTAACCGAAGCTGCGGATATGACTTAGGTCATATGGTAGGAGAGCGTTCTGTAGGCCTGCGAAGGTGGTGGTGTAAACCCTGCTGGAGGTATCAGAAGTGCGAATGCTGACATGAGTAGCGATAATGCGGGTGAAAGTCCCGCACGCCGAAAACCCAAGGTTTCCTACGCAACGTTCATCGGCGTAGGGTGAGTCGGCCCCTAAGGCGAGGCAGAGATGCGTAGCTGATGGGAAACAGGTCAATATTCCTGTACCGATGTGTAGTGCGATGTGGGGACGGAGAAGGTTAGCTCAGCCGGGTGTTGGATGTCCCGGTTCAAGCCTGTAGTCA
>JAKLKS010000052.1 GCA_023150535.1 Planctomycetota bacterium
CCCCTCCCCGTCCCTCCAGACCGGGACGATCACCGAGACCGTCGCGCGCCCCCCCTCCCCGTTCACCGCTTCCCCGGCCCGGCGAGGGCCCGCTCCATCTCCGCCCGCAGGCCCGGGTGGATCCAGCCGCCCGAGGAGGCCGCCTCCCGCCACTCCCTCTCCGCCTCCTCCCGCCGCCCGGTCCGCAGGAGGAGCCGGGCGAGGTTCGCCCGCGCGAAGGAGAAGGAGGGGGCGAGCTCCACCGCCCGACGGTAGTGGCGCTCCGCGTCCGCGCGGTCCCCCCGGGCCTCCCGGGCGAAGCCGAGGTTGTTGTGGACCGTCGGGTTGCGCTCCTCGGCGCGGAGCGAGGCCCGGAACTGCTCCTCCGCCCGGGCCCAGAGCGCCGGGTCCCCCTCCCGCCCCGCCCGCAGGGCGAACCAGGCCCCGAGCCGGGCCCGGGGGAGGACCTCGGAGCGGGGCCCCGCCTCCAGCGCCGCGGTCCAGAGCGTCTCCGGGTCCCTCCAGATGCCGGTCTGCCGCGCCGTGAGGTGCGTGGTCCCCGCCGCGAGGAGGATCGGGAGAGCCGCCGCCACGGCCGCGACCCTCCCCGCCCCCGCCGGCCCCGCCCGGGCCGCGGCGGTCCGGCCGGCGAGGAGGAGCCCTCCCCCCGCGAGGAGCCAGAGCGGCACCGTGGCCGTGTAGGAGAAGCGGTCGGCGGTGGCGAGGTTGGCGAGCTGGCGGATCCCCGAGACCGGCGCGGCGAGCGCGAGGTAGGCGAACCAGGCCGCGGGGAGGGCCCATCCCCCCCGGCGGCGGGAGCGGATCGCGAGGAGGGTCAGGCAGCCGAGGAGCAGCAGCGAGCCTCCCCAGCGGAGCGAGAGGAGGGTGATGTCGGATCGCGGGTACTGCTCCTCCATGGGGGAGAGCCCGAAGGGGAGGACGGTCCGCACCAGCGGCGCCGCGAAGCCCCAGAGGGGAGTCAGGAGCCGCGCGGAGCCGAGGGAGAGCGGTTCGGAGATCCGGTCGTGCTGCTTCTCCCCGGTGGCGCCGGCCGCCGCGGCGGCGAGGCCGAGGAGCAGGAAGGGCGCCTTGTCGAGGAGGGCGGCGCGGAGGCCGCCGGGGCGCCGGTGCGCCTCCAGGAGGGCGAGGTCGACGACGAGCCAGGCCGCCGGCAGGGCCACGGCCAGGGGCTTGGCCGCCAGCGCGAGGACGAAGAGGGCGAAGGTCGCCGCCGTCCACCGGCCCCGGGGGGCCCCGGCGGGGAGGGTCGCGCGGAGGAGCCAGGCGGCCGTCGCGGCGAAGGAGAGGAAGGCGCAGAGGAGGTCCTTCTTCTCCGCCATCCAGGCCACCGATTCGACCCGCAGGGGATGGAGGGCCCAGAGGGCCGCCGCGGCGAGGGAGGCGCCGAGGACCGCCCCCGCGGAAGGGGGAGCGGGGTCGCCGCGCCGGGGGCCGAGGAAGGCGCAGCCGAGGACGAGGACCCAGCCGGCGTTGAGCGCGTGGAGGGCGATGGCCGCCGCCTGGGGGCCGCGGTGGTCCGCGCCGAAGAGGGCGTTCTCCGCGGCGTGCCAGGCGTAGGCCAGCGGGTGCCAGTAGAACCAGGAGCGGTCCGTGAGCATCCAGAGGAGGTTCCCGCCGCTCCACTCCTGCAGCTGGGGGATCTGCTCCCGGTAGAGGTTGTCGTCCCACATCACGAGCCCGTTCCCGAGCACCCCGCGGAAGGCGAAGAGGACCGCGGAGGCGAGGAGGACGAGGGCGAGCGCCCCGTCGGCGCGGGCGGCGCCGAGGGTGTGCCGCCAGGCGTGGCGGGGGTCGAAGGTCGGGGACGGGGCGGGGGAGGGAGGTTTCACGGGGGAAGGCGGCGGATCCTACATCGGGGGCCGCCCTCCCCCGCGTCCTACAGTTCCCCCCGCCGCGCCCGCAGCTCCCGCAGGCGCTCCTGGAGCTTCCGCGCGCGGTCCCAGCGGTTGCGCTCCTCGAGGTAGAGGGCCGCCTCCTCCATCATGGGCTCGTTGCGACGGAGGAACCGGTCGGGCACCGCGTCCAGCGTCTCCAGCGCGCGCTGGTGGTCCTCGGCGTCGCGGAAGGCCACGTGGAGCAGGAAGCGGGCCTCCTCCCGCGCGTCCCCCTCGGTGGATTCCACCGCCGCGCGGAACAGCGGCGCCGCCTCCGCCGGCCGCCCCGCGTCGAGGTGGGCGAGCCCGAGGGAGACGAGGCTCCCGGGATCCCCGGGCCGCGCGGCCACGGCGCGGCGCAGCGGCTCCAGCGCCTCCTCGGCCCTGCCCCCCTCCAGCAGGAGCCGGCCGAGGGCGTGGGCCGCGTCCCCGTTCATGGGGTCCCCCTCGAGGAGGCCCCGGTACTCCGCCTCCGCCTCCTCCGGGCGATCGGTCCGCTCCAGGAACTCCCCGAGGAGGAGCCGGGACCGCGTCGCGTCCGAGGCGATCGCCGCGTGGCGGCGGAGCGGCTCCGCGGCGTCGCCCCCGCACCCCGCCTCCTCCAGCGCCACGGAGAGGTTGTAGGCCGCGGCGGGGAGGTCGGGGTCCAGGGCCAGGGCCGCCTCGAACTCCGCCCCCGCCTCGGCGGCCCGCCCCTCCCGGAGGAGGAGGAGCCCGCGGAGGTTGAAGGCCGTGGGCCTGTCGAGCCCGCGGCCCCGCCTCCTCCACCAGCGCAGGAAGCGGCCGGGCGTGGAGGGGACCGCCGGGCGCGGATCCCCGGAGGCGATGCGCCGGACCACCGCCGCGAGCGGCCGCGCGAGGCCGGGGCGGCGCACCCACAGGAGCGCGAGGCAGGAGACGAGCCGGCGCTTCTCCGCGAGGAGGTCGAGCAGGCGGGCCGGCCCGTCCACCAGGGCCTCGAGGTGGGGGGAGCCGTCGGTCATGGAGAAGTCGCGGGTGTGGAGGAAGAAGATCTCCCGGGTGCGCCGGCGGAAGAGGTCCGGCGTCACCGTCACCCGCCCGCCGTCGCGGAGGAAGTCGAGCAGCAGCGCCGCGGAGCGCAGCGCGCGGCCGCGGCGGGAGAGGGTCCCGGCGGCGTCCGCGGAGGACAGGAGGGCGGCGGCGGCGGAGGCCTTCCCGTGGACGAGGAGGAGGAGGGCGGCCTCCTCCCGCGGCGGCAGGAGGCGGCGGCCCTGGAGGGAGCGCGCCCGGGCCTCGAGGCGCGAGCGGGGGAGGAGGAGGAAGCGGCGGCCGAGGAGGCGCTCGAGGTCCTGCTCGGACCGGGGGTGGAGCGGGTGGAAGGGGTTGCCCACGGCGGGGAGGAGGGTGCCGAGGAGGAGGGAGCGGACGCCGAGGATGGCGGCGAGGGACCCGTCGTCGGCGCCCGAGGCCTCGGCGGCGAGCGGCCCCTCCTCGACGGGCCAGGAGGGGGCCAGGAGGGCGCGCTCCAGCCGCGGCAGGGGGCGGCGGCGGCCCGCGGTGATCCCGGCCCAGGCGGCGGGGGAGCCGAGGCCGAAGCCGCGGTGGGTGGACAGGCGGAGGCAGGCGCGGGCCCAGGTCGCCATCACCATGGGGGCGAGGGGGCGGGCGGATTCCATGGAGGACAGCGTCGCGCGGGCCACGTCGGGGTGGCCCCGGTCGAGCATGTCGAGGGCGGAGAGGAGGCGGCGGCGGTCGTCCCCGCGGAGGCCCGAGAGTGCGGCCACCCGGTGGCGCCCGAGGAGGTCGGCGAAGCGCCGCCCCCCCACCCGCAGGAGGAGGTAGAGGAGGGCCGCGGCCAGCGTGCCCGTGACCGGGTCGAGCCCCGCCTCGCGGGCGCCCGCGAGCCCCGCCCAGAGGCATCCCGCCAGAGCCAGACCGTGGAGGAGGAGGCGGTCCATCACCGAACCATACCGAACCCGACCCGGGATGGCGGCGAAATCGATGGAATTCCCGCACACCGGGGTCCGGGTCCCGCCCCGGCCACCCCGCGGGATCCCGCGGGCGGCGCCGCCCCCCCACCCCGGCCGGAACCCCCGGGAGGGGGAGCCGGCATGGAGCCGCCCCGCCTCCCGACGGCGGGGAGCCGCCCTCCCACGTCAGGGCGCGGGAAATCCACCGGTTTCGCTGCCATCCCGGGTCGGGTGCGGTATGGCTACTCCTTCCCCTCGAACTGGTCGCGGAGGGAGTGGACGACGGCGGGGTCGGCGAGGGTGGTGGTGTCCCCGAGGGCCTTCCCCTCGGCGATGTCCCGCAGCAGGCGGCGCATGATCTTCCCGCTGCGGGTCTTCGGCAGGTCGGCCGCCACGTGGACGTCGTCGGGCCGGGCGATGGCCCCGATCTTCTCCGTCACCCAGTCCCGCAGCTCCTCCCGCGCGTCGTGGGCCGGGCCGAGGTCGGCCCCCGCCCGCAGCGACACGAAGGCCACGATGGCCTGCCCCTTCAGCGGGTCGGGCCGCCCCACCACCGCCGCCTCCGCCACCGCCGGGTGCTCCACGAGCGCGCTCTCCACCTCCGCCGTCCCGATGCGGTGGCCCGCCACGTTGAGCACGTCGTCCACGCGCCCCAGCAGCCACAGGTACCCCTCGGCGTCCCGCCGCGCCCCGTCCCCGGTGACGTAGACGTCCGGCCCCCAGCGGTCGAAGTACTGCCTCCGGAACCGCTCCTCGTCCCCCCAGATCCCCCGCATCATGGAGGGCCAGGGCCGCCGCAGGACGAGGTAGCCGCCCCCCTCGGGGACCGTCCGCCCCGCCTCGTCCACCACGTCCACGTCGTAGCCGGGGAGGGGGAAGGTCGCCGACCCCGGCCGCGTCGTCGTCACCCCGGGGAGCGGGGAGACGACGATGGCCCCCGTCTCCGTCTGCCACCAGGTGTCCACCACGGGCACCCGCCCGCCCCCGACGTGCTCCCGGTACCAGACCCAGGCCTCGGGGTTGATGGGCTCCCCCACGGAGCCGAGGAGGCGCAGGGCCGAGAGGTCCCGCTTCGCCGGCCACTCCGGCCCCCACTTCATGAAGGCCCGGATGGCGGTCGGCGCCGTGTAGAAGATCGTCACGCCGTGCCTCTCGCAGATCTCCCAGAAGCGCCCCCGGTCCGGCCAGTCCGGCGCCCCCTCGTACATCACGACCGTGGCCCCCAGCGCGAGGGGCCCGTAGACCACGTAGGAGTGCCCCGTGATCCAGCCCACGTCCGCGGTGCACCAGAAGACGTCGTCGTCGCGGAGGTCGAAGACGGCCCGCGCCGTGGAGGCCGCCCCGGCGAGGTAGCCCCCCGTCGTGTGCACGATCCCCTTGGGCTTCCCCGTCGTGCCCGAGGTGTAGAGGAGGAAGAGGACCTGCTCCGCGTCGAATGCCTCGCACTCCCCGTCGGGCCGCGCGTCCTGCATGAGCCGGTGCCACCAGTGGTCCCGGCCCTCCTTCACGTGGATCTCCGTCCCCGTCCGCCGCAGGAGGACGACGTGCTCCACGCAGGGCGCCCCCTCCAGCGCCTGGTCGACGTTCGCCTTCAGCGGGACCAGGGCCCCGCGCCGCCACCCGGCGTCGGCGGTGACGAGGACCTTCGCCCCGGCGTCGTTCATGCGGTCCCGGAGGCTCTCCGCGCTGAACCCGCCGAAGACGACGCTGTGGGCCGCGCCGATGCGCGCGCAGGCGAGCATGGCCACCGCCGCCTCGGGCACCATGGGGAGGTAGATGCCGACCCGGTCCCCCGCCTTCACGCCGAGGCCGCGCAGCACCGTCGCGAACCGGCGGACCTCCCGGTGGAGCTCCCGGTAGGTGAGGACCCGGGTCTCCCCGGGCTCCCCCTCCCAGATGATGGCCGCCTTGTTGCCGCGCCCGTCGCGCACGTGGCGGTCCACGCAGTTCTCGCAGGCGTTGAGCCGCCCCCCGACGAACCACTTCGCCCGGGGGGGCTTCCACTCCAGCGTCCGCCGCCAGGGCCTCCGCCAGTGGAGGCGGCGGGCCTCCCGCTCCCAGTGGCGCAGGCGGGCCGCCTCGCCGCGGGGCGGGGCGGCGGGGGCGCGGACGAGGGCGTTGCGGCGCCACCAGGTGGAGGGCGGGTAGCGGCGGGCCTCGAGGAGGAGGGTGTCGAGGGCGCCGGCGCGGTTCCCCTCGCCCGAGGGGGCGCGGGCGGGCGCGGGGGCGGCCTTCGCCGCCCCCCCGGCCCCCCTCCTCCCCGCCTTCGCCGCCGGCCTCCCCTTCGCCGCCGCCTTCCCCGCCTTCGCCTTCGCCCTGGCCTTTGCCCTGGCCTTCGCCCCCGCCTTCCCCGCCGCCATGCCGCCTCCTTCCCCGCCGGATCCGCCGCCGGCCGCCCGGCGGGACCGATGGTAGCGGGGTGGAGCCGGAATCCCGCGTGTGACCGCGGTCACGGGGTACAATGCCTTTCCGTGGCGACCCGGTGGCGGGCCGGGGCGGGTTTGCGCCACCTGGCCCTCGATCCAGCCCCCGGAGGTTCCGATGCCCCCCTGCCGCTTCCCCGCGGCCGCCGCCGCGGCCCTCCTCGCCCTCGCCTCGCTCCCCCTCCTCTCCCCCTCCGCCGGCGCCGCCGGCCTCACGGGGGACGGGATGGACGCGCTCGTCCCCCTCAACGGCACCGCCACGGGCGACGTGCCCGACGGCGGCGGCCGCGCCACGGTCGGCCTCCTCCTCGCGAAGGGGATCGCCAAGGGGAACCTCCAGGTGAAGGGGACGGCGGGCTCCACGCTGGTCCCCTCCCTCCGCCTCGTCCACCCCGACGGCACCGTGCAGGACGTGGACGACCTCGTCGCCCTCGGGGCGAAGGTGAAGGCGGCGAAGACCACGGTGACGATCTCCAACCTCCCCACCATCGCGCAGTCCGGCCTCTACCGCGTGGTGGTCGAGGGGGCCGACGACGGGGAGGGGATCCCCACCTCCGGCGGCTTCACCCTGAAGCTCAAGGGGAAGCCGGGGAAGGGGTTCAAGACCCCGGTGGAGACCCTCGCCACCCAGGCCGAGAAGGACGACTTCACCCTCACGACCCCGGAGAAGGGGCTCCTCACCCTCTCCCTCAAGCCCTCCAAGGGGGTCTTCTTCACGCCGACCCTCCAGATCCTCACCGGCTCCGGCGACGCGGTCCCCTTCGACGCCTTCGCGAAGATCGGCTCCGACGACAGCATCTCCATCAAGAACATGCCGCTGCCCTTCTTCGGGGACTACACGCTCCGCGTGGGCTCCTCCTCGGGGGCCGGCACCTACACGCTCTCGGTGAAGGTCAAGGCCTCCAAGACCCCGCCCGCCCCGGGCGCTCCCACGGCCGACGCCGGGGACGCGGTCCTCGTCCCGCCCGGCGGCACGGCGACCCTCGACGGCTCCGGCTCCACCGCCGGGGCGACCCTCCAGTGGGCGCGCGTGAGCGGCCCCGCGGCCCCCCTCTCCTCGACCTCGGCGGCGAAGCCGGTCGTCACCGGCCCAGCCGGCCGCGCCTCCGTCGCCTTCCAGCTCGTGGCCCGCAACGGGGCCTTCGTCTCGGAGCCGGACCTCGTGCTGGTCGAGGTGGACCGCCTCCCCGTGGCCGACGCCGGCCCCTCGGTTCACCTCCCGGTCCCCGCGGAGGTGACGCTGGACGGCACCGGCTCCTTCGACCTCGACGCGGGCGACGACCTCACCTACTCCTGGACCCAGGCCTCGGGCCCCGCGGCCTCCCTCGACGACCCCTCCTCGCCGACCCCCTCCTTCACCCCCGGCGGCGACGGCCTCTACGCCTTCGACCTCGTGGTCCACGACGGGACCGCCTCCTCCGACCCGAGCCGGGTCCTCGTGGGGGTGGGCGCCTCCTCCCCCGTGGCCGACGCCGGGCGGACGATCACGGTGCGGCCGCAGGACACGGTCTTCCTCTCCGGCCTCCGCTCCCGCTCCGGCGCGGGCGGGACGCCCTCCTCCTTCTCCTGGTCGGCCGCCCCGGGGAACCCGGCGGTCGTCGGCCTGGCCGGGGCCGCCGGCCCGGTGGCCTCCTTCACGGCGCCCAAGACGGCGGCGGAGCTGCGCTTCCGGCTCGTGGTCGAGGGGAACGCGCTGACGCAGGACGAGGTGCTGGTGATCGTCAGCCCCTCGGCCCCCGTGAACGGCTCCCCGGTGACGGCGGCCGGCTCCCCGCAGTCGGTCGCGACGGGGGCGGCCATCGACCTCGACGGGTCGGGCTCCACGGACGACGGCGGGGTCGAGGAGATCTCCTGGATGCAGCTGGCCGGCCCCGACGCCTCCCTCCTCGACGAGGGGACGGCGGCCTCGGCCACGGCCCCGGGGACGGACGCGACGCTGGTCTTCCTCGCCATCGCTTACGACGGGCGGAAGTACGGCGCCCCGGACACGGTCGCCGTCTCCGTGGGGAACCGGCCGCTCCCCGCGGCCCACGCGGGGACGAACCGCTCCGGGGACCCGCTGGAGAACCTCTCCCTCTCCTCGGCTCTCTCGGCGCCGGCGGCGGGGCAGTCGATCTCCTCGCGGCAGTGGACCCAGCTCTCCGGCAAGGACTGGTACGACATCGACGCGCAGGACGCGGGCTTCGACCCGTCCTCCGCCTCCCCGACGGTGAAGGTGCCGGACACGGTCTCCTCGCTGACCTCGACGCGCCAGGTGCTGATGGGGCTCGTGGTGACCGACGGGGCGGGCTCGAGCGCCTCGGACTACGTGACGCTGACCTTCACGAACCTCCCGACCAACGCCCGCCCGGCGGTGACGGCGGGGGTCTCCGCGCCGGTCTTCCGGCCGGGGGACGCGGTTTCGCTGACGGCCTCGGGCACGGACGCGGACGGGGACCCGGTGACCTACTCCTGGTCGCAGGTCTCGGGGCCGACGCTGGCCATCACGGGGCCGACGACGGGCGCGGCCTCGGTGACGGCGCCGGTGGCGACGGCGACGCTGGTCTTCCGTGTGACGGTGAACGACGGGACGGGGGAGCCGAACGCGACGGCGACGGCGGACGTGACGTTCTCGGTGAACCAGGCTCCGGTGATCGCGATCTCCGGGACTCCGGCGTCGGGGCCGGCGGGGACGCTGGTGACGCTGAGCGGGGTCGGGACGACGGACCCGGAGGGGGAGACGCTCTCCTACGCCTGGACGGAGATCCCGCCGGCGGTGGGGTCGCCGGTGACGCTGACGGGGGCGGGGACGATCACGGCCTCCTTCACGATGCCGGCCTACAGCGGTTCCATGACGCAGCGGCGGCGGACGTTCCGGCTGACGGTGACGGACGGGATGGGGGCGTCGCGGACGACGAGCCAGACGGTGCAGTTCACGCCCAACGCGCCGCCGACGCTGAACGGGATCACGGCGGCGGGGGATCGTCTGATCTTCTACAGCGACTCGGCGGCGACGTCGGACAAGCGGGAGACCCTGACGGCGGGGCCGACGACGGACGCGGACGGGGACCTGCTGACGTTCTCCTGGAGCATCATCGACGAGTCGGGCGGGGTGAACTCCCCGCTGAACCAGTCGTCGCTGCTGTCGGCGACGTCGGGGACGTCCATCACCTTCGGGGCGCCGAAGCCGACGGCGAGCGTCTCGAACACGGGGGGGACGTACGTCATCCAGGTCGTGGGGTCGGACGGGATCGAGCTGAGCGCGGCGAAGACGATCTACGTGACGGTGCAGGCGTCGTGGTCGAAGGACATCTACCCGATGATCAGCGGCGGGTGCCTCGGCACCGGTGGTTGCCACGGCGCCGGGTACCAGGGGAACCTGTTCCTCGGGACCGGCGCCCAGACCGCCCTCTACGGGGCGGCCGGCTCCTGGAGTTCGCCCACGGCCATCAGCCTCCTCTCCAGCCGCGTGGCACCGAACAACTACCAGAACTCCTCGCTGTACACCCGCATCCAGACCGGGAACATGCCGAAGACCGGGGGAGCCTGGTCGGCCTACCAGTACAACATGATCCGCGACTGGATCCAGCCCGAGCACAACGACCCCAACGGCCCCTCCGGCATCACCACCGGCGCCGAGGACAACTGAGATCGGAGAGACATTCCAACCAAAGTCATCAGGCACCGGTTCTTGTCCATGCCGTACTAGTACTGCGGTGCGGTTCTCGAACTGGCTGGTGGTGCTGATCTTCTCGTCCAGACGGGCGGAGATGGTCAACTTGGGTTCTCGCTCCTCTTAGTTGGAGTGGGATCACGGGCGCGCTCTGGAGGCAGCGTTGAACAAGCCCAAGCAGATGGTTGCGCTCGACAAGGCCGCCGACTGCGCGAACCTGACTTGTCAATTCATGGACCAGGTCATTCTGCCTAGAGTGAAGGACCTTGCTTCATCCAGCGACCGCAACGCGACTATCGTGGGCCTGTACTTCCGGGCGACCTGCTGGATGCGAACCCTCGGGAAATTGGATCATGTAACCGACTTCCAGGCCGCCGATGCTGCAGCACGATCGCTGCTCGAGCTGGCCACCAATCTCTCTCTCTTGGTTCTCTCTGGTGACCCGCAGGACGCGCATCGGTTGATGGCTTGGGAAGACTCATATCGGCTCTCACTTGCGGAGGCGTATCTGTCGTACGTCGACTCGCTGCCATCGCCCGATCAGGCACTGATGTCCAGGGTGAATGTGCAGGCCTTCGTCGACAGAGAGGGCGCAGGGATCCGAGCTAATCGCAAGAAGTACTGGGGCGGGAAGCACCCTAAGCACTGGATGGGGAAAGACCTTGAACAGGCAACTGCTTGTGCCGACAAGATTAACCCGGAGCCATCCCTACGATACTTGAGCCGCACATACCAAGAGCATGTCCGCAGGATGAATGTCATGCTACACGGCGCTTCGCTCGCACTCGTCCGCAACATGGAAGCTTCGACCTTCGCTTCGGTGATGGCGATGGCGTACTTGACTTCAGCAAGGGTTGCTCTGGTGATAGTGGCCGTTGTGATGACCGGCGTCGGACAGGACATGCCCATGGAGGACTGGAGGCGAGTGCAGGAACTGTGCGCCGAGGCGCTAAGAAGTGCTGATTCGTCAGGAGATGGTAGCTAGCCCCGCAACAGAGCCACCGCAGCAGTACCTACTTGCACCCGTTCGTCGGCGTACGCCATCCCCCTCGCCACGTTCGTGATTCGGTTGACCACGGTCCAGTCACTGAGGTCGCATGAGCTCCTTTGCAGGCTGATGGCCTCCAGTTCGTCGGGAACGATGCCCTTGGGGATGCCGAGGTCCATGTTCAGACGCAGCGTCCTTCGGCATCCTTCTCTTGACGAAGGGCCTCTTCGCCGCACAGGCGATGACTGCGAGTTCGAGCGGGCTGACTTGATTGGAGATGGTCCAGAGTCCGTGGCCAAGGTCGCGAAGCAAGTCCCTTGCGTTGGGAGTATGGCACTGCTTCCAGACTGCCACACTTCCGACGCCCCTGATGAAGAAGTTGCCGCATTCCTCGCCGAACAGGAGGGTGGAGAAGCCGTGGCACTTTGCTCCAAGAGCAACGTTGGAGACTCCCACGCCCTTCCTCATGCAGCCGAAGGCGTCGTTCGGGTCCTCCGTGGAAATAGGAGAAGGTTCAGTTGTACCTATCGCTCCTTAGTGGTGCTGGACTGCTTTGCCCGCCTCCTATCGTGGGGACGGCCGGGGTGACTCCGCTGGGCGGGCTCCATCGGTATAGGACTTCGTACAGCGACTCCTCCCAGACGTGCTCGTGCAAGTCGACTCTGACCGCCCTGAAGTGGTCGTCATCGGTCTGTCCGCTCCTGAGCTTCATCCCCCGCGGGATGTACTGGTAGATGACCGATCCCCTCGTTCCGGGCTTCAACCACTCAGAGTCGGGAATGGGCACATTGGCAGTAGTCGCCATCTGTCCTCTTGAGTATTGGGAGAGGGGAAGGGTATCCTAATCGCCGAAGTGAAGCTCTCTGGTGTTGGAGGGCAGGATGGGTTCTCTCCTGGCCTCGACTTCGTCTCAGCGACGACGCTGCTTGGCAGGGGCGGTGAAGATGTCATCAATGGGGCAGAACTGCTCCCCGGGGGGACGACGGAACAGCTCGTGGTGGGCGACGGTGAGAACATTGAACACTGCTGCTTCTTCTTTGAGGCGGAGCACTGCCAATCCATTGGCCACTTCCTTCTTCAACTTGTCCATCGAGTCCCGCAGTTCAGGGATAGCAGCGGGAATCTCGCAAACACCCAGAGGCACCAAGTGACTGAGCACGGTGATGCGGGTCGCCCCAGGTACTTCCGGTTGACCGTCCCCGCGGAGGTCGCCAGTCGCGGAAAAGAGGAGTTCAACCAATGGCGACAAGCACACCCCGCTCCTTCATACGACTTCTCAGACCAGAATCTCGAAGGCGTCGACCTTAGTGATGTCGACCTCTCCGGGTGCAAGCTCACACGATGCAACCTGACGCGTGCGAAGCTCGTACGAACCAATCTGAAAGAGGCTAGATTAGAGGAAAGCACCTTCTTCAATGCAACCCTGACAGGCGCTGACCTCTCAGGAGCCAATCTCACTGGAGCTAACTTGGAGGAGGCTGATCTCAGCGGGGGCTATGTCGTCCTGTCATCGTTCCGCGAGAGGCTAGCCGCACGCAACAGGGGGACCTTCACCGTCCTCGCCAGGCTGGAGCGCGCTACTCTGGATGGCGCCATCCTCCGGGATGCGAAGTGTCGGAAGGCTCGACTGAGATACGCAAACCTGAGAGGAACCATCATTGAGAGCGCAAGTTTCAACGAGTGCGATTTGCGTGAATGCGACTTCAGGGGAGCAAGAGCGAACTCTGCAACCAGTCTGAACCTATCGCGAGTCAATGGAACGCGCTTCAACAAGTTCACCTTGGCATCCATGCGAGATTTCGGTGGACTGACCCAGGGAGAATTAGGGACTGCGAACATTGAGGACGATGTCGCTACATTGCGTGCCTCATATTCGGGCTTCTGGCAGTGGATCCACATGATCGCGTTGATCCTCTTTCTATGCCCGTATGTGGCGTTCGTCGTGGAACAGTGGATCAAGGCGCATTTCATGCAGGTGCTACCGTACAGGGAGAGCATAACCCTGTGGGATGCCGTAGTCCGGTACGCACTGACTGGCGAGTCACCGGTCGCCGGACCATGGAAGGTGAACTGGGGGCAGGTAGGGATGTTCTCCTATTTGCTGGTCTACAATGTACTCCGCGTCGTCGTGCTGATGCGAACCAAAACGCTGGAACTCCGAGAGCAGGTAATGGGCTTCCCTCAACCCTTCCACCTTCGGGGAGGGTGGTCTGTAGCGTACCATGCCCTGAAGTGGGGCGTCATTGGGAATGTGTGTATTGTCCTGGTCCACACATTTCACTTCTTGCAGCAGAGAGTGTTCTTGTTCTAGGTGAGTTCTCTTGGGAGGGCCACGCCAAGCTGTGGCGGTGAAGATGAATGGACTTCCCGAGCAACTGAAATCTACCATTTCTGGTCAGTGTCCCTTCTGGCGAACAGGAACTAGGTGGAATCGTCCCTGCCCATGCCTTCATCCGGGTATCGTGAATAGCACGTCCAAGCACTCCTCCTTCCGAAGGCGATCCTGTGGCATGAGAATCCCCGTGGCGATGGCGTGAGCCAAGAGCGACCCTGCAACGACTCACCGCAGTTTGCCGCCGCCGTACGGCGGGCGACCGATATTGCGGGGCTCGACGGCCAGTTCTGAGACAAGGCATGCACCAGCGAGGCCAACCACCGCTAGCCCGCGAGGAGTGCGACGTGCGATGGACTGTCTTCCCCGTCAATCTCGGCGGCCGCCATCCACAGCGAGAATCTAAGGGACTCTACCAATGGTACTTGCACCTGCGAGTCCACCGTCGCCGCTACGGCCAGCGGTGGCAGGGCGAGAGCGACTTCTCCTACCTGAAGCGCCGACTCTGCTCGCTGTTGCCCGCGCGCCGTCGTAGCACAGAAATGCGACTGCCTCCTCACGGTCTTCACGCGGAACTAGATGCTCCTCGGAACGATGGCATAGCTCTATCAGCAGAGCAACCTACTTGGTCACGCGGGTGTTCCACTCCCGCCGCCACCCGTCGTCAACGGGGTAGATCTCCCCCGCCGGCGGCGGATACGTCGTCATCCCGCGGAAGGGCAGGGGCTCCACGGTCTCCGGCGTCGCCGTGTAGTAGTCCATGTCCTTGCACCACCCCTCGGTCTCGAGCAGGAAGGTCCGCTTCCACCCCGGCCGCAGCGGCGGGAAGTCGGAGACCCGGAACCGCAGCGCGATCTCCTCCCCGTTGCGGAAAATCACGTACCGATCGTCCGCCGCCGCCACCAGTTCCCGCACGTCCCCGAACCTCGTGTACTCCCCCGCCATCGCCCGGAACCCCGGCATCGACGCGTCCATGAGCGAGTAGTCGTTCACCTTCGGGTGCTTCCCGTCCGGCGACACCTCCCGCGGGAACCCCGCGAACCGCAGCACCGCCTCCGCCGGCAGGACCGACGTCCGCACCAGCCCCCCCTCCCCCCGGTCCACCGCCAGCCGCGCCCGGTCCCAGTAGATCTCCAGGTTCGTCCGCAGCCGGAACCGCGGCGCCGCCGCCGTCACCACCCCCGTCACGTCCACCGTCATCGTCCGCGGCGTCCCCGCCGGGTACCCGACGTCGGCGAGCCCCTCCCGCCATCCCGTCCCGTCGAAGATCTCCAGCGTCGGCGACAGCGGCACCACCCCCGCCCCCGCCGCCGCGTAGAAGGTGCGCGAGTAGCCGTACTCCACCCACCCGTCGAGGAAGAGCACCAGCCGCTCCCCCGGGCCGGGCTCCGGCACCCGACCCGCGAAGTCGAGGTCGACCCAGTGGTCCCCCTCCGTGAACCCGATGAGGTCCCGGTGGAGATCGAAGCCGTCGGCGTAGGTCCGGTCCACCCGCGAGAGCCGATCGAGGACTTCCTCCCCCCGGTGGTCCACCGCCCGCGCCGGAAGCACCGCGTCGGACTCCCGGTGCCCGTAGACCCGGTCCCCCGGCGGCGGCAGGCTCGCACCGCCGAAACGCTCGTCGGGGAAGGCCTCGAAGTCCGCCGGGTGGTCCACCGCCGCCAGCGCGAGCCGGTCGGCGTAGACGATCTCCTCCAGCGGCTCGTGGAGCCGGATCTCGTAGAAGCCGTCCCGCGGCCGCAGGAGTTCCGGGGCGATGCGCACCCGCTCCGTCGGGTCGGGCGGGCCGTAGACGCCCGGCGCCACGAGGAAACCGAGCCCCCCGCCCCCCATGCAGTCGGCGACGTAGCCGAACTTCTCCCCGTCCCAGGCGAAGACCACCGGGCAGGAGGAGGGCTTGCGCTGGACCTGCTCGATGCGGATCGGGCGCGGGCTCCCGACGGCGACGTCCGGCTCCCCCTGGATCACCCCCTCGGTCCAGCGCAGGGAGAGGAGGTCGGCGACCTTCGCCCCGCCGAGGCCGAAGGAGAGGACCTCCGGATCCGGCTTCCCGCCGACGGCGAGGGGGAGGCCCATCCACCGGGCGACCCGGAGGCGGCCCACGATGGCCTCGACCCGGACCCCCAGCCCCTTCGGGTTCGTCCAGCCCCACTGCCGCCCGTTGGGGTGGAGGACGCCGGCGAGGCGGACGTGGAGGGTGTTCCCGGCGGCGTCCCCGTCGTTGCGGCGGAGGGCGAGCCGCCCCTCCTTCGCCACCACGAGGTCGAGGTCCCCGTCCCCGTCGAGGTCCCCCGCCACGGCGGCGCGGGCCCCCTCCGCGGGGATCGGCTCGTCGGCGCCGTCGGCGTCGAAGTCGGCGAGCGCGAGGACCTTCCCGTCGGCGAGGTCGGGGAGGACGGCGGCGATGCCGGCCGGGAGCGGCCGCTCCCCGCCGAAGGAGCCGCCGCGGAGGTTGCGGACCCAGGTCTCCCGCCCGGCGATGTCGGGGAAGCCGTCGTCGTCCGCATCCACCAGGATCAGCGGGGTCCAGGGCTCCGCCGGGAGTTCCAGGGGAGCCGCGGTCGGGGTGAAGCGGGCCTTCCCGTCGTTGAGCAGGATCGTCCGGCCGGAGACGAGGTCGACGTCGCCGTCGGCGTCGAGGTCGGCGGCCAGCAGGCGGCCGCGGACGAAGGACATCGGGTGGGGGCGGACCTCGGAGTTCTCCCCCTCGGCACCCGGGGCCAGGACGAGGCCGCCCGCCTCCACGGCCACGTCGAGCCGCCCGTCCCCGTCGAAGTCGGCGACGGCGAGGTCGGGGCCGCGGTCCGGGGTCCCGCTCTGCTCGGGGGGGCCGGGAAAGAGGCGCGGGGGGCCGAAGCGGCCGCCCTCGTTCCGGAGCCAGCGGGGGGTGGCGCCCCCGAGGAGGAGGTCGCTCCGGCCGTCCCCGTCGAGGTCGGCCAGAGCCAGCGTGCCGCCCCCGTCGGCGGGATCGGCGAAGGCGTCGGCGGCCTCGGCCCAGACGACCCGCGCGCGGAGCGGCGGCTCCCCCGGCGGGAGCCAGCGGTCGAGGTCGCGGATGCAGTTCCCGAGGGGCCCCATGAACCCGTAGGCGATGTCGCGTTTGTCCACCCGCTGGGCCGTCTCCATGGCCTTGAACCGCCCGAGGTCGGCCTTCCCCTCCTCCTCCCGGTCGAGCTGCATCCGGTTGAGCCCGCGCTGGTAGAGGGCGGCGCCGAGGAAGGGGTTGAGATCCAGGGCCTTCGTGAACTCCCGCTCCGCCTCCTCGACCCGGCCGTCCTCCTTGGCGGCGAGCCCGAGCCGGAAGTGGGCGTCCGCGTCCCCGGGGGCGAGTTCCGCGGCGCGGCGGAAGGCCACCGCCGCCTCCTTCGTCCGGGGGGGGCTCACCCCCTGGGTGAGGAGCATCCCGAGCATGAAGTGCGGGGCCGCCTCCTTAGGGGCCAGGGCGGCGGCGGCGCGGAGGGCCTTTTCCGAGACGGCGGGGTCCTTCTGGTTGTTCACGAGGGCCACGGAGAGGTTGAACTGGGCGGGGTAGAAGGCCGGCTCCAGGGCGACCGCCTTCGCGAACTCCGTCGCGGCGCCGCCGTAGTCGTAGCGCTCGATGAGGGCGAGGCCGCGGTTCATGGGGGCGAGGACGGCGGCCACGCGGGAGGGGGCGACCCCCTGCACGGGGGCGGGGGCGGGGGGCGGGGGGGCGGGCTTCGGCGGCGGAGGGGGGTCGTCGCCGCAGGCGGCGAGGAGGAGGAGGCCGGGGAGCAGGATCGACCGCGTCCGTCGCATGGGGAGCCCTCCTTCGCAGATTGGACGTGACGCGGGGGGTCCGTGCAACAAAGGCGGTACGGCCCCCGACCCTGATCGGTACGGAGCCAGGCTCCCTTTCTTCACGCGCGGCACGACGGTCGTCACCCGGACCCGCCGGATCGGTCGGGCCGCCTGCCCATCACCCCGGTGAAGAAAGGGAGCCTGGCTCCGTACCGATCACTCGTCCACGACCACCCGGCCGGCGGGCACGTTCTCGAGGATGCGCACCGCGCCCGAGGGGAACTTCACCCGGACGCGGTCCGCGGCGGCCGCCCCGCCGAGGCCGAAGAGGAGGGTCGGGGAGGTCCCGGTCAGGTAGCCCTGGGTCGTCCGCACCTCCTCGCGCCGGGAGAGGCCGCCCGCCTCCACCTCCACCACCGCGCCGAGGGCGTCCCGGTTCCCCCCCTTCCCCCGGCACCGCACGAGGAGGGACCTCCGCGCCTCCCCCCCGTCGTTGCGCAGGAGGAGGGGCCGCGCGCCGAGGGCGGCGAGGACGAGGTCGGGGTCCCCGTCCCCGTCGAGGTCGGAGACCCCGCAGGCGCGCCCCGTGACGACCCGCCCGAAGCCGGTCGCCTCCGACGCGTCCTCGAACCGCCCGTCCCCGAGGTTGCGGAAGAGCACCGGGGCCTGGGGCTCCAGGGCGTGGAGGGCGCCGCAGGTGATCACGAGGTCGGGCCAGCCGTCGAGGTCGAAGTCCACCGGCGCCGCCGACCACCCGGTGCGCCCCCCCATGGCGCCGTCGATGCCCGAGGTCCGGGCCCGGTCCTCGAAGCGCCCGCGGCGGTTCCGGTAGAGGGCCCCGCCGCTCCCGTCGGGGACGGCGACGTCGGGGCGGCCGTCGAGGTCGAAGTCGGCGATGCCGAGGCCCATGGAGGAGCGGGCCTGCCCGAGGTCGGAGAGGGCGAGGCCCAGGGGGAAGCCGACCTCGACCCACTTCCGCTCCCCGCGCCGCTCGAAGACGAAGTTCGGCGCGGCGTCGTTGGAGACGAGGATCTCCTGGCTCCCGTTCCCGTCGAGGTCGGAGAAGGCGACGGCCATGCCGCGGCCCTCCGTCGACCAGAGGCCGCCCTCCAGGGTGGCGTCCCGGAAGGTCCCGTCCCCGCGCCCGAGGAGGAGGCGGGTCGGCTCCCCCCGGTAGGCCTGGGGGCCGGGGAAGGGCTCGTTGGGGCCGCCCGGCTTCGCCGCCCGGTCGAAGACCACGTAGCCGCAGACGAGGAGGTCGAGGATCCCGTCCCCGTCGGCGTCCCCCCAGGCCCCTCCCACGGAGAAGCCGGGGGTCTCGATGCCGGAGGCGCCGGTGACGTCGGTGAAGCGGCCGCCGTCGTTGCGGTAGAGGCGGTCGGGCCCGAAGTTGGCGACGAAGAGGTCGAGGTCCCCGTCCCCGTCGTAGTCCGCGGGGGCGGCGCCCATGCCGTAGCCTGCGTCGCCGAGGCCGGACTCCTCCGTGGCGTCGGTGAACCGCCATCCCCCCTCGTTGCGGTAGAGGCGGTTGCGCGGGGGGTCCGGGGGGACCTCCCGCGGGTCGAGGGGGGGCGCGGCCACGGGGTCGAAGGCGCCCTGCACCATGTAGAGGTCGTCGTCCCCGTCGCCGTCGAAGTCGAAGAGGGCGAGGCCGCCGCCCGAGGCCTTGACGAGGTTGTCCATGGGGCCGCCGCCCCAGGTGTGGACGAAGCCGACGCCGGCGGCGGCGGGGTCCACCTCGGTCCACCGGATCGGGAGGGGCGGGAGGGGGCCGCGCAGGGGGATGCCCTCGAGGACGGGCGGCGCCTCCGGCTCCCCGTCCGCGGGGACGCGGGGGGGAGGGGGCGGCGGCGCGCCCCGCTCCGCCCGGAGCAGCCACCGCCCCGTCAGGGCGGCGGCGGCGAGCACGAGGAGGGCGAGGGCGAGCTGGAGGGGGCGGGGCACGGGACTGGAAGGATACACCGGGCCGGAGCATCCGGGGGCGGCAGGTTGCGGGGGGCGCGGAATGGGAGTACAGTCGATGCTTCCCCGCCGGAAGGAGAGAACGGCATGAACCGCGCGGCCCCCTTCGCCCTCCTCGCCCTCCTCCTGGTCTCCTCCCCTCCCGCGGCGATCGGGGAGACCGTCCGCGACCTTCCCCGCCGGCGCGCCTCCGCGCCCCCGGCCTCCCCGGCCGCCGCGCGGCTCTCCCACGCCTCCCTCCCCGCCGCCTTCGAGCCCAACCGCGGGCAGGCCGCCGAGGGGGTGCGCTTCGTCGGCCGGGCCCGCGGGTACCACGCGCTGGTCACCGACAGTGGCTTGGTCTTCGCGCTCCCCCGCGGGCGGGTGCCGCAGGTCGACCCGGGGCGGCGCGGCACGGAGCCCTCACCGCCCGTGGACCTCCTGCGCATGACCTTCGAGGGGGCCCGCCCCGCCGCTCCCGCGGCCCTGGGGCTCCCGCTCCCCGGCGTCCACCACTACTTCCTCGGCGACGACCCCGCGAAGTGGCTCCGGGACGTCCCGCGCTACGGCGCGCTCCGCGGCGAGGACCTCTGGCCCGGCGTGGACCTCCGCTGGCGCGGCGGGGAGGGGGGACGGATCTCCTACGACTTCCTCCTCGAGCCGGGGGCGGACCCCGGGAGCATCCGCCTCCGCTTCGAGGGGGCGGCTTCGCTCGTGGTCGACGGCGCCGGCGACCTCCACCTCGGCACCGCAGGCGGGACGCTCCGCCATGGTCGGCCCGTCGCCTGGCAGGAGCGGGACGGGGAGAGGGTCCCGGTGGCGGCCGCCTTCCGGGTCCTCGGGAGGGACGCGG
>JAKLKS010000053.1 GCA_023150535.1 Planctomycetota bacterium
GGTCCCGGCCGTGAAGGGGGCCCGCTCCACCGCCGCGCGCAGCGCCGCCGCCACCTCCTCGGCCGCGGCCCGGGAGGTCTCGGGGAGGAGCACCTCCACCGCGTCGCGCCCGGCCCGCGCCATGAGATGCATCCGGCGCAGCTCCGCGCGCATCCGGCCCGCCGCCTCGCGCAGCACGGCGTTCCCCGCCTCGGGGCCGAGGCGCCCGTAGACCGCCTCCAGCCCCTCGAGCCCGGCGAGCACGAGGGAGACCGGCCGCCCCGCGTCCAGCGACCGGTCGATCTCCTCCTGCAGGCGGCGCTTGAAGTAGGAGGAGGCGTAGAGCCCGCTCGAGGGGTCCTCCACGGCGAGCCGGTAGAGCCGCGCGTTCTCCAGCGCCAGGCCGGCCTGGCGGGCCAGCGCGGCGAGGTAGGCGGGGCTGGCGCGGCGGGAGGCGGCGTCCTCCCCCGCGGGCCGGTCGTGGAGGAGGACGAGGGCGCCGCCGGTGCGGCCGCGGCCCGCGGAGAAGGGGAGGACCACGGCCTCGGCGGCGCCGGAGAGGAGAGCCGCCTCGGCGGGGGAGCCCTCCCGGGCGGCGGGGGTCTCGGCGGGGAGCGGGACGGTGCGGGGGCCCTTCTCCCGCAGCGCCGCGCCGAGGAAGCCGCGGGCGGGGACCCGCAGGGGCTCGAGGAGGGCGTCCCCGCGGAAGCCGGCGGCGATCTCGATCTCGCCGCGCTCCGGGTCGTCGAGCGCGACGAGGGCCGCGTCCGGCCAGGCCGCCTCCCGGACGGCGGCGAGGGCGAGTTCCAGCACGCGGGCCCGGTCCAGGGTGGCGGCGAAGGTCCCCAGGCTCTCGTGGAGCCGGGACAGCTCCCCGATGCGGCCCTGGAGCTGGCCGGTCATCCGGTTGAAGGTCCGCGCCAGGGCGGCGATCTCGTCCCGGCCCTCCTC
Source organism: Planctomycetota bacterium (assembly GCA_023150535.1). Lineage (GTDB taxonomy): Bacteria > Planctomycetota > JAJSAM01 > JAJSAM01 > JAKLKS01 > JAKLKS01. The sequence goes on from JAKLKS010000053.1 coordinate 931, forward strand.
CGGCGCGCGCTCCTCGAGGTCCCCCTCGCCGACCCGGCGCGCGGAGAGGGCCAGCGCCGCCACCGGGTCGGCCACCCGCCGGGTGAAGAGGTTCGCCACGAGGACCGCGAGCACCAGCGCCGCGCAGCCGAGCAGCACCACCAGGTCCCGCGTGCCCAGGGTCGCCGCGAGGAGGGGCTGGCGGGGGACCGCGGTCTCCAGCAGGGCCACGGCCCGGCCGTCGGAGGAGCGCAGGAGGTCCCAGGAGACGCCGTGGGGAAGGCCGGCCAGCGCCCGGGAGCCGGGGATCGGGTCCCCGGGGGCGCGGAGGAGGTCCCCGGCGATGCGCCGCCGCGCGGCCACCGCCCCCGGCGCGCGCTCGCCGGCGATGTCCACGGTGCCCGCCACCGGGTACCCGCCGGGCGAGTAGAGGAGGAGGTGGGCCCGGTCGGCGCCCGCGCGGCGGATCTCCTGGAGGACCCGGTCGTCCACGGGGATCTCCACGACGAGGCGGAGCTGGGCGGCGGCGGTCCGCGTCCGGGCCACGCCCGTGGCCAGCAGCCGCGACCAGCGCCAAGCGAAGCCGTCCTGCGGCTCGTAGAGGCCGGTGAAGGGGGGCGGCGTCGCGCCGAGGGGGTAGGTCCGCCGCTCCCCCCGCCCCTCGACCCCGGGGCTCGTCCACTCGAGGGAGACGCGGGCCCCGGCGCCCGCCCCTCCCCCCGCGCGGCGGGCGAACTCCCGCACGAGGGCGTCCACCTGGGGCACCCGCTCCGCCTCGCCCACCACCTCCAGCGCCCGCAGCAGGGCCGGCTCCCGGAGGAACTCCTCGGCGAGGAGGCGCGCCTGCTCCCGGCGGGAGGCGAGGCCCCGCGCGGCGGCGGTGGCGTGGGTCCGCAGCTCCTGCTCGATCCCCTCGTCCACCTGCTCCTCGAAGTGGCGGGCGAGGAGCACCGTGAAGGCCCCGAGCGGCAGGACCGCGGCGATGCCGAAGGCGCCCACGAGCTTCCACCTGAGGTGGGGGAGGAGCCCGAGCAGGTCGATGGCCGCGGACATGGCCAGGGGGAGCAGGAGCGCGAGCAGGGCCGCGGTGGCCACGAGCAGGGGGAGGTCGAGGTCCTCCACGCCGGGGGCGGGGAGGGCGGCCTCGACCACCTCGTCGGCGTCGCGGATCGGCAGGCGCACCTGCCGCGCCAGGAGGGTCCGCCCCCCGAGGCTCCTGCGGTAGACGGCGCCGGGGGAGGCGCCCGTCGCGGCCCCCGCGACCTCCGGGGGGGCCTCGGCACCGAGGACCCGGTCGCGCAGCTCCGCGGGGAGGGTCGCGGCGGCGGCCCGTCCGTCGCGGTAGTGGACGAGGGAGATCCCCTCCAGCGCGGCGCCCACCGCGGCCGCCCTCTCCCATCCCTCCCCCTGCCGCACCAGGGCCGACAGACCCGGGGGGGGAGGGCGCTGGATGCGCGTGGCCAGGGTGACCGCGTCCACGACCACGCGCGTCCCGGCCCCGTGGTGCTCGAACTCCACGGACCGCACCCGGCGGCCGGAGGGCGGGGGGACGGCGAGGGCGAGGAGGTCCCGGTGGAGCTGGGCCCCGCCGCTGCCGGGCCAGCGGAAGGCGAGGGTGCCCCGGAAGTCCTCCGGGTGGTCGAGCCCCGGGAGCCGCTCGCCGTCGAGGCGCACCCCGTTCTCCAGCACCTCGGGCGCGGTCTCCGTGCCGTCCTCGAGGAGCAGGCGCACGGAGAGCACCTTCCTCCCCGCCTGGTCGGGGGGGAAGCCCCCCGGGGAGCCGTAGACGAGGAAGACCACGTCCGCCTCCCGGTCCACGGGGAGGGAGGTCGTCCCCGGCGCGGGGCCCAGCGCGAGGACCTCGCCGGCGGGGCGCCCGTTCCAGGTGGAGGTGGGGACGCCGCCGACGGTGGTGCGCCCCAGGGGGAGGGGAACGGGGGCCGTGCCGTCCGCGGGGAGGGCGGTCGCGCCGTGGAGGGTGAGGACCCCCTCGGGGACGGTCTGCTCCACCTCCAGGGCCGCCAGGCGGAGGGGCCCCGAGGGGAACTTCCAGAGGACCTCGTCGGCGTGGGAGGAGGGGGGCGCGCCGGGGGCGTCCAGGTCGAAGAGGGCCCAGGCCACCTTCGACTCCGTGGCGCCGTGGGATTCCCCCTCGGCCGGGCCGGCGTCCAGTTCCCTGCCGATGCGGAGCTCGAGGGACTCCGCGGTCCCGTCGGACCCGACGGCGAGGAGGCGCCCGACGACCGTCCCCGGGGGCGGGGGGGTGCGGCCCTCGGGCGGGTTCCTCCAGGAGAGGACGACCGAGAGGGAGGCGGCCGGGGGGGGATCGGGGGGGCGGTAGGCGAAGCGCCCCGCGCCGTCGAGGTCGATGGTCCGGGTCCTCACCGGGGTGGAGCCCCCCAGGGTGCGGCGCAGGGGGGCGGGCACCGCGGGCAGGGTCCTGTACTGGTACTCCGGCCGGGAGGGGACGCGGCGCCCCTCCGCCAGGAGGAGGAGCGGGGAGTCCTTCTCGGGGCCGGCCCCGGGGACGATGACCCGGGCCTCCTGGGCGTCTCCGGCGAGGTCGAGGATCGCGGCCCCGGCCGCGGCGAGGCGGTCCTCCGCGCGGGAGTGGCGCCGCGCCTCCACGAGGCCGGGGACGGAGCGCAGGAGGGGGAGCAGGGCCCCGAGGGCCGCGGCGAAGAGGAGCTTCCTGCGGAGGGGGAGGTCCGCCAGCCGCCGCAGCGGCCTGCGGAGGAGGTAGAGGAGCCCCAGCAGGAGGACCGTTCCGAGGACGATGGAGGCGGGGACCCTCCAGGCCTGGAGCCCCGGGAGGAACCCGGTCTCCGGGACCCGGTCCTCCTCGGAGCGGGTCCCCTCGAAGCGCAGGGGGACGACGGCGGAGGGGTCGTAGGCGGGGAGCACGGAGCCCGACCACAGGAGGTAGGACTTCTGCCCCGGCTCCCCGTCGGCGTCCACGAGGACGAGGTTGATCGCGGCGGAGCCCCCGGCCGGGTCGAAGCCGGGGAAGTTGGCCAGCGGCAGGGCCGCCTCGAAGGTGTAGCCCCGGTAGGCCCCCTGGTCGTCCCGGACCTCCTTGCCAGCCACCTCCACGCCGGCGAACCCGCCGTCGGACAGGCCCCGCTTCCCCCGCGCCAGGGCCACGGTCCACCGGAGGTCCTGGGCGAGCGGGGCCAGGACGAACTGGTAGTCCTGCCGGCCCCCCCCGCCGCCCAGGCGGAGGAAGACCTCCACGCTGTCCCCCATCCAGAGGTCCCGGGGCTGGAGGAGCAGCTGGTCGTCGGTGACCCGGCCCCCCACGTAGAGGCGCTCGTCGTCCCAGCAGAGGTGGAGGGCGGCCGAGGCGTCGGCCGGCCCCTTCCACCGGGCCGAGGCGCCGGGGCGGGGGTCGAGGGTGCCCTCGGCCAGGTTCAGGGGATGCCCGGTGTCCCAGTCCGTGAGGACCCCGTCCACCTGGACGCGGTGGGGGATGTGGGGAACGACGAGCTCCGCGGCCGGGGGGCGGGAGGGGGTGGAGAGGGCGGGGGGGGGCGGCGGGGGGGCCGGCGGCGGAGGAGGATCGGGCTCCTGGGCGAAGGCGCGGGCCCCGATCAGGAGGCCAAGGGCCAGCCCCGCCGCACCGAACCCGGGGATCCTGCGCCGAGGGGAGAGCATCCCTCCATCTTGGCGGAATCCCGGCGGGGATGCAACCGCCTATCGGAACCCGTTCATTTCCAAGGGGTTCCGCGTGGCGGAATCAGGACGCCTGGGCCTCGTTCCTGGCGGAATCCTCGGCCGCCAGGTTGCGCGGGGCCGGTGCATCCAGGAGCCGGACCTCCGCCGCCTGCTTCCCCTTGGGGCCATCCACGACCTCGTACTGGACCCTGGCCCCGTCATCGAGCCGGCGGAACCCCTCGCCGACGATGCAGGTGTAGTGGACGAACAGGTCCGACCCGTCGGGCTGGACGATGAATCCCCAACCCTTGCGGTTGTCGAACCACTTCACCGTGCCCACGGGCATGGTGCCTCTTTCCCCGGGAACCGGTCCCGGATGTGGTTCCGGGCGCGCCGTCTTCCCACGGCGCGCCCGGTCCGACCGGAGGTGCGGGCCTTTCCCGGGCCCGTCCCTCCGTCCGTCTTCCTTCCTTCGCGGCCCAATATCCTGTGGGGGCCTCCCGCGGCTAGCTGCTGGCGCCGCCGGCGGCCTTCTTCTCGTCGATCATCACGGCCTTGCGCGAGAGGCGGACCTTCCCGGACCGCTCCTCGAAGCCGACGACCTTGACCTTGAGCACGTCGCCCTTCTTTACCACATCGCCGGGGCTCTTCACATAGCCATCGGCGAGTTCGGAGACGTGGACGAGCCCCTCCTGGCCGGGCAGGAACTCGACGAAGGCGCCGAAGTCCTTGACGGAGACGACCGGGCCCTCGTAGGTCCGGCCGACCTCGGGCACCGCCGCGAGGCCCTCGACCTCGCGCCGGGCCGCCGCCATGCCCTCGGGGGTGAGGGCGTAGACGGTGACCGACCCGTCGTCCTCCACCGCGATCTCGGTCTTCGTCTCCTCCTGGATCCGGCGGATGTTCTTGCCGCCGGGGCCGATGAGGGCGCCGATCTTGTCCACGGGGATCTTGATCTTGAAGGAGCGCGGGGCGTAGGGGGAGGTCTCCTCCCGGGGCTTGCCCAGGGTGTCGAGCATGCGGCGCAGGATGTGGATGCGGCCGGCCTTCGCCTGCTCCAGCGCGCGGGCCATGATCTCCTGCGAGAGGCCCTTCACCTTGATGTCCATCTGGAGGGCGGTGATGCCCTGGTGGGTGCCGGCGACCTTGAAGTCCATGTCGCCCCAGGCGTCCTCCTTGCCCGCGATGTCGGACAGGATGGCGACGCTCCGGCCGTCGGTGACGAGGCCCATGGCCACGCCGGCGACGGGCTGCCGGATCTTCACGCCCGCGTCCATGAGGGACATGGTCCCGCCGCACACCGTCGCCATGGAGGAGGAGCCGTTGGACTCCAGGATGTCCGAGACGATGCGGATGGTGTAGGGGAAGGAGTCGTGGTCGGGGAGCATCGGCTCGATGGCGCGCTCGGCGAGGTTGCCGTGGCCGATCTCGCGCCGGCCGGGGCCGCGGATGGGCTTCACCTCGCGGACCGAGAAGGACGGGAAGTTGTAGTGGAGGAGGAACCGCTTGCTCTCCTCCTCGAGGAGCCCGTCGATCCTCTGCTCGTCCAGCGAGGTGCCCAGCGTCGTGGTGACGATGGCCTGGGTCTCTCCGCGGGTGAACAGGGCCGAACCGTGGGCGCGGGGGAGGAGCCCCACCTCGGAGGTGATGGCCCGGATCTCGTCGTGCTTCCGCCCGTCCACGCGGGTCCCGGAGAGGGTGATCTCGCGGAACGCCTTCTTCGAGACCTCGTCGAAGTACGCCTTGACGGTCTTGACGCGGTCGGGGTTCGTCGCGGCGTCGGGGCAGAGGGCCTCGACGCAGGCCTTCTTCACGGCGGAGAGGGCGAGGTTCTTCTGGAGCTTGTCCCCCTTCGCGGCGAGGGCCTCCTTCGCCTTCGCGTACCAGCCGTCCTGCAGGGTCGCGGCGAGGGCCTCGTCACGGGCGACCGGCTTGAGGGCCTGCTTCGGGAAGCCGCACTCGGCGCGGATCTCGTCCTGCATCTCGCAGATCTCGCGCACGGCGGCGTGGCCGAAGGCGATGGCCTCGATCATCTTCTCCTCGGAGAGCTCCTTCGCGCCGGCCTCGACCATGGTGACGGCGTCCTTCGTGCCGGCCACGACGAGGTCGAGCAGCGAGGTCTTGCGCTCCGCGTGGGTCGGGTTGACGACGAAGTGGCCGCCGAGGTAGCCGACGCGCACGGCCCCGAGGGGGCCGTCGAAGGGGATGTCGGAGACGTGCAGCGAGGCGCTGGCGCCGTTGACGCCGAGGATGTCGGGGTCGTTGTGCTCGTCCGCCGACAGCACCATGGCCTGGATCTGGACGTCCGCGAGGTACCCCTCGGGGAACAGCGGCCGGATGGGCCGGTCCATGCAGCGCATGGTGAGGATCTCCTTCGTCGTCGGGCGGCCCTCGCGCTTGAAGAACCCGCCGGGGATCTTGCCCGCGGCGGAGGGCTTCTCGCGGTAGTCCATCGTCATGGGGAAGAAGTCGAGGCCCGGCCGCACGGGGCCGTCCACGGCCGCGGTGAACACGATGGTGTCCCCGATGCGCAGGACCACGGACCCGTTGGCCAGCTTGCCCAGCTTCCCCGTCTCGATGGAGAACTTCTTCCCGCCGATCATCCTCTCCCTCGTCACGACCTTCATCTCGCCTCTCTTTCTTTCCCGCTCCGCTCCGCTTACCGCTTCCGCGATGCGCTTTCGTGCGATGCTTCTCTCTCTCGTCCTCTTTCCCGCGCGGTCTCTCCGCGATCGGGGTGCGTCCCCTGCGCGTCCGCGCCCTAGTGGCGGAGTCCGAGCGTGCGGACCAGCTCGAGGTAGCGGGCGCGGTCCTTCCGCGCCAGGTACTTCAGGAGGGCGCTCCGGTTGCCCACCATCATGAGCAGGCCCCGGCGCGAGGTGTGATCCTTCTTGTTCGTCTTCAGGTGCTCCGTCAGGTGACGGATGCGCTCCGTGAGGACGGCCACCTGGACCTCCGGCGAGCCGGTGTCGGTGGCGTGCTTCCTGTGCTTCGCGATGATCTCCTTCTTGAGCGTAGGCTTGATCGGCATCGTCGACCTCCGGTGTTCCCCTGTCCGCGAGCCGGGCGGCACGCCCGACCTTCGGAAGGACCGGTCACTCTCCCTGGGCGCGAACCTCCGGGATGGGACCCTGGACTGCCGGTCTCCCCACCGCGGGGAGGCCGGAAAGGGGCGAGAGTAGCAGGGAGGGGGCCCACGATTTCACTTTTCGGGGGGCGGATTCCCCGGAACCTGCCCGGGGTCCGCATCCCGGGGGACAGCCCAACCGGACCGGGGCCACCCTTGGGAGGGATGCGGATCGGGGTCCCGTCTCCCGTCGGCCGGAACGGATCGGCCGACGGGAAACGGGACCGTGGGGAGGCATAGGCACCGGAGCGGATGGACCCTCGCAGAACGCGGGGGGAGGGAGGTCGGAAGGGGGGGGACTATCCCGGCGGGCGCCATGGCGGAAGAAGTGCGCCCACGAGCCCCTCCCGGCTCTTCCCTCCCCGCTGGTATCCCCCCCCCGGGTTCCGAAGGTCCCCCCCTCCCGCCGGTCCCCGCCGGCCCCTCCACCCCCGCCTCTGACGTCCAACGATCCCGTCCCGCGTCGGCCGATCCGTTCCGGCCGACGCGGGACGGGAGCCCGGGCCGTGACGGAAACGGGTCGGGTTTGGTACTGATCACCTCCCTCCCGCCTACCTCTCCGTCCTCCCGCACTCCCTCCCGCCCTCGTCCAGGAACAGGATCACCGCCCTGCCGGCCGGGATCCCGGGGACCTCGGACGGTCCGAAGCCCGGGAACTCCAGCCGTACCTCCGGCGCCCCCGCGGGCAGGAACCCCGGGAGGAGGACCGCCACGCGGCAGGCCTCCGGGGGGGCGTCGTCGTCCACGCCGACCCCGAGCCGCAGGGTCCTCCCCTCCCCCGTCCCGAGTTCGAGGGGGGAGCGGTCCCCCTCCCGGCGGACCTCCGGCGCCCCCGGTGCGGCGGCCGTCCCCGGCCAGCCGGAGAAGAGGACCCAGTCCCCCGGCGGGTTGCCGAGGTGGAAGGAGCCGTCTCTCCCGGTCCGGATCGTGCGGATCTCGGCGGGGTTCCCCCCGGGGAGCGGGGTGCCGCCCGGGGTGGAGACCCTCGCCGCCGTCCCCTCCCGGAGGCGGAGCGCCGTCACGGCCACACCGGCGGCGGGGGCGCCCCCCCGGTCCCGCACCGTCCCCCGGAGGCCGTCCCCGCCGCCGCCGCCGGGCGAGAGCCGGAGGCCCTCCCCCGGGACGACCCCGTCGAGCCAGGCGGCGGGGAGGCCGTCCGCGTCCACGAGGAGGAGGGTGAGGGGGCCGCCCGATGGGGCCTCCATGCGGAACCGGCCGGCGCCGTCGCAGGGGGTCGCGATCCCCGAGGGGGCCGGTTCCTTCGAGGCCCAGGCGACCACCGTGGCCATGGCGGCGGGCATCCCGAACTCCTTCGTCGCGACCCCCGCGAGCACCGCCCCTTCGCCCCCCTCCAGCCGGACCTGCAGGTGGAGGTCGCCCGCCGACGCCGCGACCACGGCCCCCGCTCCCCCCTTGTGGAGCCGGAGGAGGAGGTCCCCGGGCGGCAGGCCATGGACCTGGAACTGCCCGTCCGGCCCGATGACGACCTGCCGGCTCCAGCGGCGCCCCCGGTGCTGGAACTCGGCCGAGACCGTCGCTCCCGGGAGGGGGGCTCCCCTTCCACCCCTGAGGACGCCTGCGAGCGGGAGGCCCCGCTCCAGCCGGAGGTCGAGGCCCTCCTGCCCGCCGGGCGGCGTCGCCACCTCCAGGGGAAGGAAGGGCCAGGCGGACCCGCCCTCCCCTCCCGGATTCTCGATCCAGAGGCGGCCCGCCCCCGCCGGAACGGGGATGCGGAAGGAGCCGTCCGCCTCCGACCTCCCCTCCCGGCGGGTGGGGAGGCCGTCTGCCACCCAGGTCAGGAGCACTCCCTCCAGGGGCCGCCCCTCCGGGTCGCTCACGCGGCCCGAGCAGTGGGCCGCCGCAGGGAGGGTCTTCTCCAGGAGGCCATCCCGGGGCGGGAGAGTCCACCGTCCCGCCTCCTCCGCCTGCCAGCCCGCGGAGAGGAGCAGGGGACCCGCCGGAAGCCCCGTCAGGCGGAAGGTGCCGTCCTCCCGGGTGGCGCCCCGCACGGTGCGGGGGGCCGGGCCCCCGAGGGAGAGCAGGGGAACCCCGGGGGCGGGGGAGCCGTCGGGGCGGCGGAGCCGTCCCTCGATGGTGCGGCCCGGCTCCAGCCGGACCTCGAGCCCCGCCGTGGTCCCCCCCTCCTCGAAGGGCAGCGCCTGGAGGCGGAGGGGGAAGCCGGGGGCGGAGGCGGCGAGGAGGAGGACGGCAGGCCCCTCCCCTCCCGCCGGGTCCCGCCGGAGGCCGCGCAGGGTGAAGGAACCGTCCCTGCCGACGGCGGCGGTCTCGCGGACCAGGTTCGCCTCGGCGGCAAGGAGGGGCCTTTCGTTGATGCCGCCGGGACGAACTTCCACCCGCCACCGGAGGCAGGCCCCCGGGACCGGTTCCCCGTCAGGGCCGAGGACCCGGCCCGAGGCCGTCGCGGCCGGAGGGAGCGCGACGGGCTCCCCCGGCGTCCCCGTCACCACGACCCCCTCGGGCGCCCCCCGGCGGAGGTCCAGGACCCCCGGCCCGCCGGTCTCGATCCGCTCCATGTCCTCCTGGGAGGAGAGGGAGGGGCCGGTGCGGAGCAGGACCCGCCCCCGGGGGAGGCCGTCCATACGGAAGGTCCCGTCCGCCCGGGTCCAGGCCGACCCCGCGAAGGTGGGGAAGGGGGTGGATTGCCACTGGGGCAGGGCGAGACCCAGGCCGTGCACGAGGACGCCGGGGAGGGCGCGGCCCTCCCCGTCCCGCAGGACCCCCTCCACAGAGAGGGACCGCTCCACCTCCACCGGCAGGGCCGGCGGCCTCGACCCGCGGGACCTCCCCGGGACGGGGCCCTGGCTTCCCGGGAGCCGGCCGAGGGTGACGCCGGAGAAGACGTCCGAGGTCCAGGGCCCGCCGGGGACCGGCCGGAGGAGGAGGAGATCGAAGGGGCCCCGCCCGAGCGCTCCCGCGGGCAGGCGCCCCTCGGCGTCGACCTCCACCTCCGCGAGGCGGTTGGTGCCGCCGGGGATGTCCACGCCGGAGGAGGTGACGAGGAAGCGCGCCCCGGCCGCCGGGCGCCCCGTTCCCCTCTCGAGGAGCACCGCCTCCGCCGGTTCCTCGGGGAGGATCGAGAGTTGGACCTCCTCGACCACCCCGCCCTCGACGGTCACCCCGCCCGACCAGGAGCACCCCCCGGGAGCCCCTGCGGCGAGGAGGAGGGAGGTCGCGGGGAGGTCTCCCAGCCGGAAGGTCCCGTCCGGTCCGGCGACGGCGTAGCGGGACCAGCGGGCATCGTCGAACCAGGGCCGCCGCACGGCGGGAAGCGCCTGCACGCGGGCGCCGGGCACAACCTCCCCGGTGGCCCCGTCGATCACCCGGCCCCGGAGCGCGGCGGCCGTGAGGAGGACGAGGTCGGGGGCGACCGACCCGTCCTCCTCGAGGACCGCCTCCAGGCAGGAGGTCGCGAACCCCTCCGCCTCCACCACGAAGGTGTAGGGGCCCGGCGGGAGTCCCGGGATCCGGGCCTCCCCCGAACCGTCGGCCGTCGTCGACCGGAGGGAGGGGCTCCCCGGCGACCAGGGTTCCGGCGCGGCGTCGGGGCCGGGATGGGCGGAGCGGGGGGCGTAGGTGGGCCGGCCCCCCGGGAAGACCAGCGGGGGGAGGAGCAGGGCCTTCACCCGGGCGCCGGCCACTCCCCGGCCGTCGGGCCCGAGGACGCGGACCCGGGCCTCGACCCCGGCCCCCGTGCGGATCTCCTCGAGCACCGCCCTCGCCCCGCCGCCGCGGAGGGGAGGGAGGAGGGCCTCGAGGGGCGGGACACCCGGCGCCTCGACGAGGAGCGTCCGCGCCCCGCCGGACTCCACCCCCTCGAGGAGGAAGATCCCGGTCCCGTCGGTCCGGGCGGAGAGGGTGCCGAGGCGGAGAATCACGCCCTCCCGGCCCCGGCCGTCCTCCCCGACGACCCGCCCCTCGAGGGATCCCGTGGAAGAGGGGGGCGGGGCGGGCGGCTCCTCCGGCGGGGGAACCGGGTCCGGGGACCGCGGCGCCGCCGCCGGCGGCTTCGCCCCCGTCCCCGGCCCGGCCGGCGGGGGAGTCCCGACGCCCGCGTCCCCCCCGAGCATCCCCGTCGCCACCGCCGCGCCTCCGATCCCCGCCAGGAGGACCGCGAGCAGGATCCCGAAGCCCGTGGCCGACCCTCCCGCGAAGGGCGGGAGGAGGCGCGGCCAGGGGGAGGCCGGCGGCAGGTAGGGGCCCGGCGGCAGGCCCGCGAGGGGGGCGAGCAGGGCCTCCAGCGTCTCCTCCCGGTCCCTGCAGGCGGGGCACCCCTCGAGGTGGGCGCTTGCCTCCGCGGCCTCCCCCGGATCGAGGGCGCCGTCGCGCAGGAGCTCCGCCAGGTCGCGGTAGCGGTCGCAGGTGATCACGGCTCTCTCCCGGGGGCGTGGATCGCGAGCAGGCGGTCCTTCCCCCTGCGGAGGAGGCAGGAGACGGCGTTGGAAGTGGTTCCGAAGACGAGGGCGATCTCCGCGCAGGTGAGCCCCTCGCCGTGCCGGAGCACCAGGGCCGACCGCTCCCTCTCGGGGAGGTGGCCCAGGGCCTTCCAGAACCGCTCCTTCTCCTCCTTCGTTTCCAGGGTCTCCAGCGGCCCCGGGGTGCGGCGGTCGGCGACGCGGTCCACGCGGGCGCCGCGGTCCAGGCGCCGGCGCGCGCGGCCCCTCGCCTCGGTGCGGACGAGGTTGAGCGCGATCCGGAACAGGTAGGGGAGGTCCCGGGGGACCCCCTCGCGGAGGACCCGGGCGACGGTCTCCTGGGCGACGTCCTCGGCGAGGTGATGGTCCCCGGTGAGGCGGAGAGCGAACCGGCAGACCCGGTCCCGCAGGGCGGGGTCCAGGACCGGCGGGGCGTCCTCTCGCTCCACGGTCAAGCCGGTCTCCATGACCGCGCGCCGGGGATCCGGCCCTCCCGGCACAGGCGGGCGGGTCCCGGACGGCCCCGGGCGCGGCTTTCAGCCGGAAGTGGGGTGCGGCGTCTCGTCATGCAGAGAACGCCGGAGGAGGCGGAATCTGTCGCGGATTCCGGGAAAAATCGGGAAGGAGGGGGGGAGGAGAGGCGGCGAGGGGGGTGGAGGGGGGCGGGGGGGAGGGCGAAGGCCCTACTCCCCGTCGTCCTTCGGGGCCGGGGCGTCGAGGTACGTCTGCAGGATGATGGCCGCGGCGACGGCGTCCACGCGGCCCTTCCTCTTCCTGAACCCCCCGGTGCCGAAGCGGCGGAGGTGGTGCTCGGCCTGCATCGTGGATCGGCGCTCGTCCACGAGGTGGATGTCGATGCCGAGGAACTCCGTCAGGGCCTCGGCGTAGCGCAGCACCTCGTCGTGGTGGGTGCCCGGGGTCCCGTCCATGTTGAGGGGGAGGCCCATGATCACGAGGTCCACCTCGTGCTCCCGGACGAGGTCCCGGATCCGCCCGAACTCCTCGGCCCGGGTGCGGGGGCGCTCCAGGGTCTCGATCCCGCGGGCCGTCATGCGCAGGCCGTCGGAGAGGGCGAGGCCGTGGCGCTTGAGGCCGTAGTCGATGCAGAGGACGCGTCCCATGGCGGGGAGTCTACCGGCGGCGGCCCTTCCGCGGCGCGGGAGGTCCGGGGAGGACCGGGAACCCGAGCAGGCGGGCGTTGGCGGCGATGCGGTCGTCGAGGGTGAGGAAGGCGAGGTCGGGGAGGCGCTGGCGGAGGAACAGGGCGGTGCCGAGGTGGAGGGCGTCGAGGGAGCGCAGGGGTTCCAGCGGGAACCCCCGGTCGGCCGCCGCGAGGACCTCCCGGGAGATGTCCGCGAGTTCCCAGCGGGCGGCGACCTCCGCGAGGAGGGCCTGCGCGTGCGCCGCCGGGCGGGAGCCGAGGTGCCCGGTCGATTCCGCGCGGCGGATCGTCCGGGTGCACTCGAAGAGCGTCAGGCGGGAGGCGACCACCCCGTCCGCCCCGGAGAGTGCCTCCCGCGAGGGTTCGGCATGGGGCTCGTCGAGGAGCCAGGAGAGGACGGCGCTCGACTCCGCGTAGAGGATCACCGGTCCCCGCGCTCCTCGTCGAGGAGCCTGCGCACGACTTCAGGGGGAAGGGAGATCCCCGACATCCGGTAGAGGGCGGGGTCGTTCGGCCCCCCCTCGCTCACCACTCCCCGCTCGATGAGGTCCCGGAGCCCCTCCAGGGACGGCGGAAGGTGGCGCGCGCTCCCTGGCGCCCGCAGTTCCGCCACGACCCGCCCGCGGTCGGTCACGAGGACGACCTCGCCGCCGCGGACGCTGCGGAGGTATTCGCTCAGCTTCGCCTTCAACTCGCGGACGCCGACGGTCCTCATGCCGGCAATGTAACTACAGGTAGTCACATCGTCAAGGCCGCCGCCGCCTCCTGCCCGCCGCCTCCCCGAGCGCGCGGACCTCCTCGCACCGGTCGAGCGGCACCACGACCGTGGCCCCGGGGACCGTGATCACCGCCAGCCCCTCGACGCCGAGCACGGCCGTCAGGTGCCCCTCCGGCCCGACCGCCACCACCCCGCGGGCATCCACCGCCAGGAGGCGCCCCCGCGAGGCGTTCCCCGCCGCGTCCCGCGGCAGGTGGCGCGCGAGCGCCGCGAAGGAGCCGAGGTCGTCCCACCGGAACCCCGCCGCCACCATCTCCACGCGGTCGGACTTCTCGAGCACCCCGTAGTCCACCGACACCGCGGGCGCCCGGTCGTAGGCCCGCGCCAGCGCCGCCCCGCCCCGGACCGCCGCCCCGGAGGCGACGAGCGCCCGGTGGAGGTCCGGCAGGTGGCGCCGCGCCTCCTCGAGGAAGGCGTCGGCCCGCCAGGCGAACATCCCGGCGTTCCAGAGCCAGCCGCCCGCGCGGAGGCGGCGCTCCGCGGTCCGGCGGTCCGGCTTCTCGGTGAACCGGTCCACGGCGCGGACCTCGAGGCCGCGGCCGTCGCCCGTCCGCTTCCCGACCTTCAGGTACCCGTAGCCGGTCGCCGGCCGGTCCGGCTCGACGCCGACGAGGACCAGCGTCCCCGCGGTCCGGGCCCGCTCCGCGGCGGCGGCCATGGTGCGGCGGAAGGAGGCGGCGTCGGGGATCCAGTGGTCCGCGGGGAGGACGAGGAGGACCCCCCCGGGGTCCTCCGCGAGGACCCGGGCGGCGGCCAGCGCGATGGCGGCGGCGGTGTTCCGCGGGCGGGGCTCGGCGACGACGGCCCCGGCGGGGAGGCGGGGGAGGAGGCGGCGGACCTCGGCGGCCTGGGACCGCGCGGTGACCACCAGCGTCCGCGAGGGGGGGACGAGGCCGCGCAGGCGGGCGGCGGTCTCCTCGAGGAGGGTCCGCCTCCCGAGGAGTGCGAGCAGGTGCTTGGGGCGGTTCCCCGTGGAGAGCGGCCAGAACCGCGTCCCGGATCCGCCGGCGAGGATCGCCGCGTGGAGGGCCATGGGTCCATCCTCGGCGGGGGCGGCGGCGGCCCGCAGGAAATCAGAAGTCGATGGGCGGGCGGCGGGGGACGTCGACCTCGCGGGGGGGGGCGGGGAGCCGGGGGCGGTCCTCGGGGCGGCTGGAGAGGAACGTGAGCCAGTCCTGGTTCACCACGGGCCGCTGCAGCGTCCCCGTGACGTGGATGGCGTGGATGCGCTCCACCACGGGCTTGATGGGAAGGCTGATGAGGTCCTTGATCCACCGGAGCGGCCAGGTCTCGAGGATCCCCCGGAACTCCGGCGTCAGCCGGAGGTCGATGCGCCCGTCCAGCCAGAGGAAGCTCCCCCCCGCCGACTTGTGGAGGCCGAGGACGCTGCTCTCGAGGTCCACGCGGGAGATGCGCATGCGGTCCCCGTTCAGGTCCGCGTCGAAGGTCCCCCCGGTGAAGACGGGGGGCTCCGTCAGCCCGAGGATCCCGTAGATGGAGTCGAAGAGGGGGACGCGGAAGAGCGCCCCCTCGGTGATGTCCACGCGGAGGTTGCCCCCGAGGTCGTCGGGCTTGCCCGTGCGGTTCCTGAGGCGGGCGTTCGCGCTGATGCGCCCCTCGACCCCCGCCTTCGGATCCGCCGGCGCGAAGAGGTCGGGCGCGTGCGCCCCCGACAGCGAGAACCTCCCCTCGTACCCGCCGCCGGGGGGGAATTGCATCCACCCGCCGATTTCCCCCTTCGCGACCCGCCCCCGCAGTTCCCGCAGGAGGATCCCGTCGGCGTTCACCTCGACGATGGCCGACCCGCCCTCGAGGACCCGCTCCTCCACCCGCCCCTTCGCCTCGGAGACGGTGAGCACCGCCCGGTTCCCCTCCGGCCCGAAGGTGCCGCCGAAGTCGATGCGCGCGTCGAGGGAATCGACCGCGACCCCCGGCCGGAACTCCCCGCCCCGGACGAGCACCGCCCCCGTGATCACCGTGGCGGGATCCCCCTCCGCGCCGCGGCGGAAGGCGAGCCCCTCGAGGTCGAAGACCCCCTGGACCCCGAGCCCGTCGCTGCGCCCCGCCCGGGTGGGGGAGAGGGAGACCACCCCGTCCAGCGCGATGCCGCGGAAGCCGTCGGAGAGGGTCACGTCGAGCCGGTCCACGTGGAAGAACCGGTCCGGCGTCACCCGCTCGATCCCCGCCACCGCCTCCTCCGAGAGGACCCCCAGCAGGTCCCGCGGGAAGCGCAGGCGGCGCACCTCCATGTCCATGGACCCCGTCCCCGCGTCGAGGTCGAACCGCGCCTCGCGCACCGTGAACTCCCGGTCCCCCATGGCCCCCAGCACGTCGGAGACGACCACCCTCCCCCCCTCGTAGCGCGCCCGCGCCTCGGCGACGTCGAGGTTGCGGACGTCCAGCGGCCGGATGCCGCCGCGGATGTTGCGGGCGTCGATGACCGGCTCCAGCGCGTCCCCCGCCCCGCGCAGGCGCACCTCGACGTCCCCCCGGAGCCCGGGCGCGGGGCGGACGATGTCGAAGTACCCCCGCGCCCGGTCGGCCGCGGGGCCGAGGGGATCCCGCAGGCTCTCGTCGAGGAGGGCGTCGGTCGCCGTGAGGGCGAGGTCGAGGAAGGCCTCGCCGCCGGGGTCCCGCACCGTGCCGTCGAGCGAGACCGGGCCCTCGGCCCCCTCCCCGCGGAGGCCGCGGAGCACCACCTCCCCGGGGCGGACCTCGACGGCGCCCCGGAGCCCCGTGACGGGGTAGAGGACCTCCCCCCAGCCCCTCGCCGAGACCCCGCGGAGGGTGACGAGGTACTCCTCCCGGGCGCCGCTCTCCGGGCCCGTGAGGGTCGCCCGGACGTCGGCGAGCCCGGAGGGGCGGACGCGATCCCAGACGGAGACCGCGGCCCGGAGGTCGGCCGCGCGCAGCGCCGCCTCCAGGGGGCCGTCCAGCGGGATCCCCTCGCCGACGATGGAGATGTTGAGCCGCGGGTCCCCCTCCCCCTCCACGGTGCCGCCCATGGAGAGCTCCCCGCCGCCCTCGGCGCGGGCCTTCATGCCGAGGAGGGAGACCGTCGGCACCCGGCCCTCCGGCGTCCTCTCCTTCCCGTAGTCGACCTGCCCCGAGACCCCCTCCAGGAGGATCGGGAGCCGGTCCACCCGGAAGGAGGCGTTCCCGTCGAACTCGATGTGGACCGATTCCTGGGCGGAGCTGTCGAGGTCGAGGACCTGGTCCACCCTCACCTGCACGAGGGAGGCCCTCCCCGACGGGGAGTAGCGGCGGAAGAGGTCGGCCATCCCCGGGGAGGCGTTGCGCACGTCGTCGTCGAGGGGGAGGTCGCGGGCCTCGACGGCGATGGCGACGCCGGCCCGCCCGCCCCCGAAGTCCCTCACCTCGCCGTGGGCCGACACCTCGACGGCGCCGTGGCTGCCCCGGACCTCCCGGAGGTCCACGGTCGTCTCCCCGCCCTCGAGCCAGGCGACCTGGATCCGCCCGGTGATCCCCGTGACCGGCCAGGCGAAGCCGTGGCGGACCCCGGGCTCGTCGTCGTCCTCGTACCCGTGGAAGGCCATGGAGGCGTCCCTCGGCCGCAGCGCCACGCCGAGGGCGAGGGGCCCGCCGGGGGCCTCCCTCCTCACGAAGGAATCGAAGGAGGGCTCGGCCCCGGGATCGGCGCCGGTGACGTCCACGGCGCCGGCGAGCCCGTAGGCGTCCCAGATCCTGCGCACCGCGGGGGGGAGGGCGTCGTGCAGCTCCCGGTCGAGGACGAGCCCCCGGCCCCAGAAGCGGACCTCCCCGGTGAACCGGGGGCCGGGATCCACCACGCGCCCGCGCACGCGGATCTCCGCGTCCCGGCACCGCAGGCCGAAGTCGACGATCTCCAGGGCCCGCTCCGCGCCGGACCACCGCAGGACCCCCGTGGCGCCCGAGAGGGGCACCGGGAGGGCGTCGATCCGCAGGTCCGCACCGCGGGGGCGGAGGAGGAGGCCGATGGCGGGGGACCCCGCCCCGGGGCGGACCTCCACCTCGAGGGCGGGGGACTCCGGCCCCTCCCCGAACTCCCCCTCGAGGCGAATCCCGGCGAGGTTCGCGCGCACCTCCGGGGAGAGCCGCGCGACGAGGGCGTCGTCCCAGCGGAACCGCTCCACCTGGAGGCGGATCCCCCGCGTCGAGAGGGGGAACTCCCCCCGCACCGTCACCGGTCCGAGGGCCCCCGCGCCGGCCGTCCCGGACCCCAGCTCCCGGAAGCGGCCCTCCAGGGCGGAGGGGCCCCCGCCGCGGGACTCCTGCCAGTCCGCCCCCTCGATGCGCAGGACGAGGTCCCCCCCGGGGGCGAGGACGGCGCCGTCCCGGAAGCGGACGGTGCCCGAGTCCACGCGGATGCGGGGGCGGTGGGCGGGGGCGGCCGGGGCGTCGCCGGGGGCGGCGGCCCGGAATGCCCCCTCGAGGGGGAACCGCCCGTCCGCGGTCCGCTCCAGGACGACCTCGAGCCCGCTGACCCTGACGTCGGTGAGGGCGAAGTTCGCGAAGAGCTGCCACAGCCGGGTCGAGACCTCGGCGCTGGCGAAGGAGGCGAGGACCTCCCGCTCCCCCCCGGTCCGCACGAGCCGCAGCCCCTCCGCGCGGAACAGCCCCTCCCAGAGGTCGTAGTCCACGGCGTCGAGCTCGAAGTCGAAGCCCGGGGCGAGCATCTTGCGCCCCTCGGCCAGCACGATGCCCCGGAGGCGGTCGGGCTGGAGGAGCCGCCAGGCGGCGCCCCCCAGGGCGATCAGGACGAAGAGGGCGCAGAGGGCGGCCGCCGTCCTCCTGCGGATCCTCAAGGGAGCGCCCCCCTCATTCCCTGTGGACGCGGACGACGCGCTTGCCGAGGCGGCAGGTGATCTCGTAGGGGTTGGTGCCGAGGAGGCGCGCCAGGTCCTCCACGCGGATGCGCTCCTCCCCGTCCGCCCCGACGAGGGTGACCACCTCGCCGGGCTCGACGCCCGGGACGTCGGTGACGTCCACCGTCGTGTAGTCCATGCTCACCGCGCCCACCACCGGGCACCGCCTGCCGCGCACCAGCACCTCGGCCCGGTTGCCGAGGTTCCACGCGTACCCGTCGTTGTAACCGATGGGGACCGTGGCGATGCGGGAGGGGCGGGTCGTCTCGAAGGTCCGGTGGTACCCGAGGGGGGAGCCCGCGGGGAAGTCCTTGAGGAAGATGACCTGCGTGCGGAGCGACAGGCAGGGAGCGAGCTCCACGCCGGAGCCCTCCAGGTTGCCCGGGTCCACGCCCCAGATGCCGCCGCCGAGGCGCACCATGCCGAAGTGCTCCCGCAGGGCCCCGAGCACCGCGGCCGTGCTGCCGGCGTGGACGAGGGGGGGGAGGAGCCCCTCCGCCCGCAGCTCCTCGAGGACGCGGCGGAAGGTCCCGAACTGGGACGCCGTCTGGAACGGGACGGGCGAGGAGGCGGAGGCGTAGTGGGTGGCGACCCCCTCGAAGGAGAGGTGGGGGTTCGTCGCGAGCGAGCGGGCGAGGGGGACGGCCATGCTCGGCAGGGCCCCGAGGCGCCCCATGCCGGTGTCGATCTTCAGGTGCACCGCCGCC
>JAKLKS010000054.1:0-7005 GCA_023150535.1 Planctomycetota bacterium
GAGGTCGCCGCCGGCGGGCTGGCGATGGTGGGCGGCGGCGGGGCGCTCCAGGTCATGCCTGCCACCCCCGCCGCCGGCGGCGCCACCCCGCCGCGCCGCAGGGCCTGCATCGCCATGGCGCCGACGACGCACCCGAGCGCCGCAGCGCAGGCCACGACTCCCCAGGTCGGCTTCATGGCGCGATCCAGTCTACCGCGCCCGCTCCCCGCCCCGGGGGGCCCGGGCCCTCCCTACCGCCCCGTCCTCTCGATCTCCAGGAGCAGTTCCCGCACGAGCCCGAGGTTCGTCTGGGTCCTCGCGTCCCCGCTCTCCCCGTGGATCTCCTGCAGCGGCCGCAGCAGCGCCGCCGCCCCCTCGAGGTCCCCCTCCCGCTGGAGCGTGCGGGCGATCCAGTAGGTGCCGCTCACCCGCTCCGCCTCCGGGCAGGCCGGGTCCTCCACCATCTCCCGGACGATGCGCCGGTACCCCGCCATGTCCCCCCGGGCGGAGGCGATGTTGGCCCGGTGGTTCGCCCTCTGCCAGGAGGCGAGCCCGACCCGGTCCCCGAACTCCGCCAGGGCCCGCTCGGCGCCGTCGGCGTCCCCCGAGGCGAGCCGGAGCCGGATCACCCGGTCGAGGTCCCACTGAAACTCCGGCCCCGTCGAGGGGAGGCGGAGGTTGCGCTCGTAGAGGGCGATGCGCACCCGGGAGCGGAGGTCCACCCCGGGCTGGAGGTCCGGATCGAGCGAGTCGGCCGCGCCCCGCACCTGCCAGGGGGTGGGGTCGGAGGGGAGGCGGATCCCGAGCAGGCCCTCCAGGGTGATCGGCGGCGGCGGGGCCGGCGCCGCCGCGGGCGGCGGGGCCGCCTCCGGGGAGGGGGAGGGCGAGGCGCAGGCCGCGAGGAGGAGGACGGCCGGGATCCCGATCCGCTTCATCATGCCTCCCAGAGTACCCGCATCGGCACCGCCCGCAGCCGGTCCCCGAAGGCGATGCCGGCCTCCCCGTCGTAGAGGACCGCACTGGGCGCGGACTTCAGGTGGACCTCGTCTTCGAGGGTTACGAAGGCGCTGCCGGCACGCTCCCCGAGGCGGCGGGCGAAGGTTGTCTTCCCGCACTGCCGGGGGCCGTGGAGCAGCACCACAGGGGTATCGGCGAACGCCTCCTCGATGCGGGGCTCTGGGTGCCGGTCGATGTGGGCGGGTTCGGCCATGTCGGCTGATCGGAAAGAACGGGCTCGGCTAGTTGAAACTTCTGGTATCGGCTGAACGATTGGTTCAGGGTCGACTGGAGGGTAGTCCTGTGTGTACATGGAGGAGGTCCTCAAGAACCCGATGGACTGTCCGCCGCCCCTCGAGTAGGCGAGCATGTTCGGCGAGTACTCTCCCCGCTACCTTGGCTGCGGGAGGTTGCACTCTGGACTCTCGCTCAGACGGGGATAGAACGGTGCGACCAGACCTATGGTTCTCCACGGAACCTGGGGATAACCCGGTGGACACTCGATGGACGGATTGAAGATAACCAGCCATACCCCGAGGGAACCACCGTAACACACTGGCTGGACTTGACTTAAACGACTCACTGGCGCGAACCCGATGTGCAGGAAGAATACGCTTGATTGTGTAAACTATTATCCTATAATGACTTACATTCGACGGGCGAAGTAGCGGCTAGGCAGCCTGTCCCCCCGAAGAGTTAGCCTTAATGTTGTACGAGTGGAGCACTAACCTCATGCCTCCTCAGCGGCCAGCCGGAAGCCAAGTCAGCAACACGCGGCAGGGCGAGTCGCGTCCTTCGATAGAGGAGCTGCTTCTCCTCCTTCTTGGGACCATGTCCGAGCCCGCATCAGGGTGGTTCCGGGAACTTGAGTTGCACGCTGCCGTTGCCTGCACTCAAGACATCCTCAACCTCCAGGTCAAGATTGTGCGCAGACCAATCTTGTTTTCTCCAACCGTTGATAGGGGCATTCGCAAACTTCTTGCAGACGGTTCTCTGGACCATGCGGTTCTTACGCAAGTTGGGCATTTCACTACACACTCCTATCGACTCTCTAGCCTCGGAACCAAGCGGGCATGGGTCCTTTCCGATGCATTGTCCCGCTCAATCCCCGGGCTCCGCGAGATCCTGAAGGCAAGAATCCGGGACAATCCAATCGCCTCCCCCTCCTCCTCTACTTCGGTGGTGGCACTGGGGGCGGGGGACCCAAACTAGGCCGCTCAGGAGTCGCCGCCGGGACTCCCTCACGGATATACTCCAAGCGCACTATGATCAGCACTAGGGCGGCAAGCCAACCGAGAACTACTATTACCATCATGAAGGTCAATCTTCTCGACCATCCTTGTGTTTCCACAAGCTGCTTCTGCAGAAGCTCCACTTGCGCCAGATGAAAGCGCCTCAATTCCTCGGAGTGCGCCTCAGACAGGCGAACCTGCTCCTCCACAACGGCCTGTCTCATTTCCCTGATTGCCTCGGGCCCCCACTTCGTTTGCAGGTCATGGATGATTGTGTCCTTTGCCTGCAGCAAGCCCGCAATCACAAGATCGAATGGTGGTCCAAAGCGAGACGGAATCCCCTCCAATCTCTCTCGAGTTGCAGCCGTGGGCGAACAGGGCTCCCACTGCTCCATTGACAAACCTTCGTAGTTCAGCGAGGAAGATCCCAGGTGCGGAACTCGATCGCGCGTCATCCACCTGTCCCGGGACAGATCAGGCTTAACATCGTTGATAATGCACGTGCAGAATGGCTGCCCTCTGCTCAGCCGCATAACCCTAGTAGAGTGATTGGTCAGCGGAACGGGGAATCGCCCAAACCAGGTGGGGTCTATCCGAGTCGTAGGCTGCACCACACCGGAATTCATCCAACTCGTCTTCCCGATGATTAGACCAGCGACGCTCGGGCCGAAAACCAGATACTCATCAATTAGCACAAGAACGGTCTCGCCTGGCTCGATTTGTAGCGGATTACCGGTGTCGACCGTGACCCGTCGTTTCCATCGAATCGAATACGCTTCAGGCCCCACAGTTAGGTCGTAGGACATCCAAAGCGCTTGCTTAGGCTGGAATGGGAAGATCGCGAATCGCCCACCGATCTCGTCCCACCGACCTTCTTCGCATGCGGGGATTACCACCTCCCTTGAAAGGGTTGATCGCGAATCCAGTATCGACCCGCCTGCGATGACACTCATACCTCTTCCTCCGCGACCTGACATCGAGCATTCCGGCATCCAGTAGGCATCATGACTTCTAACCGGCTCATAGTCAATTGCGATCCCAATCCACGTGCATCACCAGAATCCCAGTCAAACCGGCGCTGTCGGCACCTCGGATGAAGATGAACTCAAGATGCTGAAGAACCCTCCTTCGAAGAATCCAGAGGAAGCGCACTCACTTCTTGCTCCCCTCCCCCGTGCCGCCCGGCTTCGCGCCCTCCCCCCCCGCGCCCCCCTCCCCGCCCCCCGCGGCCGGCCGGTCAGCCCCTCGACCTCGCCGGAGACGTCGGGGAGGAACTCCGCGCCGCGGAACCCCTCCGCCACCCTCGCGAGCCGCGCCGCCCCCTCCTTCGCGTCCGCGAGCCAGGCGTCGAACCGGATCCCCGCGTAGTCCGCCGCCAGGTCGGCGAAGGAGAGGCCCGACCCCTTCACCTTCATCGCGTCCATCATCTCCTTCGAGAGCCCCAGGGTCTCCGCCGCCGCGCCGCCGAGCGCCCGCGCGAAGGCCGCCGAGACCAGGAAGTGGAGCGCGTGGTCGTTCCGCCCCCGCAGGGTGGGCTTCCCGATGGCCCCGAGGCGCGCCTTCCGCTCCTCCTCCGATTCGACGCCCGCGTAGTGCTTCGAGAGGAGGCTCGTCTTCTCCAGCGAGCGCGTCGGGTCCACCGCGTGGCCGATCCCGAGGAGGAAGGAGCGCGCGTCCCCGGCCGCGGCCCTCGCCGCGGCGCGCACGTAGAGGTCGAGGAGGGCGTCGCCGGCGACCCGCTCCTTCTCCGGGAGGGCCGCGTTCCCCAGGGCCGCCGCCGCCACGGCCGCCACGACCCGGCCCACCGGGGTGCGCTCGGACGGGGCGGGGGCGGGAGGGGGCGACGGCGCCGGGGCAGGCGCCGGCGGGGGCTCCTGGACGAGGAGCGGGAGGGCGAGGAGGGCGGCGAGGAGCGCGGCGGGCGCGGGGGGACCCACCGCCGCTACCGGCGGAAGTCGGCCTCGGTGGCCCGCTGGAAGGCGAGTTCGGTGGTCGGCTCGACCTGGAGGATCCTCTTCACCTGGTCCTCGAGGGAGCCGGGAGGCAGGGGGACCCGGTCGAAGACGACCCGGCGGGCCTCGGCCTCCGCCTTCGGCGGGTAGGCGTAGCGCTCCGCCTGCCCGTCGTTGGCGATCCAGCCGACCTGGCGGAATTCGAGGTCCTCGACGTAGTGGATGGCGACCACCGGCCCCGGGCGGCCCTGCGCGTCCGTCGCCCGGGCGTCGTAGGTCTTGAGGTAGCCGAGCTTCCCGCCGCGGGTCCAGACCACCTGGACGTCCTTGATGGCCAGTTCCGGCACCGGCGGGGCGGGGTCCTTCCGGGTCCCGGAGCACCCGCCGAGGGCGAGGCCGAGGACGAGGGCGAGGCCGAGGGAGTGGCGCATGGAGACCTCCGGGGGGGTGCCCGAAACCGGGGTCCGATGGTAGCACGGTCCCCGGGGGGGAGGAAGGAGCGAGGGGCGTCCGCGGTGGCTAGACTGCCTCCCATGATCGACGTCGCGGCCGTCCTCTCCCCCGGGGGGCCCCTCGCCTCCGCCCTGGACCGGTTCGAGGACCGGGGGGAGCAGAGGACCATGGCCGCCGCCGTGGACCGGGTCATGCGGAGCGGGGGGAGGCTCCTCGTCGAGGCGGGCACCGGCGTCGGCAAGTCCTTCGCCTACCTCGTCCCCGCCGTGGCCGCCGCGGCCGAGCGGGGCGAGAAGGTCGTCATCGCCACCCACACGCTGGCCCTCCAGGACCAGCTCCTCGGGAAGGACGTCCCCGTCCTCCTCCGCAACCTCCCCGCGGAGTTCTCCGTGGTCCTCGCCAAGGGCCGCGGCAACTACGTCTGCCTCCGCCGCCTCCGGCAGGCCCGGGAGGACGCGGAGGAGCTCCTCCCCGGGGTCGGGGACCGGGAGGCCCTCGGGGCCGTCGCCCGGTGGGCGGAGACGACCCGGGACGGCACGCGCCAGTCGCTCCCCTTCGAGCCCCCGGCCCAGGTCTGGTCGCGGGTCCAGGCCGAGGCGGGCAACTGCCTCGGGAAGCGCTGCGACTTCTACGACGCCTGCCACTACCAGGCCGGCCGCCGCCGCCTCCAGAACGCCGACATCATCATCGCCAACCACGCCTTCCTCTTCTCCGACATGGCGCTGCGCGCCGCGGGGGCCCAGCTCCTCCCGGACTACGCCCACCTCGTGCTCGACGAGGCCCACGAGGTGGAGGAGGTCGCCGGGGAGCACCTCGGCCTGCGCGTCTCCGCCTTCGCGGTCTCCCGCCTCCTCGGGGGGCTCCACGGGAGGGACGGGAGGGGGCTGCTGCGCGCCTTCGACGCCCCCGAGGACGCGGTGCGGCAGGTGCGCGCCTGCCGGGAGGCCGCGGAGGACCTCTTCGGGACGGCCGGGGAGTGGGCCCGGGCGGAGGAGGCCGCGGGCCGCAGCACGCGGCTGCACGCCCCGCGCTTCTCCGGCGAGGGGCTCTCGGAGGCCCTCGACCGGCTCTCCGCCCTGCTCCGGCAGCTGTCCGCGACCGCCTCCACCAAGGAGCGGGAGATGGAGCTCCAGTCCCAGGCGGAGCGGGCGGGGGGCCACGCCGAGGCGATCCGGGAGTTCTGCGCCGCCGCCGATCCCGGGCGCGTCTACTGGATCGAGCGGGAGGGGATGGCGGGGACGAACACCACGCTCCTCGGCGCCCCGGTGGAGGTGGGCCCGCTGCTGCGCCTCGGCCTCTGGGAGGGGCTGCGCTCGGCGGTGCTCACGAGCGCCACGCTGTCGGTGGGGAAGGGGCGGGACTTCGGCCCCCTGGCGTCCCGCCTCGGCCTCGAGGGGGCGGAGGTCCTCTCCCTCGGCTCCCCCTTCGACTTCCGGCGGCAGGCGCGGCTCGTGCTCCGGGCCGACGTCCCGGATCCCCGGGACGGCCCCGCCTGGGAGGCGGCCGTCGCGCGGGAGACCCTCCGCTACGCGTCGGAATCCCGCGGCGGGGCCTTCGTCCTCTTCACCGCCTACGGGACCCTCGAGAGGGTCTTCCGCGCCGCCGCCGACGAACTCGTCGCCCGCGGCCTCGTCCCCATGCGGCAGGGGGGCGGGATGCCCCGGGAGGCGCTCCTCGAGGCCTTCCGGGCGACCCGGGGGGCGGTGCTCTTCGGGACCAGCACCTTCTGGCAGGGGGTGGACGTGCCGGGGGACGCCCTCCGCACGGTGATCCTCACGCGGCTCCCCTTCGCCGTGCCGACCCATCCCCTGGTCGAGGCCCGCACCGAGGCGCTGGAGGCCCGCGGCCTCGACCCCTTCCTCCACTACCAGCTCCCCCAGGCGGTGCTCCGGCTCAAGCAGGGCTTCGGCCGGCTCATCCGCACCTCGACGGACCGGGGGACCGTGGTCATCCTCGACCCGCGGATCCTGCGCCGCCCCTACGGCCGGCTCTTCCTCGAATCCCTCCCCGACGCGGAGGTGGTGATCGAGGGGGGGGAGGACGCGGGGGGCTGATCAGAGCAGCGTGCCGCGCAGCAGGATCGCCGCCGCCGTGAAGTAGATGAGGATCCCGCAGACGTCCACCATGGTGGCCACCATGGGCGCCGAGGCGCTGGCGGGGTCGAGGCCGACGCGCCGGAGGATGAAGGGGAGCATCGAGCCCGCCACCGTGCCCCAGGTGACGCAGCCGAGGATGCTCATCCCCACGGTCGTCCCCACGAGGAGCCAGTGGGGGCCGAAGTAGCCGATCCCGTCCGTCTCCGGCCCGGCGAACTGGAAGCCGGCGATGAGCGCGAACCCGAGGAGCCCGAGGAGCCCGCCGAGGAGGAGCCCGGAGGCGATCTCCCGGCGGAC
>JAKLKS010000054.1:7015-19537 GCA_023150535.1 Planctomycetota bacterium
AGTTGCCGCCGCTGCTGATGATGAGGGGGATGAACATGGCGAGCATCGCTGCGCTGGCGAGCACGGCGGCGAAGTGCCCCATGGCCCAGGCGGTCAGGAGCTGGCCGACGAAGAGGACGGAGAGCCATCCCACCCGCTTGCGGAACATCTTCATCAGGGGCGTGCCGAGGTAGGGGGCGTCCAGCACCGCGGTGCCGCCCATCCGGTGGATGTCCTCGGTGGCCTCCTCCTGCACGACGTCCACGATGTCGTCGTGGGTCACGATGCCCTTCATCCGGTTCTCCGCGTCAACGACGGGCAGCGCGATGAGGTCCTGGTGGGCGAAGACGCGGCTCACCGCCTCCTGGTCCATCTCCTCGCGCACGGAGACGACGTCCGTGCGCATGACCTCGCTCACCTTCCGGTCCCCGGGCGCGGAGAACAGCTCGCGGAGGGAGACCACGCCGAGGAGCCTCTGCTCGGCGTCCAGCACGTAGGCGTAGTAGAGCATCTCGAGCCGCTCGCGCGCCTGCCGCTGGAGGTAGCGGAGCGCCTCGTCCGTGCTCATGTCCGGGCGGACCCGGGCGAAGCGGGGGTTCATGAGGCCGCCCGCGTCGTCCTCGGCGAAGGCGAGGAGCGCCGTCACCTCCCGGCGGGAGGCGGGGTCCATGAGGTCGAGCAGCACGGCCCGCTCCTCCGGGTCGACGGCCTGGACGAGGTCCGTGGCGTCGTCGGGGTCCAGGAGGCGGACCCAGGCCTTCCTCTCCGCGGGGGGGAACCCGAGGATCAGGGCCGCCTGCTCCTTCGGCGAGAGGCCGAGGAAGAACCCCTCCGAACCCGCGCGGTCCTGCACGAGCCGGAACCCGTCCAGCCGGTCCGCCCCCGCGAGCAGGGGCCAGACCGCCCGGAGATCCTCCTCCGTGAAGGGCTCGTTCCCGTCGTCGGCGGGGGCCATGGAAGGGGGAATCTACCCCTGTCGGCGGCGGGGGGGACCCGAAGGACAGGGGGATCTCACGAATCCCGTCCGCGGGATCCGACGGCTCCCGGCCGCATCCCGCGGAGGGCCCGGACCGGGGCCGCCGCACCACCGGTGCATCCGCGACACCCCCCCTGCCTCGATGCCTCCGATGGCCCGAAGGACGCGGGACCCCCGGCCGCGCCCCCCGCCGGACCGCGGGGGATCCCCGCCCGGTCCCCCCTCCGCTCCTCCCCCGGAGGTTCCTCCACCGCCCCCCCCCGCTTATAGTGGTCCCGTCCGGTCGGCGGCGGAGGGCACCATGGCCAGCGGCGACAAGCGTCGTTTCCCGAGGATCGAGGCGCTCAACATCGTCGCGGACAAGGGGCGGGTCTTCCGGACCCTGGACCTCTCCCGCGAGGGCATGCTCCTCGAGATGGACGTGCCCGCCCCCGTGGGCACGAACCTCGTCGTGGACCTCGCCCTCGGCGAGGTCGTCCTCGAGGTGAAGGGCCAGGTCGTCCGGCTGGTCCCCCAGAAGAACGGCCGCATGGGGGTGGGAGTGAAGTTCGACCGCCTCTCCCCCCGCTCCGAGCGCCACATCCGGGAGTACCTGCTCAAGCGCGACGGGCCGCAGCCGCCCGCGCCCGGGTAGGAGCGGCCCCTCCCCTCGGGGGCCCCCGCCCCCGGTCACGCCCGGTCCGGCCCCCGCCCCTTCCCCCCGGCGCCGGCGGGCCTATCATGGAGTCGTACCGGATCGGCGCCCCGCGCCCCGTCCGCGCCCGGCGCCGCAGGAGGTGCGCCGTGGCGACCAACCGCCGGAAGTTCCCCCGGATCCACAGCCTCAACTTCGTGGCCGAGGAGGGGCGGATGTTCCGCACCCTGGACGTCTCGCCGGAGGGGATGCTCCTCGAGATGGGGGCCCCCCCGCCGCTGGGCAGCCGCCTCGACCTCCAGGTCGCCTTCGGGGAGGAGATCGTCCGCCTCCCCGGGATGGTCGTCCGCCACGAGCTGCTGCCGAGCGGCCGCGTGGGCGTCGGAGTGCGGTTCGAGGCCCTGGACGCCCGCGCCCGCGGCGCCATCGCCGCGCACGTGGAGGCGAGGAAGGACGCGAAGCGGTAGGGGCTGCCGCCGCTACCGGCCCTTCGCCTTCCCCTTCGACCCGGGCCTGGCCTTCGCCTTCGCCTTCGACTTGGCCTTCGTCGCGGCCTTCGCCTTCGCCCCGGCCTTCGCCTTCGCCCCGGCCTTCACCTTCCCCGCCGCCTTCCCCTTCGACCGGGGGGCCGCCTTCCCCGCCTTCCGCCCCTCCGCGAGGATCTCCTCTGCGAGGTGGTCGGCCGCCTCGGCCGTGGTCACGTCCTTCTCGCGGGAGATGGCGAGGATGCGCTTGAGCGTCCCGTAGATCCCCTCGACCTGCTTCAGGGAGACCTTCTCGTCGTAGCCCCGGGGGGCGAGTTCGTGGGAGACGTTGATGACCCCGCCCGCGTTGATGACGTAGTCGGGGGCGTAGGCGATGCCGCGCCTCTTCAGCTCCGCGCCGTGGCGCGGCTCGTGGAGGACGTTGTTCGCGGCCCCGGCGATGATCCGGCACTTCAGCTGCGGGATGGTCCGGTCGTTCACCACGGCGCCCAGCGCGCAGGGGGCGAAGACGTCCACGGGGCGGCTGTAGACCTCGTCGGGCGCGCAGACCGAGGCCCCGAGCTCCTTCGCCGCGTACTCGACCCTCTCCCGGTTCACGTCGCAGAGGACGAGCTCGCAGCCGGCCTCCCGGAGCCGCTGCCCGAGGTAGAGCCCCACGTGCCCCACCCCCTGGATGGAGACCTTCACGCCCCGGAGGGAGTCCTTCCCCATCACCTCCTCGACGAAGGCCTTGATCCCGAGGAAGGTCCCGTAGGCCGTGTAGGGGGAGGGGTCCCCGGAGCCGCCCTCCTCGCGGGAGCGGCCGGTCACCCACCTCGTCCGCTCGCGGATCCACTCCATGTCCTGGACGGAGGTGCCGACGTCCTCGGCGGTGATGTAGGAGCCCTTGAAGGACTCCACGAAGTCCCCCATGGCGCGGAAGATCTCCGGCTTCTTCTGGGTGGCGGGGTCCCCGATGATGACCGACTTCCCGCCGCCGAGCCCGGTGCGGGCGACGGCCGACTTGTAGGTCATCCCGCGGGAGAGCCGGAGCACGTCGGTCCTGGCCTCGTCCTCGGTCGCGTAGGGCCACATGCGGAGCCCCCCGAGCGCGGGGCCGAGGACGGTGCTGTGCACCGCGATCATGGCCCGGAACCCGATCGCCGGGTCCTCCGCCTTCATCACCCTCTCGTAGCCCTCGACCGGGACGGCGGTGATCTTCATGGGGGGGTCTCCGTTCCTTCGGTCCTCTTCGCGGCGTCGGCCGGGAACCCCGGGAGCCGGGGGGGCCGGATCGGCGAGTATCCGGACCTCCCCCCCGGCCCCTTCAACTACAAAAGGCCGGCCGGAGTGACGCCCGGTGCGCCCCCGTCACCCGGGGGGGGCGCCCCCCCCTCCGGCGGCCTGGAGCTTCTCCATGGAGAGGGTCCTGCGGCACTTCGGGTAGCCCGAGCACCCCGCGAAGGGGCCCCGGCGGCTCATGCGGATCATCAGGGGCTTGCCGCAGTCCGGGCAGGGGAGGCCCGCGTCCTTCGGCTCCGGGCGCTTCACCTTCTCGGCCCCGGGGAGGTCCTTGGCGTTGCGGCACTTCGGGAAGGCGGAGCAGGCGAGGAAGGGGCCGCGGCGGCCCATGCGGGCCACCATGTCAGCGCCGCACTTGTCGCACTTCTCCTCCACCTCCGGCATCTGGATCGGGTTCCCGGCCTCGTCCACGTCCTTCGCGTTCCTGCACTCCGGGTAGCCGGAGCAGGCGAGGAAGCGGCCGCGCCGGCCGTAGCGCAGGACCATGGGCTTGCCGCACTTCGCGCACACGTGGGAGGTCGGCTCCGCCGCGGGGACCGCCTCGCCGTCCGCCCCCACCTTGCGCGTGGACTTGCAGGCGGGGTAGGCGGAGCAGCCGAGGAACTCCCGCCCGCGCCAGACCTTCCGCACCATGGGGCTCCCGCACTTCTCGCAGGGGGGGGTGCCCTCCGGCGCCGGGAGGTCCTTGATGGGCTTCATCTCCTTCTTCGCGCGGGCGAGGTCCCGGGAGAAGTCGGTCCAGAACTCCTCCAGGACCTTCTTCCAGGGGATGCGCGACGCCTCCACCTCGTCGAGCTCCTCCTCCATGTGGGAGGAGTACTTCACGTTGATGAGGTCGTCGAAGAAGGGCACCAGGAGGTCGTTCACCACCTCGCCGAGCGCCGTCGGGCGGAAGCGGGTCCTCTCCTTGGTGACGTAGTTGCGGTCCACGATGGTGGAGATGATGGCCGCGTAGGTGGAGGGCCGGCCGATGCCCTCCTTCTCCAGCGTCTTGACGAGGGAGGCCTCGGTGAAGCGCGGCGGGGGCTGGGTCTCGTGGCGGTCGGACCGGATGCCGCGGTCCTCCACCGGCTCCCCCTCGGCGAGGGGAGGAAGCTCGGCGTCCTCCTTCTCCCCCTTCGAGGGCCAGGCCCGGCGCCAGCCGTCGAAGATCGGCGTCCGCCCCCGGGACTCGAAGACGCAGCCGGCGGCGGCGGTGCGGGCCACGGTCACGTCGGTCTCGGAGGGGGTCATCTGGCAGGCCATGAAGCGCCGCCAGATGAGCTCGTAGAGGCGGGCCTCGTCCCGCTCGAGGTGCTTCGCGGCCCTCTCCGGGGTGACCGAGGGATCCGTCGGCCGGATCGCCTCGTGGGCCTCCTGCGCGCGCTTCCCCGCCTTGAAGCGGTTCGGGGACCCGGGGAGGTAGCGGTCCCCGAAGAGGGAGCGGATGGAGTCGCGGCCGGCCTTCACGGCGTCGTCGGAGAGGGCCACGGAGTCGGTCCTCATGTAGGTGATGAGGGCGACGGGCCCCTCCGCCCCCATCTCGACGCCCTGGTAGAGGCGCTGGGCGACGTTCATGGTGCGCTTGGCGGAGAAGTGGAGGCGGATGGAGGCCTGCTGCTGGAGCGTGGAGGTGGTGAAGGGGGGAGGCGCCTTCTCCGACTTCCGCTCCCGCGTCACGGAGGCGATGCGGAAGGCGGCCCCCTCGAGGCGGCGCAGCAGGCCGGAGGCGGCGGCCTCCTCGGCGAGGGCGGCCTTCGCCCCGTCCACCTCGACCAGCGTGGCGGGGAACTCCCCCGGCGCGAAGGGGGTCGGCGGCTGCTTCCCGTCCTCCCCCGGCGGGGGCGCGGGCGGCGTGGGCGGGGAGCCCTCCTTCGCGAAGCGGGCCTCCACGGTCCAGTAGACCTCGGGCCGGAAGGCGCGGATCTCGCGCTCCCGCTCCACGAGGATGCGCAGGGCCACGGACTGGACGCGGCCGGCGGAGAGGTTGGGGCCGGCGTTCCTCCACAGGAGGGGCGAGAGCTTGTAGCCCATCATCCGGTCGAGGAAGCGGCGCGCCTGCTGGGCGTCCACCTTGTCCCGGTCGATGGACCGGGGCTCCTCGAAGGCCTTCTGGATGGCGCGGCGGGTGATCTCGTTGAAGGTGACGCGGGCCTGGAACTCCGGCGGCACCGAGAGGGCCTCGGAGAGGTGCCAGGCGATGGCCTCCCCCTCCCGGTCGAGGTCGGTCGCGAGGTATACCTTCGGGGCGGAGGCGGCGAGCTTGCGCAGCTCCGCCACGACCTTCTTCTTGGAGGGGATGATCTCGTAGGTCGCCTCGAACCCCTCCTCGGGGTCGAAGCCGAACTCGCTGCCGGGGAGGTCCCTCACGTGGCCCATGGAGGCCTTCACGACGAAGTCCTTCCCGAGGTACTTCCCGATGGTCTTGGCCTTGGCGGGGGATTCCACGACGACGAGGTTGCGTCCGGTCCGGGGGACCGGGCGGGCCGGCGCC
This sequence comes from Planctomycetota bacterium, assembly GCA_023150535.1. Lineage (GTDB taxonomy): Bacteria > Planctomycetota > JAJSAM01 > JAJSAM01 > JAKLKS01 > JAKLKS01. The sequence goes on from JAKLKS010000054.1 coordinate 12,844, forward strand.
CGCTTCGCGGCCGGCTTCGCGGAGGGGGATTCCCCCCCCGCGGCGGCGGCGCGCGCCTTCGCCGGCTTCGCGGCCTTCGGCTTCGTCGTCGTCTTCCGCTTCGCGGGCATCGATTCCGCTCCCAGAGGGCGGGGATGCTAGGCACGGGCCCCCGGACCGCCAAGGAATCGATTCCTCTCGCGGCCCGGGTCGGCGCCCCGCGGCGCCGGCGGGAACGGCCCCCACGGGCTTCGATGCCGGCCCGTGTACACCGTACACTCGCAGGGATGGAGCGCACCCGCTTCCCCTCTTTCGGACCATGGGCCCGGCGGGCCGCAGTCCTTCTCCCGTTGGTCACCGCCTGCGCCCACGCGGATCCGCCCCGACCGAGTAGGGGGACGCTCCTCGGTTACTCGGTTTTCTGTGGATAACTTCCGGGCAGCGGGGGGATCGGGGGACGGAACCGAAGGACCCCCATGAAGGGATCCAAATCCAGTCCCTCCGCCAGCGCCCTGCCGGCCTCCATCCGCTCGCTGAGAGAATTGCCTGCCACCCCGAGGTGCACCGCCAGTACCTCCTGGGAGAGACCAAGGTCGGTCCAGGCGAACCACGCGATGACCGCCCGGGCGCGGGACACCCGGCGCGACCTTCTTCCGGACCGGATGGCCTCAGCGCTCACGCCCATGTCCTCGCAGATGGTCCGGATCAGGCGACGGAGGTCCCATCCCTCCAGACGGAGGATGTCGGCACGAACCGATCGGGGGCAGTGCCCCCCGGCCGTGGGAAGGACCCGTCCCGGGCCCACCGGTGTCCCCGCCTGCAGGGGGGGACTCCGATCCTCCCCCGACGACGATTCCGGCCCACCCCCCTGCGGCTCCCGTTCCGGCTCCGTGTCTCCTCCCGGGAGAGCCGAGTCCATCCACTCCCGGAGACGCTGACGAGCTTCCTCGGGGCTCGCTCCCATGTCGCCCAGCACGAGGTCCACCGACTGGAATCCCGCCCTTCCCCTGCCCATGAGGGCCCTGTGTCCGGTCCACGGGTAGAGACCAAGGGCCTCGATGTCGGGGACGATGCCCGCCCGGACCGGGTTGAGGTGGATGTACCGGACGACCTCAAGGACATAGGCGTCGTTCTCGACGGGAAGGGCCTTGTACCGGTTCTGGAAGAGGTGGCCGGCCCGGCCATGGCGCCGGTTGAAGTCCATGGCGTAGTTCGTTCCGAGCCTGTGCATGGTGACGGCCAGGGGAGCCACCCCGGTCCGAAGAAGGAGGTGGACGTGGTTGGGCATCAGGGCCCATGCAAGGCAGGCGCCCCCCGTCAGGCGGAGCGCTTCCTCGAGGCGGAACAGGAACCGCGCCCGGTCCTGGTCATCGATGAAGATGGCCCGCCGTTCGATTCCCCGTACCATCACGTGGTGCAGGGCGCCGACGTAGTCCACTCTGGCTGTTCTCGGCATGTACAACAGCGGGATGCCGGGGGGTGTACATCGCCCCCCGCCGGTTCCCGGTTGGACCGGGTGTTCCCGCGGGCCAGCTATCCACAGAAAACCGAGTAACCGAGGAGCGTCCCCATCCTTCCCGCCGCCCTCCGACTTCCGGTTCCGAGGCAACCGACGCCCGAGGTGCGGGCGGGGCGGGCGTACCGGCAGTTCTCCGGGATCTTCGTGGTGCTGCTGACGGTGGCCATCGGGCTGTTCGTGGTCTCGCTCCTGGCGCACCCGAGGTACCACTGGCCGCTCTGGATCGCGGCCGCCGCCGTGATCTCCCTCACCGCCCCCCTTCGGACGTGGGGGCTGCGCCGGGGGCTCCTCTCCTACTACGTCCACGGCGCCGCCGTGGAGGGAACGGTGACCGCCGTCGAGCCGGCCGGAGAGGGGACCTGGCGGGTGCGCTACCGCTTCGAGGCCGGCGGCGCGGGGATCGTGGAGGCGGAGACCCTCGTCTACGACGCCCCGCGGGCCCCCCTGGCCGTCGGGGAGGCGGTCCCGGTCCTCCACCGCCCCGGGAACCCCCGGGACAGCGTGCTTCCCGTGCTGGCGGGGATCCTGCCCGGGGACGGCCCGGACCCCGACACAGTATCATAACAGGATACTTTACGGGGCCCGGTGAAGGGTCGGGCGCACCCCGGGGAGCCGCGGGACCCCGTCCCCGCCCCGGGGGCCCTGTGCATCCCCCGGGGGCGGGGTGAGGCAGTCGCCGCGACGGGCCGGGGCCGACGCGGAACGGTCGTTCCGCGAAGGCCTCCGGCCCGAAGAACCGAAGCCCGTCCCCTCCCTACGGGAAGATGCCGTGCTCCTCGTAGACCTTCTGGAGGGCGTCCAGCGCCACGATGTAGGCCGCCGTCCGCCAGCCCGTCTTGTACTTCGCCGCCGCCTCGCGGACGCGGCCGTAGGCGCGGACCATCTTGCGCTCGAGCTTGGCGTCCACCTCCTCGACCTCCCAGGACTCGGCGCGCTTGTTCTGCAGCCACTCGAAGTAGCTCACGACCACCCCGCCCGCGTTGCAGAGCACGTCCGGCAGGAGGTCGATGCCGCGCTCCAGCAGGATCCGGTCGCCCTCGAAGGTCGTCGGGCCGTTGGCGCCCTCGGCGACGAGCCTGCACCGCAGGCGCGGCGCGGTCTCGCCGGTGATCTGGTTCTCGAGGGCCGCCGGGACGAGGACGTCCACCTCGGCCTCCATCACCGCGGACCGCTCCACGGCCTTCGCCCGCGGGTAGCCCTTGATGGAGCCCTCCTTCTTCACGTGGGCGGCCAGGTCGTCCGGGTCGATCCCCTTCGGGTCGGCCAGCGCCCCCGCGACGTCCTCCACGGCCACGAGCTTCACGCCGTAGGGCTTGAGCAGGCGCGCCGCCCAGGAGCCGACGTTCCCGAACCCCTGGACCGCGCAGGTCGCGCCCTTGAGGGGGAACTTCCTGTCCTCGGCCCACATGCGGATGCAGTGCACGACGCCGAGCCCCGTGGCCTTGTCGCGGCCCTGGCTGCCGCCCACCTCCAGCGGCTTCCCGGTCACCACCCCGACGCAGTTCTGCCGCATGGAGGGCGGCATCGTCTGCTGGAAGGTGTCCTGGATCCAGGCCATGATCTGCGGCCCGGTGTTCACGTCCGGCGCCGGGATGTCGTACTCCGGCCCGATGGTGTTGCCCAGCGCGAAGGTGAAGCGGCGGGTGATGCGCTCGAGCTCCCCGCGCGAGAACTTCCCCGGGTCCATCTGGATGCCGCCCTTGGCGCCGCCGAAGGGGATGTCGGCGATGGCGGTCTTCCAGGTCATCCACGCGGCCAGCGAGCGGACCTCGTCGATGTCCACCTGGGGGTGGAACCGCAGGCCCCCCTTGTAGGGCCCGCGGATGTTGTTGTGCTGCACGCGGTACCCGGTGAAGACCTCGATCTTCCCGTCGTCCATGCGGACGGGGAAGTGCACCACGAGCTCGTTCTGCGTGGTGGAGAGGATCTTCCTGAGGTCCGGGGACAGCTCCAGCAGGTCCGCGGCGGCCTCGAAGTTCCGGAGCATGCCGGCGTAGGTGCTCGACTTCGCGTGCCCGGACATGGCCTTCGGCTCCGCGGCGGGCGAGGCGCTCCTCGGCGTCATCGGTTCCCTCCTCCGGGCCCTCTTCCGCCGCGCCGCCGGGGTGCGGGGGGAGGGAGCCGGAATGGCGACGTTGACCGGCGGAGCCCCCCCGCACCGGCGTCCGCCGGGAATCCGGCCCGGGAGGCCTCCGAACCCCCGATCCTCCCCCTCCCCCGCGGGGCGCCCAAGCGCCGTCGACCCGCCCCCCGTGACGGAGTCTCGGGGGGGCCCCATGGCGCCCTCCGGCCCCGGACCCGGTAGGATGCCCCCGTCCGGCGCGCCTTCCCGGGAGGAGCCCATGGCCCCGTCCGCCGTCCGCAGCCTCGCCGACGACCTCTGGGAGTTCCAGCTCCGCGAGGCCCCCTCCTGGGCCACCTTCGTGGGCGACACCCGGTGGAACGACCGCCTCGAGGAGAGGGGCCCCGCGGCGCGGGAGCGCCGGCTGTCCGCCGCGAAGGCCTTCCTCTCCCGCGCCGAGGCCGTCCCCGCCGCCGGCCTCGACGAGGAGGACGGGATCACCCTCGCGGTTCTCCGCCGCGTCCTCGCGGAGACCGTGGAGTCCTTCCGCCACCGCGCCTGGGAGTGGGACTTCAACCAGCTGAGCGGGCTCCACGTCGAGCTCCAGGACCTCCTCGCCTTCCACCCCGTGGACACCGAGAAGGGGGTCGAGGACCTCCTCGCCCGCCTGGAGGCCGCCCCGCGGGCCTTCGCGGAGCTGCGCGGGGACCTCGAGGACGGCATGCGCTCCGGCCGCGTCCTCCCCCGGGTCGCCCACGCCCGCTGCGTCTCCCAGCTGCGCGCCTTCCTCGACGCGCCGCCGGAGGCGACCTCCTTCGGCCGCGCCGCGGCGAACCTCCCCGGCTCCCTCCCCGGTCCGGCCCGGGAGCGCCTCTCGAAGGCCCTCCTCGCCGCCGCGACCGCGAAGGTGATCCCCGCCTACCGCGACCTCCACTCCTTCCTCTCGGGGGAGTACGCCGGGAAGGCCCGGGAGGCCGTGGGCGTCCACGCCATCCCCGGGGGGCGCGAGGCCTACGCCTTCCTCGTCCGCCAGCAGACCACCACCGACCTCTCCCCCGACGCCATCCACGCCGTCGGCCTCGAGCAGCTCGAGGCGAACAAGGCGGAGATCCTCTCCATCGCCCGGGCGCACGGCCACTCCGGGGACCTCCGCTCCTACCTCGACGGGCTCCTCGCGGAGAGGAGGTACCGGCTCTCCACGCGGGAGGAGCTCATGGAGCGCTACCGCGCCATCCTCGCCCGCATGGACCGGGAGCTCCCGAAGTGGTTCGGCCTCCTGCCGAGGACCCCCTACCGCGTCGACCCGATGCCCGCCTACAAGGAGAAGGACGCGCCCGCGGCCTACTACTACCCGCCGTCGGACGACGGGAAGCGCCCCGGCATCTTCTTCGCGAACCTCCACGATCCGCCGTCCTGGCCCACCTTCAACATGGAGACGCTGAGCTACCACGAGGCCGTCCCGGGCCACCACTTCCAGATCGCCGTGGCCCTGGAGCGGACCGGCCTCCCCTCCCTCCGGCGGCACGGCCACTTCACCGCCTACGTGGAGGGCTGGGCCCACTACACGGAGCGCCTCGCCGACGAGATGGGGATGTACTCCTCCGACGAGGACCGGGTGGGCATGCTCTCCGACCAGGCGTGGCGCGCCGCCCGCCTCGTCGTGGACACCGGCCTCCACCACCTCGGCTGGCCGCGGGAGAGGGCGCTGGCGCTCCTGCGCTCCTTCAAGACGAGCCCCGACGCGGAGACGGAGAACGAGATCGACCGCTACATCGTCTGGCCCGGGCAGGCGCTCTCCTACAAGGTCGGCCACCTCGCCATCCACCGCCTCCGGGAGGAGGCCCGCGCCGCCATGGGCCCCCGCTTCGACATCCGCGCCTTCCACGACGAGGTCCTCCGCCACGGCGCCCTGCCGATCTCCGTCCTCGAGGAGGTCGTCCGCCGCTGGGCCGCCGGGGGGGCGGCCGGCTAGCCGGTGGCGTCCGCGCCGAACCCCGCCGGCGCCGCGTCGCGGACCCTGTCCTCGCTGGGCGCCGCGGGGGTCGAGGAGATCGTCGACGCCGCCTTCGTCCTCTACCGGCGGCGCTTCCTCGCCTGCCTCGTCGCCATGTCCCTCGTCCAGATCCCCGTCACCGTGGGCCTCACCCTCATCTCGGAGACCGCGCTCCGGAAGATCCGGGAGGCCGGCCTCGACTCCGACCAGATCTCCCAGAGCATCACCTACGCGCTCGTCGTGGTCCTCCCCTCGGCCCTCCTCTCCCTGGTGGCCACCCAGGTCGGCACCGGTGCCATCACCTTCCTCGTCGGCAAGTCCTGCCTCGGGGAGACCGTCGGCGTCGTCGAGTCCTACCGGTGGGCGCTGCGCCGGACCCTCCCGCTCCTCGGCACGGCCGCCGTCATCGGCTGCGCCTGCGTGCTCGGCTTCGGGCTCTTCGTCGTGCCCGGCGTCATCGCCTTCCTCGTCTCCTTCGCCGCCGTCCCGGCGGTCATGATCGAGGGCAAGGGCGTCCGGGAGGGCATCGTCCGCTCCTACGAGCTGGCCACGGGGAGCCTCGGGCGCGTCGCCGCCGTGCGGCTCGTCGTCGCGCTCTTCCTCGGGGCCTGCCTCCTCATCGGGTGGTCGGTCGCCGGCAGCGTCACCGACCGCCCCGACGCCCGCTGGCTCATCGCCCAGGTCCCGACGCTCGTGGCCGGCCCCGTGGACGCGATCTCCATGGTGCTCCTCTACTTCGACCTCCGCGTCCGCCGCGAGGGCATGGACATCGAGCGCATGGCCGCCGCCCTGGGGGAGCCGTGACCGGCGCGGCGCGCCTTCCCGCGGCGGCCCTCCTCCTCGCCGCCCTCCTCGCGCTGCTCCTGCCCGCCGCGGGCGCCGCCGCCGGGGACCGCCGGGCGGCCGATCCCGCCCCGCCCTCCCGCGCCGAGGTCATGGGGAGGACCCTGGACATCCTCAACCGTCCGGAGTTCGCGGGCAGCGAGGAGGACGAGGAGGGGCTCCTCCTCCTCCTCTCGAACATGCTCTCCGACCTCGTGGACGGGGTGAAGCGCCTCCGCACGCGCAACCCCCTCCTCTACGGGACCATCGTCGGCTGGCTCGTGGCGACCCTCGTGGCCATCGTCGGCCACGTCGCCTG
>JAKLKS010000055.1 GCA_023150535.1 Planctomycetota bacterium
AGTCGGCCCGGGGGAAGTCGGAGAGCACGAGGAGGGTGCGGCGCTCGTCCGCGGGGTCGGCCACGGCCAGCACCTCGGCGAGCGCGGCGGCGGGGTCCATGCGGGCGTCGGAGAGGGGGAGGAGGTCGAGGGCCTCCCTCACCTTCCCGTGGTCCCGCGTCCCCCGCAGGATCGCCAGGGGGCGGCCGTTGCGCCGCCGCCGCTCGTCGCAGGCCGCCACCAGCGTGACCGGGTCGTCGGCCCCGAGGCCGTCCACCGCGGCGCGGGCCTCGCGCACCGCCTTCTGGAGGAGCGTGGAGATCCCCTCCTGGTAGCCCATGGAGGCGGAGTTGTCCACGAGCAGGTAGAGGTGCCGGCGCTCCTTCCCGAGCGAGGCGATCCCCGAGGCCGAGGGGAGGAAGGGCCGCGTGGCGGCGAAGGCGAAGAGGAGGACCGCCAGCGTCCGCGCGAGGAGGAGGAGGAGGTTCTCCATGCGCAGGCGCTGCTTCGTGCGCACTTGGGCCCGCAGCAGGAAGGCCATGGCGGGCCAGCGGACGACCTGGTAGCGCCGGCGGTGGAGGAGGTGGATGAGGATCGGGACGGACCCCAGGCCGAGGAGGCCCAGCAGGGCGGGGTTCAGGAGCCCCACGCCCTAGCGCCCCACCGCCGAGGAGCGGCGCGCGAGGTAGCCCGAGAGGGCGACGTCGAGCGGCGTGGAGGTGTCGAGGGGGACGTAGTCGATGCGCTCCGCCAGGCACCCGGCGCGCAGCGCCGCCCGGAACTCCCCGAGCCCCTCGAGGTAGGCGGCGCGCAGCGCCCTCGGGTCGCAGAGGACCTCCGCCGCGGGCTCCTCCATCCCCTCGAAGCGGGTCATGCGGTCGAAGGGGAACTCCACCTCGTCCCGGTCGAGCACGTGGAAGACGACCACGTCCTGCCGGCGGCTCCGCAGGCGGCGCAGCCCCGAGAGCACCCGCTCCGGCTCGTCGAGGAGGTCGGACACGAGGACGAGGAGCCCGCGGCGGCGGATCTTCTCGGAGACCCCGCCCAGCGCCGCGCCGAGGTCGGTGCGGGGCCCGCCGCGGAAGGTCTCCAGCAGGGAGAGGATCCGCTGGAGGTGGACGGGCTGGCTCCCCGCGGGGAGGACCTCGCGCACGGCGTCGTCGAAGAGCACGAGCCCCGCCGCGTCCTGCTGCTGGACGACCAGGTAGGCGATGGAGGCGGCCACGGTGGCGGCGTAGTCGTACTTGGAGAGGCCCTCGCGGCCGGGGACCTCGTAGCGCATGGACTCCGAGGCGTCCACGCAGAGGACGGCGTGGAGGTTCGTCTCCTCCTCGTACTGCTTCACGTAGAGGCGGTCGGACTTCCCGTAGACCTTCCAGTCGAGGTAGCGGAGGTCGTCGCCGGGGGCGTACTCGCGGTGCTCGGCGAACTCGACGGAGAATCCCTTGTAGGGGCTCCGGTGGCGGCCCGCCACCGTGCCCTCGACGATGAGGCGCGCCCGCAGGTCAAGCCTGGAGACGCGGTTGAGGACCCTCGGGTCCAAGAACCTGCGGGAGTCTTCCATCGCTCAGTGTGGGTGTGGGGTGGGCGGGGACGGTCTCGAGGAGGCGCGACACGATCACGTCGCTGGTGACCCCCTCGGCCTCTGCGGAGAAGTTGGTCAGGATGCGGTGGCGGAGCACGGGATGGGCGACGGCCTTCACGTCCTCGGTGGCGACGTGGGTGCGGCCGCGGAGCAGCGCCCGGGCGCGGGCGGCCATGACGATGTACTGGCTGGCGCGGGGGCCGGCCCCCCAGGAGACCCAGTCGCGGACGAAGTCGGGGGCCTCGGGGGTGCGGATGCGGGAGCGGCGGGTGAGGGAGAGGACGTACTCGAGGACGGAGTCCGGCACGGGGACGCGGGCGACGATCCTCTGGAGCTCGAGGATCTCGCGCCCCTCGAGCGCGACCTTGAGGTCCGCGGGGGGGGCGCCGGTGTGGCGGCGGACGATCTCCATCTCCTCCTCCGCGGAGGGGTACTCGACGCGGATGAGGAACATGAAGCGGTCGAGCTGGGCCTCGGGGAGGGGGTAGGTGCCCTCCTGCTCGATGGGGTTCTGGGTGGCGAGCACGAAGAAGGGCTCGGGGAGGACGTGCTTGCGGCCGCCGGCGGTGACCTGGTGCTCCTGCATGGCCTCCAGCAGGGCGGCCTGGGTCTTGGGGGGGGTGCGGTTGATCTCGTCGGCGAGGACGACGTTGGCGAAGACGGGGCCGCGGAGGAACTTGAGCTCGCGGGAGCCGCTGGCGCGGTCCTCCTGGATGACCTCGGTGCCGGTGATGTCGGCGGGCATGAGGTCGGGGGTGAACTGGATGCGGTTGAAGGAGAGGGAGAGGGTGCGGGAGAGGGTGGAGACGAGCAGGGTCTTGGCGAGGCCGGGGACGCCGACGAGGAGCGCGTGGCCGCGGGCGAAGATGCAGACGAGGAGCTGCTCGACGACCTCGTCCTGGCCGACGATGACCCTGGCGATCTCGGTGCGGACGGTCTCGTAGGCGGCCCGGAGGCGGCGGGCGCCCTCCATGTCGTCCACGGGGGCGGGGGGGGCGTCGTCGGGCCTGGGGGGGGCTCCTGGCGGGGGCGGGGCTTCCATCCTATACGAACCGGGAGGCCCCGGCGGCCCGAGGAATGGGCGGTGGGGGGGCTACCGCGGCGCCTCCTCCCCCTCGAGCCCCCGCAGCGCTTCGGCCGCCCGCGCCCCCGCCTCGCCGCCGCGGAAGGCCGCCTCGAGATCCCGCAGCCGCGCCCGCGCCCCCGCGGGGTCGGTCCGGGCCGCGTCCCGGGCCTTCTTCACGAGGTCCACGCCGGCCTGATCGGCCAGCCGCGCCTCGCGCTCCGCGTCGAGGACCCGCGCCCGCTCCTTCTCGACGGCGAGGACCGCCCGCGCCTCGGCCAGCGCGTCCGCCCACCGCTTCTCCCTCCGCGCCCGCTCCGCCCGCGCGAGGCGCCGTCGTGTGTCGGAGAGCGCCCCCTCGAGGAAGTCGAAGGCGCGGGTCCAGACCCCGGGGTCGGCGTCCTCGTGGCCGAGCCCGGGCCAGGAGGCGCTCCCGGCCTCGAACCCCGCCGCCCGGAGGGCCGCCTCCGCGGCGGCGACCTCGGGGGCCCACTCCTCGTCCTCCGCGCCCGCGGAGAGGAAGACGGGGATCGGCCGGGGCCGCTTCGGGAGTTCCGGCAGGCGCACGCCGCCGTGGGCGGCGATCCCGGCGAAGCGGTCGAGGTTCCGCAGTCCCCAGCGGGTGGCCATGAGGCCGCCGCTCCCGGCGCCGGCGAGGAGGATGCGGTCGGGGTCCACGGGGAGCCGCTGCGCGACCGCCTCCAGCGTGGCGAGGACGAGGTCCCCGTCGGGGTCGCGCCACTGGAGGGCGCGGGATTCCGGGGCGGCGAGGATCCAGCCGCGCCGCTTCGCCTCGGGGACGAGGCCGAGGGCGGCCTCGGCGGCGGGGACCCGCTCGGCGTGGAGGAGGACGAGGAGGGGGCGGGTGCGCAGCGGGGGCGGGTCGGGCGGGGCGTAGAGGTGGAAGAGGCCCGAGGGGTCCTTCAGCGGGACGGCCTCGAGGGAGGGCTTCCCGGCGGCGGCCGGGGGCGGCGCCGCGGGGTCCCCGGCCTCTCCCTCCTCCTCCCCCTCGCCGGGCGGCGGGGAAGGGTCGACGACGGGGGGGCCCCCCGGGGGATCCTCCCCGTCGCGGGGCAGGGCCTCGCGGGGCGCGGCGGCGAGGAGGAGAAGGAGAACCGCCGCTCCCGGTCCTCTCCATCGCGCCGTCAGGGGGCCTCCTCCCTCACCGCACCTCGAGGTCCAGGTCCCAGGTCGGGTCCGGGAGCCAGTCGATGTCCATCTGCGCCTGGAGCTTCCACACCACCTTGTGGGGGCCCGCCTCGAAGGACGGCGCCGCCTCCTCGGGCACGCGCACCATCCCCGCCCAGACCCCCTCCTTCCCCGGCCGCACCTCCTCCGGACCCTCCAGCACCACCTTCACCGTCTCCAGCACCTCCGACTTCGTGCTCTTCGACTTCCCCGACCCGTGCACCGACAGCTCCTTCCCCGTGAGCGTCACCGCCACCGACTTCGGCGCGAGGTGGCTCCGCGGCGTCGCCGACAGGCGCAGCGCCAGCTCCCCCCCCGGCGCCGCCGGCGAGGGTCCCGCCTCGAACACCACCGGCCCCGCCCGCCGGTACCCCATGGACACCGGCACCATGAAGAACGCGATCACCGCCGCGAGCCCCCCGAGGATCCACCAGCCGAACCCGTTCCCCCCCGTCGCCAGCAGGATCCCCGCGCAGGCCGCCGCGATCACCGACGCCGCCACCGCGCAGCCCACCTCGAAGCCCCCGGCCTCCTTCTTCTGCACCAGCGTCGCCGAGGGCGCCGGCGCCGCCGCGACGAGGAAGGGCCCCTCCGCCTTCGGATCGAAGGCCCAGGAGAGCGAGGCCCGCGCCCGCACCGTCCAGTGGACGGAGAAGCGCTTCCCCGCGTAGGAGGGGGGGCCCTCGGGCACCACCAGGGAGAAGGGGAAGGACCTCCGGTCCCCGGTCCGCAACTCCCCCCTGCCGAGGAGCACCTCCGTCCCCTCCGCCTCCGCCCTGTTGGCGGAGCCCGAGGTCCGCCAGCCCACCCTCGCGTGGAGGCCGTCGCAGTCCGCGTCGTCGAGCGCCTCCACCTCGACGGTCCCCTCCACCCGCTCGCCGGCGGTCCGCGGCCGGTCGGGATCCTCGACGATCACGCGGAGCCGGAGGTCTGCCATGCCCGGAGGATAGGGCAGGAGGGGGGCGGGAGGGGAAGGGTTCTACTTCGGCGTCGTCGGCGGCGCCGGCGCGAAGCAGAGGATCCCCTCGTCGGAGACCGAGAGGATCGCGTCCGGCAGCACGAGGAGGTTCCCCGCCCGGGGGCGGGGCTCCTTCGGCGTCGCGGGGGGGAGAGCCGCCAGCACCTCGATCTCCCCGTCCCTCCCCGGCCAGGGGATGCGGTAGAGCGCCTTCTCGGTGATGGCGTAGAGGGAGTCCCGGGTCCGCACCGGGAGGCCGGCCACGGTCGGCTCCAGGAGCGGACCGCGCCAGGGGACCTGGGAGTCCGCCGCCGGGTCCACGTCCCTCTGGTGGAGCGGCGGCTCCTCGCGGCCCGAGGACTGCCCCGCGAGGAAGAAGGTCCCCGCCGGCCCGCCCACCACCCAGAGCGCGGTGAGGTCGGAGCGGTCGAGGCGGGGGCGCTTGTGCTCCTCCAGCAGCACCCGCCCCGACCCGGGGAGCGGCCGCTGGCGGAGGAACTCCACGAAGTAGGAGTCCCGCGGCGCGAAGGCGACCCGGTCGCCGCTGAAGGCCGGGGGGCACTCGTACCAGAGGACCGGCGCCCCGGTCATGTCGGCCCGGTTGGCGAGGCGGGGCGTCGGGGCCATCTCGGGAGTGCGGTAGCGGTGGGCCCAGAGCACCGCCCCGGTGCGCGCGTCCACGCAGGCCTCGAGGCCGGTGTGGGTGGCGACGTAGATCCGCCCGTGGCGGTGGACCGGGGAGCCCGCGGGGGCGACGTCGGAGACGTGGATGCCGGAGCCGTAGGAGAGGAAGGCGTCCCAGAGCGGCTCGAGGTCGCGGCGGCGGAAGCAGAGGAGGTGGGTCCGCACGTCCCCCGTGGAGTTGCGGGCGGCGGATTCCGTGGCCGACACCACGACCCGGTCCCCGAGGAGCAGCGGCCGGCCGTGGAAGACGAACCGGCGGGCGAGGTCGGGGTGCTCGACGTCCCCGTCCCCCCCGCGCCGCACGAGGAGGCGGAGCGACGGGTCGAAGAGGTGGAGGGCCCCGGAGCGCCTCCCGAGGGGGCCGGGGTCGGGGTCGTCGAGGGCGGCCACGATCCCCTCCCCGTCGGCCGCCGGGGCGAAGGTCTCCCCGAGGTGGTCGAGGGAGGGCACCGCGTCCCGGGGGCGGGCCGCGACGGGGGTGGAGAAGGCGCGGGGCTCCCCCGTGGCGAGGTCGAGGGCGGTCACCCTGAGGGGGTCGGCCCAGTAGACGAGCCCCTCCCGGACCGCCGCCAGGCGGTCGGGCCGGGGCGGCAGTTCCGTCGGGTAGACGGGGAGGACGGCGGACACCTCCGGGGGGACCGGCTCGCCGGCCTCCTCCGGGGACCACCGCCAGCGGAGGAGGAGCCTCCCCCGCGGGCCCGCGGGGGGGGCGGCGGCGGCGGCCCTCTCCCGGCAGCGGGCGAGGAACTCCGCGAGGGGGAGCCCACCGGGGCCGGGGAGGTCCCCCCGGAGGGAGGGGGCGGCGGCGGCCCGCTCCAGGAGGTCCCCGTCCCCGGCGTCGGCGGCGGCGGCGGCGGCGAGGAGGGCCTCCCCGGCGGGAACGGCGGCCGCGCCCCCGGGGCGGAGGTCGGAGAGGCGGTCGAGGATGCCGAGGGCCTCCTCGGGGCGGCCGCGGCGGTGGGCCTCCCGGGCGAGGGCGAGGCCGGCCCGGGCGCCGGCGGCGGCGAGGGGGAAGCGGTCGAAGGCTTCCCGAAGGGCGGGGGAGTCCCCGGCGAGGAGGCGCTCCGCGACCGGTTCGAAGCGGGCGCGCCAGGCCTGGAGGAGGGCGGGGTCCCGGGAGACCTCCCGGAGGGCCCGCTCCCGGGCCTGCTCCAGGGTGTCCGGGTCGTCCTCGAGGGGGGCGAGGCGGTCCCGGAGGGGGCCGTCGGCCACGGCCTGGTAGGCGGCGGCCGCGGCCTCCGCCTTCCCCTCCCCGGCGAGGGCGGCCGCGGCCCGGAGGCTCGCCGCCGCGGCGGCGCTCTCCAGGGGGACGAAGGCCGGGGGCCCCTCGGGGGAGGCGTCCTGCGCGACCGCGGCGCCGGGGGAGAGGGCCCCCGCGAGGGCGAGCAGGACGAGCCTGGGGAGGGGGTGGCCGCGCACGGCGGCATCCTAACCTCGAGGGCGCGGACCTCCTCACCACGGTCCCCGCCGGGCGGGCCCGGGGCTGTCCCCCGCGCGTGTTAGTATTTCGTTCGTCATGGTCCTCCGCGCCCACCCCCGGCGGCTCCTCGATGCCGTCCGTCGCCGGAGGGGGCTCCGCATGCGCCTCCTTCTCGCCGACGCCCGCGACTTCGCCTCCCTCGCCGACAGGGGGGAGCACCAGGAACTGGGCTTCGCCTCGGTGGGGGAACTCGCGGAATCCCTCGGCTACTCGGCCCGGGAGGGCCGCGCCCTCTACGCCCTCGGCCGGGCGCTGGCCGGCTGGCCCGGCCTCCTCGAGCGGATCCTCGACGGGCGCCTCAACCCGGAGAAGGCGGCCGCCCTCGCCCGGCTGCTCGACGTGGGGGGGGCCCTCCGCGCCGGCGAGGTCCCCGGGGCCGTCCCCGACCCCTGGCTCGCCGCCGCCGAGGAGGAGGCGACCCAGGACTTCCTCCAGCGGGTCTCCCGGCGCTGCGAGGAGGCGCTCCGCGGCGTCCCCGTCGAGCGCATGTCCTTCCTCGTCACCCAGGCCGGCATGGCCGACTTCCGCCGCTGCCGGGGCCTCCTCTCCCGGCGGGCCAACCGCCGGTTCACCCGGGGCGAGACCCTCGAACTCGTCGCCTCCCGGTTCCTCGACGTCGAGGACCCCCTCCGCGTGGCGGGAAGGGCCCGCCGCGTGCCCGACACCTCCGGGCCGGGGATCGACCGGACCGCACCGGGACCGGGGCTCGCACCCGATCCGGGGGCCGCACCCGATCCGGAACCCGGGGAACTCCCCGGGCCGGGCACCCCGTCCCCCGACGACCTCGATCCCGTTTGCAGGAAGGGAAGGATCCTCCCCATGCGCGAACCCGCACCCGCCTCTACGCCGGGGTCCCCGGACCCCGGCTCCCCGACCACCGGCTCCCCGACCACCGGACCGGGCGGCGCCTCCGGCCGGGGATCCCCCCCGCGCCCGAGCCGCTACGTCCCCGCCGAGGTCCGCCGCGCCGTCCTGGCCCGGGCCGGGGGGAGGTGCGAGTTCCCGCGATGCGGCTTCGACACCTGGCTCGACCTCGCCCACCTCGTGCCCCACCGGGCCGGGGGAAGCCGCGAGGCGGACAACCTCGTCCTCCTCTGCGGCGTCCACCACCGCGCCCTCGACGCCGGGACGCTGGAGGCGATCCCCGTCCGTGACGATTCGCTCGGCAGGGACGAGGCGGGGGAGGGCGGGACCCGGGTCCACTTCCGCACCCCCTGGGGAGAGGAACTCCGGGGGCCGGTCCTCGCCGCGCCGGGCGGGGGGCCCGCGGTCAGGGGAACCGGGAGGCCAGCGGGAAGAGGCGCGAGGGGGAACACGGGCCCGAGCACGGGAGGAAGGGCATGACCCCCCCGGGTCCCTCCCTTCCGGGTACCACGGATTATCGGACGATCCACTCCCCCGGCTTGGTCATCCCCGTCTGTCCGCGGAGCACCCGCTCCTTGTACCGGTCGTCGGTGCGGAGCGCCTCCTCCTGCTTCTCCAGGAGTTCCTGCTCCTCCCTCAGCCGGTCGATCTCCTGGCGCAGTTCCTGCTCCCGGCGCAGCGTCAGCGAGAGGTCCTCCTTGGCGGGCAGCAGGTTCCGCACGAGGACGAAGGCCGCCACGACGGCGATGCCGGCGGCGAGGAGGAAGGGGATGTCCGCCCCCTGCTTCTCCGCCGGGGGCGCGACCGCCCCCGCGTCCTTCGGCTCCTTCCCGGCCTCCCCCGGCTCAGCCACGCGAGGTCCCCTTCCAGCGGGCGCGGAAGCGGGCCGGGGCGGCGTACCGGGCCCGGGCGCCGAGCTCCTCCTCGATGCGGAGGAGGCGGTTGTACTTGGCGATGCGCTCCGACCGGGAGAGCGACCCGGTCTTGATCTGCCCGGCGTTCCAGGCGACGGCGAGGTCGGCGATGGAGGTGTCCTCGGTCTCCCCCGAGCGGTGGCTGAGGACCACCCCCCAGCCGGAGCCCCGGGCCATGGCCACCGTCTCCGCCGTCTCCGAGAGGGTGCCGACCTGGTTCACCTTCACGAGGACGGCGTTGCAGGTCCCCCGGGCGATGGCGTCCCGGACCCGGGCCGGCTGGGTCACGAGGAGGTCGTCCCCCACGATCTGGACGCGGTCCCCAAGGCGGCGGGTGATGGAGAGGAACCCCTCCCGGTCGTCCTCGGCGAAGGGGTCCTCGATGGAGACGATGGGGTAGCGGTCCACCCAGCCCGCGTAGAGTTCGAGGAGGGCCTCCCGGGTCAGGGGTTCCTTCGGCGTCCCCCCCTTCGCCTTGCTCCCGAGACGGTAGGCCCCGTCCCGGAAGAACTCCGTGGCCGCCACGTCCAGCGCCAGCGCCACCTGCCTCCCCGGCTCGTAGCCCGCGGCCCGGATGGCCTCCACGAGGAGGCGGAGCGCCTCCTCGTCCTCGGCGAGGTCGGGGGCGAAGCCCCCCTCGTCGCCGACCCCGGTGGCGAGGCCCCGGGCGCGGAGGATCTTCTTGAGGGCGTGGAAGCACTCCGCGCCGGCGCGCAGGGCCTCGGAGAAGCGGCGGAAGCCGTGGGGGACGAGCATGAACTCCTGCACGTCCACCGAGTTGTCGGCGTGGGCCCCGCCGTTGAGCACGTTCATGAGGGGGACGGGGAGCAGCGTCGCGCCGGCGCCGCCGAGGTAGCGGTAGAGGGGCTTCCCCGAGGCGGCGGCGGCGGCGCGGGCGGCGGCCATGGAGACGCCGAGGATCGCGTTGGCGCCGAAGCGCTTCTTCTGGGGGGTGCCGTCGAGGTCGATGAGGCGGGCGTCGAGGGCGGCGGCGTCCAGGGCGTCCATGCCCTTCACCTTCGGGGCGAGGCGCCCGTTGACGTTGCGCACGGCCTTGCGGACCCCCTTGCCGCCGTAGCGGGCGCCGCCGTCGCGGAGTTCGACGGCCTCGTGGGATCCGGTGGAGGCGCCGGAGGGGACCATGAAGCTGCCGGAGGCGCCTCCGAGGAGGCGGACCTCGACCTCGACCGTGGGGTTGCCGCGGGAATCGAGGATCTCGCGGGCCCGGACCGCGCCGATGCGGGTGGGGCCGCCGGAGGAGCGCTTGGGAGCGTGCTTCGCCATGGGAACACCTTTCCTGTCAAGGGTTTATCGGCCCGGTGCGGGGAGGCCCGCAGGTGGGGGAGGAGGGAGGATTCTCCCGCCGGCGGCGGCGGGCCGCCAGCGGATTTCGCGGCGGTGGGTGACGGGGGCGAGGGGGGGGAGAGCCCTGCTCCTCATCCAAGGAGGGCCGGGAGGTCCCGGGCCCCGTGGAGTATTCGCAGGACGTCGATGCCCCGGGCGGAGGGTCGGTGGAACAGGAGGATGTCCTCGAACCCGGGTACGGGCCAGGACCGGACCTGCCGCAGGATCGGGTCCCTGCAGGGGCGAGGGTGGCCGATGCGCGGGGACTCCGCGAGCCGGGAGAGCGCGGCTTCGGCGGCCGCGGCGAACCGCAGGGCGGTGTCGAGGCTCCTGTCGGCGAAGTGGACGGGGTGCAGTGGATGAGGACCGTCGAGGACTCCGGGGAGCTCGTCCTGATCGAGATGACCGAGCGGAATGGACTCCTGGCTGACGGAGCCCCCGCAGGCGTGTGGAGGAGTCTCCCCGAGTGGAAGACGAGTCGATCCGGCAACAGGATCCGGATCTGGATGGTGAAGCTGCCCGGGCGAACGGTGGGCGGCTCCACTCCGACGGAGCCCGGAAGGGTGCTGCTGGAGCGGAGGGGTGAAGGCGCTCCTGTTCCCGGCGTTGGCGGTCCCTGATCCTCCGGGCGTCGGGGAGCGGACCACCGACCCGAGTGTGGGCCCTTCGGGGTTGACGGCCGCGCCGTCGTCCTCTCGATGGGGCCGGCGAACCGCCCCGGGACCCCGGCCGGGATGGCGCCTCCATCGGAGCAGGGAAGTGCGGAGGCTGCGACCCCTGCCGGGGAGGTGCGGGGGGGAGGCCGGTTGCTGAAGGCCAGGTGGTCCCCGAGGCACGACCCGCCCCCGAATCCCTCCTCCTCCCCCCGACGCACCTTCCGTTCCCGCCCCCTTCCCCGCAGAATCCCGCCCATGTTCGCCCGCTGGGGACTCAAGGAACTCGCCCTCTACGGCGGCGGCGCCGCCGCCGCCGGCGGCCTCCTCCTCCTCGCCCCCGCCCCCTGGCACTGGGTCTCCGTCCTCCCCTTCACCGGGGCCGCCCTCGTCGCCTGGTTCTTCCGGGACCCCGAGCGGTCCATCCCCTCGGAACCCGGCCTCCTCGTCTCCCCGGCCGACGGCGTCGTGGCCGACATCGAGACCGTGGAGGAGCCGGAGTTCCTCGGCGGGAAGGCCCTCCGCATCGGCATCTTCCTCTCCCCCCTCAACGTCCACGTCAACCGCAGCCCCGCCCGCGGCGTCGTCCGCCACCGCCACTACCGCGAGGGGAAGTTCCTGGCCGCCTACGACCGCCGGGCCGTCGAAGAGAACGAGTCCTGCGCCCTCGGCATCGAGTGCCCGGGCGCGCCGGGGAGGCCGCCCCTGCGGATCCTCGTCCGGCAGGTCGTCGGCGTGGCCGCCCGGCGCATCGTCTGCCCCGCGGAGCCGGGCCTCGCGCTGGAGCGCGGGGAGAGGTATGGCATGATCAAGTTCGGCAGCCGGACGGAGCTGTGGGTCCCGGTGAACGCCGGCTTCGCCTGCCGGGTGAAGGTCGGGGACGTGGTGCGCGGAGGGTCCACCGTGATCGGGAAGGTCGAGGCCGCGCCCGAGGCCCCCGGGGGGGGAGGCGCCCGGTGAGGGACGCCCCCGGCGACGACCCCGCGCCGCGCCGGCGCCGCCGCCTCTACCGGCCCCAGGTCCTCCCCACGCTGCTGACCCTGGGGAACCTCTTCTGCGGCTTCCTCGCCGTGGCCAAGGCCGCCGACGCCCTCGCCGTCCCCCACGGGCCGGGACTCCCCGTCCCGAGGGAGATGGTGGACCTCCTCGCCTACGCGGGCTGGATGATCTTCCTCGGCATGGTCTTCGACGCGCTCGACGGCTCCGTGGCCCGCCTCTCGGGCGGGTCGAGCGCGCTCGGGGCCCAGCTCGACAGCATCGCCGACGTCGTCACCTTCGGCGTCGCCCCCGCCTTCCTCGCCAAGTGCATGGCCGAGGGGGTGGGGGGGATGGAGGACCACAAGCAGACCCTGTTCTTCTCCGTCTTCTTCGCCCTCATGGCGGGCCTCCGCCTCGCCCGCTACAACGCCCAGCACGGGGACCCGGAGGAGGAGCAGCTCTGGTTCCAGGGCCTCCCGACCCCGGGCGCCGCGGGCGTGGTGGCGGGGGTGGCGCTGCTCCTCCCGGACCCGGAGTTCAACCCGGAGTCCGCGCTGCTGCGCCTCCTCCCCTGGGCGGTGCTCCTCCTCGGCGTGCTCATGGTCTCCCGCGCCCCCTACCCCCACGTCACCAACCGCTTCCTCAAGGGGCGCAAGCCCGTCCAGTACCTCGTCGGGGGGCTCCTCGTCCTCGTCCTCTCGCTGGCCTTCCACTTCGAGGTGGTGCTGGCGGGCCTCCTCTTCGCCTACGCGCTGTCGGGGCCCGTGGTCGGGCTGCTGCGGCGGCGGCGGGCCGATCCGGCCCCGGCCCCGGCCGCCCCCCACCCGGCGGATCGGAGGGAGCCGTGACCCGGGTCCTCCTCGGCCTCGGCAGCAACCTCGAGCCCCGGGAGGAGCACATCCGCACCGCCCTCGACCTCCTCCAGGAGCGGGGGGCGGTCCGCGTGGAGAGGGTGAGCCGGCTCCGGGAGACGGAGCCCGTGGGCGGCCCGCCCCAGGGCTCCTACCTCAACGGGGCGGCCCTGGTCGAGACCGACCTCTCCCCGAGGGACCTCCTCGCCCTCATCAAGTCGGTCGAGGGCCGCGTCGGACGCAGCGCCACGGGGGTCCGCTGGGGGCCGCGGGAGGTGGACGTGGACATCCTCCTCCACGGGGACCTCGTCGTGCAGGAGCCGGGGCTCATCGTCCCCCACCCGCGCCTGACGGGGCGGCGCTTCGTGCTGGAGCCGGCCGCGGAGATCGCCGGCGACTTCCTCCACCCGGTGCTCGCGCTGAGCATCGCGGAGCTCCTCCGGCGGCTCCCGGAGCGCCTCGGCCGCGGCGCCCCGCGGCTCCTCTCGACGCCCGAGGACCTGCGGGGGTGGGTGAAGACCTCGCTCCGCAACCGGTTCACGACGGGGCTCGTCCCCACCATGGGGGCCCTGCACGAGGGGCACGCCTCCCTCATGCGGGCCGCCTACCGGGAGACCGACCGCGTGGTGGCGAGCATCTTCGTGAACCCCCGGCAGTTCGACGACCCCTCGGACCTCGACCGCTACCCGCGCACGCTGGAGGAGGACATCGCCCTCTGCGCGGAGAACGGCGTGGACGCGGTCTTCGCCCCGTCGGCCGAGGACATGTACCCGAAGGGGTTCTGCACGCGGGTCGAGGTGGAGGGGATCTCCCGGGTGCTGGAGGGGGCGATCCGGCCGGGCCACTTCTCCGGCGTCGCCACGGTGGTGCTCAAGCTCATCGCGCTCGCCCTCCCGGACCGGGCCTACTTCGGGCAGAAGGACTTCCAGCAGGCCTGCCTCGTGCGGCGGATGGTGAAGGACCTCGGCGCCCCCTGCACGGTGGTGGTCATGCCCACGGTGCGGGACCTGGACGGGCTGGCCGTCTCCTCCCGGAACCGGTTCCTCTCCCCCGAGGACCGGCGGAAGGGGCTCGCCCTCCCCCGGGCGCTGGAGGCGGCGCGGCGGGCCTGGGCCGACGGGGAGCGCAACGCCGGGAGGCTCCACGCCGAGGCCGCGGGGGTCCTCGGGAAGGAGCCGGGGTTCGCGGTGGACTACCTGGTCGTCGCGGACCCCGAGACCCTGGAGACCCTCCAGGGGGACGCGGACCGCGCCGTGATCCTCGCCGCCGGGAGGGCGGGGAGCGTGCGCCTGCTGGACAACGTGCTGCTGGAGTAGGGGAGGGAGGCGGGGAGGGCCCGCCCCCGGTCCACCCCCGCCCCCGGTCCCCTCCCGGATCCGCCCTCCCCGCCGGGAAACCCCCCTCCCGTATCGAGGGTCACCCCCCCTCGCCGGTTGCCGCCGGCCCCTCCACCCCCGCCGCGGCCGTCCCAACGCTCCCGTCCCGCGTCGGACGATCCGTTCCGGCCGACGCGGGACGGGAGCCGCGCGCCGGCAGGCGCGCAACGGCATCGGCGCACCCGCACGATCCGGGAGGAACCCACCCCGCCCCCGAAATCCCCGAAAGAACGGGTCGGGGGTATCCTTTCAGGCAGCCGGTGTATCCTCTCGCCGCCGCCCCGAACCCAGTCCCGGAGACTCGCCCATGCTCCGCACGATGATGAAGTCCAAGATCCACCGCGCCACGGTCACCGACGCCCACCTCGACTACGTGGGCTCCCTCACCGTGGACGCCGACCTCCTGCGGGCGGTGGACCTCCTGCCCAACGAGAAGGTCCACGTGGTGAACGTGAACACCGGGGCCCGCTTCGAGACCTACATCATCGAGGGGGAGGCCGGCTCGGGCACGATGTGCGCCAACGGCGCCGCCGCCCGCCTCGTCCAGCCCGGGGACCTCGTCATCGTCATCGCCTACGGGCAGTTCGAGGACGCCGAGGCGCGGACCTTCGTCCCGAAGGTCGCCTTCGTGGACGGCCGCAACCGCATCATCCCGGCGGAGAAGGCCCCCTCCCCCCGGCGGTCCCCGGCCCGCGCCCGCGGCTGATGGCCGCCCCGGGCGGAGCCGCGGCCCTCGTCCTTCGCTGCCCCGCCAAGGTGAACCTCTTCCTCGAGGTCCTCGCCCGCCGCCCCGACGGGTTCCACGACATCGACACCGTCATGGTCCCCTGGGGGCCCGCGGACCGCCTCGCCGCCTCCCTGGAGCCGGGGGGGGAGGTCGCCCTGGAGGTCGCCTTCCCCGGGGGGGCCCCGGACCCCGCCGTCCCCGCGGGGCCGGGGAACCTCGCCGCCCGCGCGGCGCGCCTCCTCCTCGACGAGGCCGGATCCCGCAGCGGCGTCCGCCTCGTCCTGCGCAAGCGCATCCCCGCCGGCGCCGGCCTCGGGGGGGGCTCGAGCGACGCCGCGGGGGCCCTGCGGGCGGTCAACACCCTCCTCGGCCAGCCGGTGGGGGAGGCCCGGCTCGCGGCGCTGGCCCTCTCCCTCGGGAGCGACGTCCCCTTCTTCCTCGCGGGGAGGCCGGCCCGGGCCCGCGGCAGGGGGGAGATCCTCGAGGAGGTCCCGGCCGCGGCGGGGTTCCGCTGCACCCTCCTCCATCCCGGGGCCCCCGCCCCGACGGCGGAGGTCTACGCCCGCTGCCGCCCGGCGGCGGCGGGGGAGCGGAGGGACCCCGGGGCGGTGCTGGCGGCGCTGGCGGCGGGGGACCCGGCGGCGCTCTCCGCCGCCTGCTTCAACCGGCTCGAGGGGCCGGCCCGCGAGGTCTGCCCCCCCCTGGCCGCCGCCCTCGACCTCTGGAGGGCCTCCGGGGCGGCGGTCCACATGTCGGGCAGCGGCTCCGCCTGTTTCATCGTGCATTCCCCCGCCGGCCCCGGACAATCCTCCCCCGTCGACCTGCCTCCCGGCGGGCGGGTCCTGAGCGAGGGCTGAGGCTTGCCAGCGGAGGCGCCACGCACCCGCGTCGTGGCCGTCATCGCCGAGCGGACCGCCGCGCGGGTCCGCTCCGAGGCGGAGCGTGCGGCCCCCCTCTGCGACCTCCTCGAGATCCGTCTCGACCACCTCGAGGGGACCCCCTCCCCCGCCGCCCTGTTCCCCGGCCTCCCCCGCCCCGCCATCGCCACCTGCCGCCGCGCCGCCGAGGGGGGGCTCTGGCTCGCCGGCGAGGAGGACCGCCGCCTCCTCCTCGAGGAGTCGGTGGCGGCGGGGGCCTCCTTCGTGGACTTCGAGGCGGGGGCCGGGCCGGCGCCGGGGAGGGGACGGGCGGCGATCCTCCGATCCCTCCACCTCCCCGAGGGGTCGGCGGAGCCCCCGGCCGAGGCCCTCCGGCGGCTGGAGGCCGAGGAGGGGGACCTCCTCAAGCTCGTCCTCCCCGCGGGGGACGCCCCCGCGGCGCTGGAGGCGCTCCGGCTGCTGCGGGAACGGCCGCCCGGGGCGCGGCCGCTCGCGGCCTTCGGGGCCGGCCCCCGGGGCGCCGTCACGCGCCTCCTCCAGCCGGTCGTCGGGGGGGCCCTCCTCTACGCCGCCCCGCGCCCCGGGCGGGAGGCGGTCCCGGGCATGCCCTCCCTCCCCGAACTGGAGAAGGTCTACGGGGTGCGCTCCCTCCGGACCTCCACCGCCTTCTACGGGCTCCTCGGCCGGACCCTCCTGCAGAGCGTCTCCCCCGCCATGGTGAACGGGGCCCTGAGGGCCGCGGGGAGGGACGCGGTCTACCTCCCGGTGCCCTGCCTCGACGGGGACCGGACCGCCGCCCTCCTCCTCGAACTCGGGGCCGCAGGCCTCGCCTTCACCGCCCCCTTCAAGGCCATCCCCCTCTGGATGGCCTCCCTCACGGAGGCGGTCGCCGCCCACGGGGTCGCCGCCAACACCCTGTTCCGCCGGGGGGGGATCTTCGTCGCCGCCAACACCGACGGCCCCGCCGCGCGCCGGCTCGCGCGGGAGGCCCTCGGGACGCTGGAGGGGAAGGTCGCCCTGGTGCTCGGGAGCGGGGGCACGGCGCGGGCCGTGGCGGCGGCCCTCAAGGAGGAGCGCTGCCGGGTCCACCTCCTCGGCCGGAACACCGACAAGACCGCCGCCGCCGCCGCCACCACGGGGGCCCTCGCGGGGCGGCCCGGGGAGCGCACCGTGGACCTCCTCGTCAACGCGACCCCGGTGGGCATGTGGCCCTCCGCCCCGAGGGACCCCGCGGAGGACCTCGCCCCCGGCATCCGGGCGAGGATCCGCCTCGACGCCGTCTACAACCCCCGGGACACCGCCTTCCTCGCCGGGCCGGCGGAGGTGCGGATCCGGGGGGTGGAGATGCTCGCGGGCCAGGCCGTGGATCAGCTCCGGCTCTTCGGGGTCCCCAGGCCCGACGGGGAGGCCATGCTCCGGACCGCCGACGCGGAGCTCGCGGGGCGGGAGCGGCGCATCGTGCTCCTCGGCATGCGGGGGGCGGGGAAGACCGTGGTGGGGGAGGCCCTGGCCGCGGTCACCGGGCGGCGCCTCCTCGACACCGACCGGCTGGTGGAGGAGCGGGCCGGGAGCCCCGTGGCCTCCCTCTTCGCCGAGGGGGGGGAGGAGGCCTTCCGCGCCCTGGAGAGGGAGGCCGTCGCCCGGGCGCTGCGGCCGACGGGCACCGTGGTGGCCCTCGGCGGCGGCGCGGTGGTGGGGATCGCCGGATTCCCCCCGGGCACGCTCGCGGTCTGGCTGCGGGCGCGGGTGGAGACCCTGGCGGAGCGCATCCGGGGCAGCGGGCGGCCCTCCCTGCGCGGGAAGCCCCCCGAGGAGGAGGTGGAGGAGCTCCTCCGGGAGAGGGAGCCGATCTACCGGTCCCTGGCGGGATTCGTCCTCGACACCGACGATCTCCGGCCCGCGGAGGCGGCGGCGGAGGTGCTCTCGGCCCTGGGATCCCCCTGATCCGGGAGGCGCCGGAGGGGGGGGCGGCGGCGGTCACGGCGCCCGCCATGACGCCCGTCAAGGTCACCCCGGAATCAATGTGACGATGACGGGCGTCAACCCTAAATAGCGTGCCCTCATGGTCCGGAGGGCCCCCATGCCCCGCTCCCTGCCTCGAACCGCGATCCCCGCCGCCGCCGCGGCCGGGGTCCTCGCCGCCGCCGAATCCGCCCTCGCGGGCGGCCCCCTGTTCCCGGGGGACGCCGCCACCAACGCCTCCGGGGTCGACTCCCTCTTCTGGATGGCCACCTGGATGGGGGCGGTCGCCTTCGCCCTCGTCGTCGCGATCCTCGCCTGGTGCATGATCGCCTACAGGGCCCGCCCCGGGCACCGCGCGGTCTACGCCACCGGGGAGACGAAGGGGGCGCGCACCTTCACCGGGGTCTTCGCGCTGGGGGTCTTCTGCATCCTGGACGTGAGCCTGGCCATCAAGGACCACGCCGTCCACGCCGAGATGTACGGGGAGCCGCCGGCGGAGGCCGAGGCGAACGTCGTGGAGTGCCTGGCGCGGCAGTTCGAGTGGCGGTTCCGCTGGCCGGGGGCGGACGGCCGCTTCGGCGGCCTCGAGTCCGACCCCGCCGCCACCGACGACGTGACCTCCGTCAACATCCTCCGCATCCCCGACGACCGGCCGACGATCCTGCGCCTCCGGTCCATCGACGTCATCCACTCCTTCTTCCTGCCCCATTTCCGCACCAAGCAGGACGCCGTCCCGGGGATGTTCACGAGCATCGTCATCCGCCCGAAGAGCGTCGCGGAGATGGCGGCCGCGGGCCTCCCCGTCAACGCCGAGGGGCGGCACGAGTTCGACGTCGCCTGCGCGGAGCTCTGCGGCCTCGGGCACTACAGCATGGACAAGGGGAGGGTGATCGTGCTCCCCCGCGCGGAGTACGACGCCTGGCTGGCGGCGCAGGTGCAGGCGGTGGCCGACGAGATCCGGGACTACGGCCCGGCCCCCATGGACGAGTACTGGTCGATCTACACGCGCCGCTCCGCCGCGGGGGGCGATCCCGCGGCCGGGGGCGCGCCCACCGGAGGTGAAGGCAAGTGACCCCCGCCGCCCCCCCCCACGTCCACCACTCCCCCCCGTCGGGGTTCCTCCGCACCTACGTCTTCTCCAAGGACCACAAGACCATCGGGAA